>NZ_CP019791.1:910922-1214563 GCF_002007645.1 Anaerohalosphaera lusitana
TTCGAATAGTCTTTTGATGAAGTCAGGGTGAGTTCTTGAAAGTATGATGCGGACCTGGCTGGAGACTTCGCGGACGTCGAGGATCATGCAGCGTAGGCGTTCGCCGACGTGGTGGGTTTCGCCGCCGATCTGCTCGGATTTGGGCATGATGGCTTCGACGCGGTTGCTGAGGTCGATGACCATTGTGCCGCCCTCGAAGCGTGCGATGGATCCGTTTACTGCTTCGCCCTTGCGTTTTACGTATTCTGCGAAGATGGATTCGCGTTCGTCGGCCTTGAGTTTCTGTATCATTACCTGCTTTGCGGTCTGGGCGGCGATGCGTCCGAACCTTTTGACGTCGAGCTTTTCGCCGTCTTTGTATGCGGTTATATTGCCGTTGTCGCGGTCGATAAAGACTTCGATCTCGGTTTCTTCGGAGGTGCTGAATGCTTTGCGCGCAGCAGAGACGAGAGCGGCTTCGAGGTCGGCAAAGATGGACTCTTTGTCGATGTTCTTATCCCTGGCGATATTTTCGACGATCCTTATCAGTTCCTGACTCATATTATCTTTTACCTCATGGTTAAAATAAAAAAAGTGGAAACATTCAGGTTCCCACTTCCAAGAACTGCACCATTCCACCGACGGTGCAGAGGCCGAGCATGTTTTTCTTATCGCTTAACGGGCCATTTTATATGCCTTTCCACGACAGAAACAACAAGACTCGAGGTCCCTGAATATCCTCGCCTTGACGGCATGGCCGCCATGGGCAACGTTCAAAAGCGCGCAACAGTTGTGACAAGCAAACTTATGCACGACTGAAAATTCCTACTTTCTTCATCTTTCGCGTTCCTCTCTTGACGAGTACAAAAGTCGAAAGCTGCGGCAATCCAGTATGGGCGCAGCTTCCAAAAGCAATCCGCATTATAACGCAAGTGTCTTGCGTGTCAATAAATATCAGAAATTTATGATTTTCGGCTCTTAAAAACTTTTTCGCATGCCGACCAGTTGGAATCGATGTTCAATTCCCGTCCGTGCCGGGTACTCCAGCAGCAGGAATGCGGCTCGTAAATCTATAATATATTGAGAGTTACGAACGATTGGAGGGGGTGGTTCGTTTTTTGTTGTCGGCGGCGAGGGCGGGGTCGGAATCGGCCTTGTACGGGTCGAATTCAAGCTGCATCTGCTGATCTGCGATGTCGGTTTTGAGCAGGCGGACCATGTAGTCATCATGGCTGGGCCAGCAGGGTTCGATGGGCTTGTTGTCGAGCAGAGCGTCGGCGATGTCGGTGAGCCATGCTTCTTCTGGGCCGAGGTCGGTGGATTCAAGCTGTTTTTTTATCATTCCGGATGCGAATTTGCGGGCGAGGGGGGTTATGTTTACCATTCCGGCCTTGACGCTTTCGACGTTGAGGGTCAGCAGGCCCTCGTCGTCCACGCGGGGTTTGCTTAATATGGATATCATGACGGGGACTTTGCCGATCTGTACGGGGGCCATGAGTGTGACCTGGCCCGGTTCGAAGAGGACGGCTGGGGTGGATATCTGAGCGCCGTCCAGCTCGATGGGCCATTTGAAGCCGAGCTGGGATTCGTTTGCGATGACGTCGTTGATATTTTTCTGCTGGACGATGAGCTCGAACGGCTTGCCGTTCTGGACGCTGTTGTACCAGGTTTCGGCGATGTCGTGGGTGAGGAATGTGCTGACGCGTTCGGTTCGGCGGGGCGGGGCAGGTTCGTATTTGTCGCTCTGCCAGGTAAGTAAAAGGAAGCCGGAGGCGGATGCGATCACCAGGAGCAGGACAGCGATGAAGCTGTACCGCAGGATGGGGTGTTTGCGTTGTTTTGGTGCTGGTTTGGTTTGCGAGCTCAAATTGGACGTCCTTTTATTATTTGTGACTTGCCATGCATGAGTATGTGATTATAGTGGTTTTACGACAGATAGGCAAATATGTGCCTTGAAGCAGACAGGAATTTGCGGACAAAAGCGTATTTTGTCGACGTTCAGGTCTGCTTTGTGTTTTTGAAGAGAACCTCATCAAGAAAGGAACTGCCAGTGGCAAGTCATTTTGGCGACAGACTTTGTGTAGCAGTTGAGAAAAAGAGAACACCCCTTGTAGTCGGGTTGGATCCGGTATATGACAGATTGCCGGCTGAGATCCGTGAGCATCCGGAGATGAACGACTCTGAGGATGCGGGTGCGGCGATAGATGCGGTAGCGACCTTCTGCAATCGGGTGCTGCACCTGGTGGCGGGCAAGGTTCCTGCGGTAAAGATAAACAGTGCCTATTTCGAAAAGTATCTTTGGGAAGGTGTTGAGGCATATTATGCGCTGGTCAGTGAGGCAGAATCGCTGGGCGTGGAAGTTATCGGCGATGTCAAGCGCGGCGATATCGGGCACACGGCGGGTCTTTACTCGCAGGCTCATCTGCAGAACCCGATCATGACGGGGCTGGAGGATATTATCACTCCTGACGCTATTACGGTGAACGGTTTTGCCGGTGCGGATGGGATCGTGCCTTTTGCTGATACGGCCAACGCCGAGGGCAAAGGGGTATTCGTGTGGGTGCGTGCGAGCAATCCAT
The DNA here is from genome assembly GCF_002007645.1 of Anaerohalosphaera lusitana. Classification (GTDB taxonomy): domain Bacteria; phylum Planctomycetota; class Phycisphaerae; order Sedimentisphaerales; family Anaerohalosphaeraceae; genus Anaerohalosphaera; species Anaerohalosphaera lusitana. The sequence goes on from NZ_CP019791.1 coordinate 913,481, forward strand.
CGGCGGGCGTAATACAGGATTTTGCGGACGCGGACGGAGTGAAGATGTATGAGAAGCTGGCCGAGGTCGTGGGCGAGATCGCGAAACAATCGGAACGAACAGGCGAGCGCGGCTACAGCAATGTCGGAATGGTTGTCGGCGGGACGAGCCCGGAGGCGACGACGGCGCTGCGTGAGAAGTATCCGGAGATGTGGATACTGGTACCGGGTTATGGGTCGCAGGGCGCGACGGCTGCGGACTGCGTGCGGTTCTGTAATAAGGATAAGATGGGCGCGCTGGTCAATAGCTCGCGTTCGATCATATATGCGTACGACAAGCCGGAGTATCAGGAGAAGTTCGGCGGTGACTGGGAGAAGTGCATCGTGCAGGCGGTTGATGATGCGAATGCGGAACTTCGCGAGGCGATCGGGTTGTAATTGGTCTCAGGTGCGGCCGCGACAGGCGGAAGCTGTGCTTAAAGTGCCAGTGAAAAGCGTTGGCTTTGAGATTGCCACGTCGCTACGCTCCTCGCAATGACAAAATTAGGAGTCTCTTCGCGACGGCTTTTTTATGCTGGGCCCGCCTGCGACGGATGACAGATTGATTTGACAATTTGTTGTTTTTTGATGCTGGCTTTTGATATGGATCGTGAAAGTTTACGGGGTAAGACAGTTGTTGTTATGGGGCTTGGCCGGTTCGGCGGGGGGGTTGACAGTGCTGTTTTTGCGGCCCAGGCGGGGGCGAATGTGATTGTGACCGATCTTGCGCCCAAGGGTGCGCTGGATGCGGCGGTGAAGCGGCTGGGGGAGTATGAGAATATTTCGCTGAGCCTGGGCGGGCATGTTGAGCGGGAGTTTGCGACGGCGGATGTGGTGATCGTCAATCCGGCGGTGGATCCGAGAAACCAGTATGTCGAGCTTGCGAAGCGGGCGGGGGCGGTGGTGACGTCGCAGATGGAGATATTTTTTCAGCTTTGTCCCGCGAAGATAGTTGGGATCACGGGGGCCAACGGCAAGAGTACGACGACGGCGCTGACATATCATATATTGGACAAAGCGGCGGGGGCGGCGGATAAGAAGTATCGCAAGGTGTGGCTTGGGGGGAACATCGGAAATCGGCCTTTGCTGGGTACACTGGGGGAGGTGGCGGCGGAGGATGTGGTGGTGCTGGAGATTTCGAGCTTTCAGGCCGAGCAGCTTGATCGGATCGGGGCCGCGCCTTGGGTTTCACTGCTGACGAATTTGACGCCGAATCACCTGGATCGGCACGGGACGTTTGCTGCTTACTGTGCTGCGAAGGAGAGTCTGTTTGCGAATCAGGAATTGAGCGAGGATGAACCCGCGGTTTCGATATTCTGCGGGGAGGATCCGGTGGCGATGAAGCTGTATCATAAGTACGAAGGGCAGGCGGGGCGGAAGTGTGTGACGTTTAGGGCGAAGGATGTGCATAAGGGGGTGCGGGAGAGATTTCGGCTTGCGGGGAGGATGAACCTGACGAACCTTGCGGGTGCGATGCGGGCGGCGGAGCAGTTCGGGATCGGGGAGGAGGCGGTTGCGAAGGTGATCGGGGGGTTCGAGCCTTTGGCGCATCGGCTGGAGTTTGTGGGGCGAGTACAGGGTGTGGGATATTATAATGACAGCATCGCGACGACGCCGGTGAGTACGATGGCGGCGATAGACGCGTTCGATGAGGAGAAGGTGCTGATCGCGGGGGGGTATGACAAGAACATACCGTTCGAGGAGCTGGGGCTGAAGATCGCACGGAAGGTGAAGGCGGCGGTGCTGATCGGGCAGACGGCGGATTCTATTGCGGAGGCGATAAAGGCGGATATGAAGGCGAAGACGTTGGTCAGGGTGGTCGATTCGCTCAAGGAGGCGGTTGAGTGTGCCAGTCGGCTGGCGGAGCGGGGGGACGTGGTGCTGATGAGCCCGGCGTGTGCGAGTTATGATATGTTCGACAATTTTCAGCAGCGCGGGGAGCTGTTCAAGGAATACGTGGGGCAGTTGCGGGGGTGATCGTTGAGTGTTGCGGTGGTTGGGATTCAGTTATGATTGTGTTGGCTGGTCGGTGAGGGGCTGTTCGGTTTGCGGTTTTGGGGTTTGTTTTTGGGTGAATAGTTTGCGGACTTCGGGGCGGGTGAGGACGCGGTACATCCAGAGGACGAATAAGAACAGGCAGAGCAAGTATGCCATGATATAAAACAAAGGGCGCTGGAAGATTTCGGTGTTTACGGGTGTGAGCTTGTATATGTTATATTTGATACTGATCGCGATGATGCTCGGTATGTATATCATGTAGAACCAGAGGATGACGAGTATGAAGGTGCGCCAGCCGGAGCTGAGGGTTAGCAGTCCACAGCCGGCGAAGAGTGTGATTATGCCGATGATCGGTGTGATGGGGCTGTTCTGGAAGCGGGTGACGAACATTGTGAGGATCCGCAGGACTCCATCAACGATGAATAATGCGGCGATGATCTTCAGGGAGAGCGGGCGTTTAATGTGTTCGGTCATTATGGGCTCCTCGGTTTGATAGAGTTCAAGAGCTATTATAGTGTATCACGGGGGAATATCAAGTTTTGTTATCGGTTATGTTTGGGCGCATGAAAAATCCCGATCCGCCTGGTGACGGACCGGGATTTGCTGTTTAGCTGAAGCGTTCGTAGAAAACGCTTCGTGTCAAGCTGCCGTTAGCGTGGGTCTGCGAGGCAGGTTGGGATCTCGCGGCAGTTGAGCCAGGTGCTTGCGAATTCGGCGAAGTCGTTGATGTCTACTACGCAGTCATCGTTGAAGTCGAACTGGAGGCCTTCGTCGTCAACGCACATTGTGCCTTCGTTGAAGTCGAGGTATTCGTAGCCGATAGCAGTGTCGCTGATCGGATAGCTGTAGAGCTTGACTTCGTCGAGTGTACCGTTGAAGGGCCAGTATAGCTGGCCTGTTTCGGTGTTGACGTCCTGGACGCCGAGCAGCAGAGGCGAGTTGTTCTCGAGGGGGCTGCCTGAGACGCTGGTTTCGCCTGTGAGTAGGCCGTCGACGTAAACCGCGAGTCTGCCGGCATCGGCGTCGTAGAGGCCTACGACGAGGTGCCAGTTGTTGTCGTTGACGTCGGTTCCGGAAGGTGCGTAGAGGCCGCCCGCTTCGCGGAGAATGACGCCGCCGTTGCTGTACTGCTGATAGAGGCTGAAGCCCTGCTGGGTGTCGGTGCTGTTGCGGTCGTTCTTACCGATGTAGCCCTGGTAGCCGCCGCCGTCCTTTTTGACCCATGCGCTGACGGTGAAGCCGGTTGGGTAGAAGTTGAATGCGTCGACGCTGTTCTGTACTTCGACGTAGGTGTCAGCGGTGAGTTCAAGGGCCTGGCCGAAACCGTTGACGCCGGTGACGTAGCTGAATGCAGGGTTGTCGCCGTCGGCCTGGTTGGGGTCGGTGGCGATGCCTGTGAAGCCTGCGACTTCGTCGATGAGGTCGCCTTCGAAGTCCCAGTGTGCGACGAGGCGTTTTGTCATGAGGCGTGCAGTTGCGGATTGGATCTGGTCGGTTGTCTGGTTGTTGGTTGCGACTGCAAAATAGCGGCCTTCATCGGCTGCTGTTGCGCCAGTGATGGTCAGGGTCGAGCCTGAAGCTATGTAGGTGTCGTTGGTGATGGTTCCGTCGACGTATTTGTACCAGTCAATGTTGTCGGCGTTTTCGGTGGAGACTGTGAATGTTGCGTCTGCGCCTGCTTCTACGAGCTGGCTGACGGGGTCAGTTGTGATGACGGGGATTGCTGGTGTCGTGGTGAATGTCCATTCGTAGCCGTCGATGTTGCCGGGGTCGCCTGGTGGGTATGTTCCGCCTGCGCCGTCAGCGATGCCTTCTTCGACCTTCCATGTGTAGGTGGTGTTGTAGTCGAGTGTGATTGGGCCGTAGGAAGCAGTTTCGCCGTTAACGGGGATTTCGGTGATGTAGTACATGTTGGGGTCGCCGGCAGCGTTGTTGATGTTGCCGTAAAGATAGTGCTTGTTTACGTCGGGGTTGATCTCGGTGTCGGATATCTTTGCAGTGTTCCATTCGAGTGTTACGTTGGTGCTTACGAAATCTTCGGCTGGGCGTGGTGTGGGGTTGTGAGCCTTGTCGAAGTTTTCGATGAGTTCGAAGCCAGCGATGTATGCGTAATTTCTGGCGCTGGCATCGGACATGACGAGTTCGTATGTTTTCGTGGAGTCGAGGTAGACGACGGTTTCGTATGGTGTTGTGCTTTTGATTATCTTGCCGAAGTCGTATACAACGGATCCGCCCTGTTCCTGCAGCTTGACGTTTTCGGGGACGTTGTAGATGTCGCGTACCCATTGCCAGTATCTGAGGGTGTAGGTGGCGGATTTTACGCTTGAGAAAGTGAGTGTGACGGAGCCGCCGCCTGATGTTTGTCGGATGTAGTCGTAGAGCAGGTTGAGTTCTGGCAGGCCGTCGAGTTCACCGGCGCTGTTGCCGTTTGTCATGTGCGAGGCCGAGCCCGTCGACGAGGTGACGTGGAAGTCCGCACCGTCGATGGTTACAGGCGTGTCAAACTGTACGCTTGTAAAGCCAGACTGCAGATCCTGGTCTGCCGGTCCGAAGTCGAGTCTGTAGACCTGTTCGGCGTTGACAAAGCCAACGAGGCCGATAACGAGGGTTAGTAAAGCGAGTTTCTTCATCATTGTGCTACCTCCATAAAAAAGGAACAAATTAACATTCTGGTTATACATAAAAATTACTTACAGTGTCAGTCTTCGAAAATCAGTATTGGGTTGGCGATCTTTGCCCAACATGAAAGCGAATTATTGTTGGTTCCGTCAGTGCTGATTATGGTCAGGAACCTGTCTTCGGGGTTTATGGGGATGTCGACGAGGACGCCTGGTTGGCCTGGTTTGTAGTCGATCTTTTCTAATCGGAGTTTTCCGTCGACGAGAATGTGGATGCTGGAGGTTATATTCTTTTTGCTTTTGAGTGCATCCGGTGAGATACCATAGACGCCGTTGAATCGGGTCAGGGGTTTGCCTCTTCCTTCGCAGCGGTTTCGAATTGCGTTGAGGTCGAAGGTAATGCCCTGATTGGGATGTATGCTTAGAGCGGAGGTCGGATCGTAGGGGTAATCGGCAGGAAGCTGGAAATCATCTTTCCACTTTGATTTGAAAATGCCTCTCCAGAATCGGCCGTTGGTTTTTGGGCATTCATTGAAGATGAGTCCTGTTGAAGAGATCACTGCCGGGGCCATGTCGGGCTGGGGTGAGAAGACTCCGTCTATGTACGAATTTTCGAGCAGAGAGTTGAAGGTTCCGTTAGACTGTTTCATGTTCTTGCCGTCCGGTGGGAGAAGCCAGCCGGTTGTGGAATCGAAACCATTGTTGAATCGTCCGGTTCCTTCGTTGAAGCCGCCTGCGACGATGTCGGCGAGATTTACGTTTTCACCTCTCCAGACAAGGTTTTGCTGTGAGTCTATGTCACGAGCGAATGTTCTTTGCTTGCAGTCAATGTTATAAACCTGGCCGGTGGCGGGATCAACGGTGCGGGCCTGCTGCTGGGTGACTTCGCGGCTGGATTTGTCTTTGCCGCGGCCTGCGACCAGGACCGTTTTTCCGGTGATGACATGGAGTTCCACTGTTCCGTTTGAGGTTGCTTCGATGCCGAACTCGGTTCCGAGGTCCATGATCTTTGAATCTGCGGTAAGGACCGTGAAGCCGCATGCCTGGGGCGGTACGAAGGAGTAGAGTCTGCCGAGTTTGAGCTGTATCTGGTCAGGGGTGATGATGTCTATGTCGGCGGGCCCTTCGAGGACGACTTTGGCATCGTTGTCGAAGAGCAGTTCAGCGAAGCCGCTTTCGAGGCGGATGCTGTCGTCTCGTGTTTTCAGTCTGTCGCCGGCTTTGAGATTGGTTGACCATTGTGCGTCGATGGTATCAATTATGGTTGCGACTTCTTGTTGTGCGAAGTGCTCGGCTATGAAGATTCCTGCGATGAGGAAGAATGAGGCGGCGAGGGAGGTGACGGCAGTTGCGATTGCGAACTTGCTGATCTTTCTTTTGGCTGCTATGGGTTGTTGCCTGGGGCGCACGATCTCGGCGGATCCATTTTGATTTTTTTGTGTAGGCTGGTTTTGCACTACGGTTTGGGCGGAGCGTTCTTGGTCCAGCAGTTCACGCCAAAGCTGCATGTCTGTTGCAGGCGAGGTGATCGGCTGGGAGTCATTTTCGGGCAGTTCAATGTTGCCGGTGTCGCAGAGGAGCCCTTTGAGGCATTCGTTGAGCTGGATGTATTCGAAATAGAATGCCCTTGCCTGGGGCTGGGTCTGCAGCATTAGGTCCAGTTCGCGCATGCCTTCGGCGTCGATTCGTCTTTCGGCGGCGTTGTCGATAAGAACCTGGAGTTTTCGTTGATCTTTCTTTGACCAGCTCACAGCAGCCCCTCATGCTTTATTTTTTTGTTTACGCAACGCATAAGGACCTCTTTTGTTCTTGTGAGAGTCCTATATATAGCTGATGCGGAGGTCTGGAACTTATCCGCGATGGAATTGACGCCTATACCGTGGCGGTATTTCATGTCGATGACCCTGTGGTCCTTTACGGGTAATTCGCTGAGGCATTTTTTTAGGGCCTTTAGTTTTGGGGCCGTATCCTGAAGTGCGTGGTCAGCTTCACCGCTGAGGATCTCGAGTGTTTTTGGGCTGAGATGTGGATGGTTTTTCTTTTTTTGGCGGCGAAATTCGAGAATCCTGTATCTGGCGACTGTGGAAGCCCAGGCTGCGAAATTGGTTCCGATCTCGAATTCATCGAATCTCTGCCAGAGCATGGATGTGGTTTCCTGCATTACGTCTTCGGCATCCGAGGAATCGAGTATCTGTGAATGTACGAACGAACTGATGCTGTGGTAATTTGCGGTTAGCAGGTCCACGAATATCTCGGTTTTACGTCCGTTTTGTTTTGGCATACTCGGGTTCATATTTGAATAATACTGCAACTCTATTCGCCGAATTCGGTCGAACTTGATATGCGATTTATATTAGTCACGTTAAGTTAGGTAAGTTTCTGGTAAGAATTATCGCGCAAATTGAAATATTTTTTATCTCAGCGAGATTTTTTGTTCGTGATGATGTTATTTTGAGAGAGCGTGAGCGGAAATTAACGATAGAACAACTGCTGTGTGATGCCTTATGTCAGTACTAATGCGGAGGAATCATGCGAGAGATCATCTTTTTGCTGGTAAATCGCGGGTGTCTTTAGAGAATGCTGAACGGTGCAAAAAATCTTGCGTTGGGGCGGTTGTGTGGGTAGGCTTTGGTGCGCGATCGTGCGCGATGCGGAATGCGGGGCGTGGTCACTCGCGTTTTGGGCCATGATTGTTGTTTTGGACGCGTCTGGCGGATGCTGTTTTCGGACGTGCATGCGTGCTCGTTGTGTTCTCTGGATCCCGGATCGGGGTCCGGGATGACATTCTTTTGTCGCGACGGCTTTTTCAAACTGGCTTCATAGAAGGGATGACAAAGATTTGTTATTTTGATTTGAGTGGTTTTGGAGATTTGCTGGAATGGGTATTGGTAAGGGATGCGGATGGTTATGGTACCGGTTGGCGTGGGTGCTGATGTGGGTGCTGTCGCGTACATTTTTCAGGATGCGGGTCTGGGGTCGTGAGAACGTGCCGATGGAGGGGCCCTTGCTGCTTTTGAGCAACCATCAGAGCTATTTCGATCCTATATTCTGCCAGGTGACGCAGGGGCGTGAGCTTTGGTATGTGGCGAGGGATACGCTTTTTCGGAACCGGTTTTTCGGGTGGCTGATAGGTACGGTGCATGCTTCGCCGATCAAGCGGGGCGAGATGGATATGGCTGCTATGCGGAATATTATCGGACAGTTGAAGGAGGGCAAGACGCTTTGCCTGTTTCCGGAGGGAACGCGGACGGAGGACGGGCGGATCAGTGCGGTGAAAGGGGGATTGAGCCTGATCACTCGGCGGACGGGCGCGAAGGCGCTGCCTGTGGTGATAGATGGTGCTTATGAGGCGTGGGGGAAGGGTAAGAAGCGGCCGAGGTTTTGGGAGCAGATCGGTGTGATGATCGGTGAACCTTTTACGGCGGATGAGATAAAGGAAATGGGGGATGAGGAGTTTGCGAGGCGGTTTACGGCGAAGCTGCGGGAGATGCAGGGGGAGCTGAGACGTAAGCTGGGCAAGGAGGCGTTTGATTATGGTGATGAGGGTGGTGCCAGGTGCGAAAATCTATCACGTAGAAACACGAAGGAAAAGAAGCTGAAAGGAAGAAAAGAAGATAAGGAGTCGCTTCGCGACGGCTGATTTATGCTGGATCCGCCAGAGGCGGATGACAAGTTAGTGATGTTAAGTCTATAATTTTACTGTGTTTACAGGTGATAATATGAAAGTGAAAGTGGCGGAAAAGTGCGGGTTTTGTCCGGGTGTTCGCAATGCGATCAATCTGGCGCGGAAGACTTTGGCGGAAAACAGTGGCGGGAAGGTGTACTGCCTGGGGCAGATAATTCATAATAACGATATTGTGGACGAGCTTAGTGAAGCCGGGCTGGAGACGGTCGATTCGATCGACGAGATCGAGGGCGGGACGGTGCTGATCCGTTCGCATGGGGCGACGCTTGCGGAGATAGAGGAGCTGGAAAAGAAGGGCGTTCGGATCGTGGATGCGACGTGTGTGCGTGTTAAGCGGGTTCAGCGGATCGCCAGGGAGCTCAGCAAGGAGCGTTATAAGGTGGTCGTGATCGGCGATGAGAACCATCCGGAGGTCAAGGCTGTGGTGGGGTATGCCGAGAACGTGGCGGTCATCGGGAGCAGGGAAGATCTTCATAAGTTAAGCGGTCACGGGAAGTTAGGTGTGATGTGCCAGACGACTCAGAGCCCGGATCATTTCAGCGGGACGGTGGCGGAGATCATGGATTATGGGTTTTCGGAGTTAAAGATCGTTAATACTTTGTGCAGTGAGACGAAAAAGCGGCAGGATGCGGCGGTGAAGCTGTGCAAGGAGGTGGATGTGATGTTCGTGCTGGGGGGGCTGCACAGCGCGAATACGCGGAAGCTGGCTGAATTGTGTAAAAAACATAATAATCGTACGTTTCATTTGCAAAATTGGAGAGAACTTGATAAAAAGTTAGTTTGCGGAATTGAGACCGTAGGCGTTACCGCGGGCGCTTCGACGCCGGACCGGGTGATCGACAGTTTTGTCGAGCATGTGAAGGCGTTCGGTGAGGCGGGCGAGTAGCGGTGCGTGGGTTCGTCCGCTTTTGCTCTTTGGAATGTTGGACGGTCTATAAATAAGGGATCGCTTCGCGATGGCTGATCTATGCTGGGTCCGCCGGAGGCGGATGACAGGGTTTGGGCGAGCTATCGACAATCGTTGCGTTTGAGATTGCCGCGTCGCTTCGCTCCTCGCAATGACATATCTGGTGCAGTGGGCGTTTCGTGGTCACTCGCGTCTTAGTCGATACTCACGTTTTTTTTTTGGCTGCATGCGTTTTGTTGGCCTGCCTTTGCGATTGTTGGTTGGTGCGACTTGCATTTCGTTCTCTGGATCCCAAATCAAGTTTGGGATGACATGGGAGCGCGGGGATGACAGGCGTTGTGTATTTTGGGCGTGCTGTTGGGCTGGTTGTGGTTGAGATTGCCACATCGCTTCGCTCCTCGCAATGACAAAGAGGATGTGGCGGTTGCAATGCAATGACAATAATGTTAGCAGTTGTCACCACCTTGGGAAGTTTTGGGCCGTTTTTTTATTTGAAGACAGGGCATTGGCTGCGTTGGCTGATGCGATTTGTAGTTTTTATAACCAGTCTTAGACCCTTCCGCGTGAATGCGGGGCGCTGGTGGGTCCTGTAGAACAGACGCCGCAGAGAGAAACAGGTAAATTTATGGTAGACAGAAACATTGTTAACAAGTTGGGTATGACCAACGAGGAGCTGGAGCAGGAGATCAATGGGCTTTTTACAGAGGAGTGTTCTTCGCTGCTCGAGAAAGAGCTTGACCAGAAGGTAGAGGACCTGATCCCGGGAACGATCCTGACGGGTAAGATCGTCAGCCAGATCGGCAGTGACGTTATCGTTGAGCTGGGTCTCAAGAGTGAGGGCCTGGTTGAAGCGAGCGAATTCGATGATCCTGAAGATATTGTCGAAGGCAAGGAGATCGAGGTACTTCTGGAAGAGATGGACGCTGACGGCAGCATGCTGCTGAGTAAGCGCAAGGCTGACCGAATCCGCGGTTGGGAACACATCATCAACACGAAGGAAGAAGGCGATGTGGTTACCGGTCGTGTTACCAGGCGGATCAAGGGTGGTCTGCTGGTGGATATCGGCGTTCCTGTATTCCTGCCTGCGAGCCAGGTTGACATCCGCAAGCCGGGTGATATCAGCAGGTTCATCGGTGAAGACATCGAGTGCAAAATCCTCAAGATAGATACAGATAACCGCAACATCGTAGTTTCGCGTCGTCGTCTGATCGAAGAAGAACGCGAAGTACGCAAGCAGAAGATCCTGGAAGAGATCGAAGAAGGCCAGGTTCGCAAGGGTATCGTCAAGAACATCGCGGACTTTGGTGTGTTTGTTGATCTCGGCGGTGTTGACGGTCTGCTGCATATTTCTGACCTTAGCTGGGGCCGTGTTTCGCATCCTTCAGAGGTTGTGGAATTCGATCAGGAGATCGAAGTCATGGTCATCGGCGTGGACAAGGAAAACGAGAAGATCAGTCTGGGCCTGAAGCAGAAGCAGGAGAGCCCGTGGAAGACTGTCGAAGATCGTTATCCTGTCGGTGCCCGCGTGAAGGGTACTGTCGTGAACATCATGAACTACGGTGCGTTCGTCCGTCTGGAAGAGGGCATCGAGGGCCTGGTGCATATCAGCGAGATGAGCTGGACGAAGCGTATTTCGCATCCGGGCGATGTTGTTACGCTTGGCGAAGAGATCGAAGTTGTCGTTCTGGACGTCAACAAGGACAAGCAGGAAATTTCGCTTGGTATCAAGCAGCTTGAAGCGAATCCGTGGACGGTTGCGGCTCAGAAGTATCCGGCGGGTACTATCGTCGATGCGAAGGTTACCGGCCTGACGAATTACGGTGCGTTTGTTGAGATCGAGCCTGGTATCGACGGGCTGATCCACATCAGTGATCTTAGCTGGACGAAGAAGTACAACCATCCGAACGAGGCTCTGGATAAGGGTCAGGATATCAAGTGCGTTGTGCTGGACGTCGACGAAGAGAAGCATCGCGTTTCGCTGGGCATCAAGCAGCTTACAGAGGATCCGTGGAAGCACGCGATCCCGAGCAACTATATGCCTGGTCAGATCGTCAAGGGCCACGTCACCAAACTTACGAATTTTGGTGTCTTCGTAGAGCTGGAAGAGGATCTGGAAGGTTTGCTGCATATCAGCGAGCTTGCTGACGAGAAGATCGACAAGCCGCAGGATGTTGTGAATGTAGGCGATGAGCTCGAGGTCAAGATACTGCGTGTCGATACCGATTCGCGTAAGATCGGCCTGAGCCTGAGACGCGTGCAGTGGTCGGCTGAGGAAGCTGAGCAGGCTGGTGCAGGTCAGGCTCCTCAAGAGGGCGAAGGCGGCGGTGAGGAAGAAGCACGCCGCGGCGGTCTTGACGGTTCGCTGATGCCTGATACGCTTCAGATCCCGAAGCGCGAAGAGGGCTCTGAGGAAGAGAAGAGCGAGTAGTTCGCTTGACGTTGTGAGATTGCTGTAAGAGCAACCGGGCGCGGTGGCCTTGAGATTGCCACGTCGCCTTCGGCTCCTCGCAATGACAATTTAGTAAGTGATTACAGCCGGTGGGTTCGGTTTTCGGGCCTGCCGGTTTTTTTGTGCTGTATTTTAGCGTGGGGGTGTCCAGAGCCACTTCTCGTCTTCTTTGAAGAGCGGGACCTCTTTTTGCCATGGTTTGTCTGAGGTTGCTATGCTGTAGCCGAGGTCGTACATACGTTTCATGTCTTTGGGGTCGAACATTTCTTCGCCTTTTTGTTCGAAGTTTTCGGGCAGGCTTATATATCTGAAGGTGACATTATCCTGTTTGGCAATGTTTCGAAGGCGTATCATGCTGGACCAGGCCTGGGCCTTCATTATTGTAGCAATCGATCGTTTCATTATAGGTAGAGCCTTGCGTTTAACCTGGGCATGTTCGACATCAAGCTTGCCGTTTTTGATGACGTAGAGGTTGCAAGCTGCGTTGGTGTCGAGGCCTTTCTGGAGGCTTGAGCCGTAACCGATCACACCGGTGATAACGCCGCCGTCGACATGCATTTCATCGTAGAGTTTGCCGTCGATTTGCACTTCGAAGAGCACGGGCGGGAAGGCTCCGGGGATAGATGCGGAGGCCAGCATCACTTTTTCGAAAAGCTTTCGGGCATCGGGATGGTCACTGCTTGCGATAGCACCCATGTCCCAAACCATCATTCTTTGTGCATCGATGTTTGTGGTTCCGATGTAGAGTCTGCGGCCTTTGGCGTGTTCTGCGGCTATAGCTCGGAATACTTCGGGAGTCAATAGTCCATCTATCATGCGCTGAAGAGGTTTGGTGGTCGCATAAGATTCGCTGAACAGAAGAGGTAGAATGCCGTTGCCCAGGAGCCCTCTAGCGCGAAGGATGTCTTTTGTTTCGACGGTGGTGTAGCTTATCGCGAGTTCTTCATCGTATTCCGGTCCCAGGAATGCGAGCGGTGCAATCAGGGCGCCGGTGCTGATTCCGGTGACGATGTTGAATTGGGGTCGCGTACCGGTGTCCGACCATCCGTTGAGGTATCCTGCGCCGAAAGCTCCCTTGGAACCTCCTCCGGACAGGGCGAGGATATTACAACCTGAGGAGTATTTCGAGTTTGGGTTTATGGGTGGTTTGTGCTGAGCCTCCCAATAGCGGATTGCATTGAAGCCGGGTATCTGTCCGTCGGCTACTCTGTCTACCGGTAATGGACTGCGTGAGCGGGCACAGCCAGCGATGGTGGTTATGAGAAGAATAATTACGGAAATGCTGACGGTTCTTGGTTTGAAGCTGGTCATTTTTTCCCCCCAGAAAAACAGAAGCAGTTTTAATGACGTCTATGTTAGTTGCGTTGTTAAGTCTCTAAGTGTCATTATAGCCGATAAGGCGAAATGGGCAAGTTTGGGATTTGCGGGAAGGGGGGCTGTGATTTATTAGAGCCAAAAGGAGGTTTGAAACAGCTTGCAGTTATTCGAGCGAGAAAGAGGGCAAGGAGCGTTCAGCGGATCCGGAAGTATGCCCAGTCGGGGAGGATCTTTATGAGGGCGGCGATGATGGTCCATCGGCGGGTTATGTATACGCGTTTTTTCTTGTTTTGCATTGCGTCGGCGATCTGTTTTGCGGCTTTTTGTGAGGAGGCGACCCAGAAGAGGCGGTCGCGCCCTTCGATGAGCGGGGTTTCGACGAAGCCGGGTCGGACGTCGGTTACGGCGATGTTGTTTTTGTCGGCGGTGAAACGGAGGCCGTCCATATAGTTTGAGACGAAGGCTTTGGAGGCGTTGTATGCGCAGGAGGGTCCGCCTCGTAGGCCGGCGATGGAGGAGATGCCGACGATGTGTCCGCCGCCGTGCTCGGTGAAGTAGTCGAGGGCCCGGGATGCGAGTGCGACGAAGCCGGTGACGTTTACGTCGATGGTGGATTTTTCGTTAGCCCATTTGGGACGGTTGTCCGCGTAGCCTATGCCGGAGTTGATGATGACGGTGTCGCAGCCTCCCATTTTTTCGGCGAGTTCCAGGAAGCCCTTGCGTGCGTCTTCGGTGTCGGTTACGTCCATGCGGCGGATGTGGCAGTTGATGCCTATTTCGTCTTTGAGCTGTTCGAGTTTTTCGGTGCGTCGGCCTGTGGCTGCGACGACGTAGCCGCGGTCGGCGAGTTCGAGTGCGCAGGCTCGGCCAATTCCGCTGGTGGCTCCGATGATTATTGCTTTTGGCATATGCGGGTCTCCGGGTGAAATCGCGTTAATAATCTTCCATGATGGGCGTTAACGTGTTACATTAGCATAACATGAAACGGGTGAAAGTGAAAGGATGATAACGGTATGTACTGGGGTTCAATTTCGGTGAAGATAGTTTCGGCGGGGCTGGTTGCGACTTTGATCGCGATGATGAACCCCGGGTGAAGCTCCAGCATTTGTGTCCTTGCAGGATACTTTTCAATTCTGGCGTTTCCGGCGGCGTTCGTGACGGGTATGATCGGTGTGTTCCGGGACGATGTGAAGTGGCCCGCGTTGCTGGCTGCGCTTGTGGCGGCTGGGTTCGTGGTGTTCTTTTTTGCGTGACGGCGGGGATGAGTTTCAGTCTGCCAGGCCTCGAACGGTGGCGATTTGTCTTGCGATCACGACGTCAACGTCGCGTCCATCGGGACCCCAGCCTTGTTCGGTGTTTTCGATATCCATAATCGAGAGGAATCCGGAGGTGTAGTCCTTCAGTACGCCGGTGAGTAGTATGGCGGCGTCGTTTTGTGCGGCTTCGACTATGACACGCTGGCCGATGTGTTTTTCGAGCAGGGGTTCGAAGCTGGTTCCGACGGCGGCGAAGACCTCGGACTGCATCTGTGTGACGTATTTGTCGCCGGAGGTGAGTACGACGCCTACACCGCGGGTTTTTCTGGCGGCGGAGAGGACGACGTTCAATATCTCGCCGACGGAGTCGCGGACCGTTTTGAACATGTTGATGATGTGGCGTTTGAGGCGGCGGCCGAACCAGGGTCGATACGTTTTGCGAAGGTCCTTGTCGCGGTCGCGTTTTCCCTTTTCGCTGAGTTCATCATGGTAGCGGGCGAGCCAGAGGAACTTGCCGTATTCTTCCTTGTATATTATGAAGCTGCTGCTGCCGTGTTCGTCTTGGGCTGAAGGTGGGTATTCGAGCTCAAAGCCGGTGCTTTCGAGGCGCATTACACCCTTGATCTGTTTACCGTCGGTCTTGGGCACATAAGTCACGGTGTCATTTTCGAAGGTGCGGAGGCATTTGTCGCGAGTGCGACGGCGGAAAAATGCGCCCACGGTCGCTGAGGCGACTATAAACAGGATCGTTATGGTGAAGCTGTCCATGTTCCATGCTCCGTTCAGTTTCTATTTTTCGGACTTTAGGTTTTCGAGCTCTTTGCGCAGGGGCATTTCGATCGGTGTGCCGTGCTGGGTGTAGGTTCGCAAGACGATGCCGCGTTCGTCTTCGAGGAGCTGGTAGTCGCCGGGGGAGTCGCCTTGTTCGATGCCTTTACGGCCGTGGTAATAGTTTGTCATGTCTTTGGTGTATTCTTTCATTTCGGCTTGCATATTCTGAATACTAAAATTGTTTGCCTGGCGCAGGTTTTCTGCCGTATCCAACGCGGTGTAATAAATGGACTTAGTTTGGAATCTATCGGCAAATCCTGTGTCGAGCAACCAATTCTGGGCAAAGCCGATTCTGGAGCGGTCCAAGGTTGCATAAATAGCGATGAAAACGGCAAGTGCACATAAGGCTATTGCTGGAAGAACAAAGGGGAAAATGCTTTTTGTCGTTTGGCTAAATATCCTTTTTGCTCCTACCGTGCGAATAAAAGTTAATATTGCTGCTGCTACTATAAGAGCTGCGGCCGAGGCGACGAGGGTGGCACCGGGATCGGTAAAAGTCAAATCTCTCTCGGCCTCAGTTCCATTGAATTTGATAGGTAAATCTTCTGTGAGATTCTCACCTTCCAGTCTGGTCACAAAGCTATTGTCCCACAGGATATCGTCGACGGCTGTGGTGCTGAGGCGCGTTCTGTGGAACCTATCTGCAGTGAAAACGGACCCGTCAAGGATTTCGAATTGATCATTAATATTAGCCTGGTAATCATTCTTATGAAATTCATCTGCAAAGATGGTGTTGAGACCTTTTGCCTGTGCCTTTTCGGGGCCTATGATGAAAAGATCGAGCTTCGTTCCATCTGTATTTGTTATAAGCCTGGCTGGGTAGATGGGTTTATTGGTTGGAAAAACTATTTTCAGGGGAATGGTTACGAGATGATCGGTTTGGGCTCCGTCATTAAGCAGTTTTGCTGTGATAAAGTGCCAGCCGTCGGCTGCATAATCAGTTATGATTTTGCTCTTGTCATTTGCTAAAGGGATGCAACCATTAGCAGTAAGCCAGTCGTTGATTTGGTCGGTATTGTCGGGGGTAAATACATTCAGATCCAGAGCGTGGAGTGTCTGTTCGGCAGTTTCGTTAACGTATTGATCAAGGTTGAGTTTAAGCTGGCTACGCACCGGGAAAAAGTAGATGGTAAGAACCGATACGATAAAGACTAGAATCGTTCCGCATGAAAGAAAAATCAGAAATGGTTTTCGTTTTACCAGCACATCCAACAGTATCCACAGGGCCACTAATAATGCCGCCAGAGCAATAACTATTATTTCTAAATTTATATGTGTAATTTTCGGGCGGAGGTTTAGTTCGAGGGTGTCGAGTAGGCCTGGGGTGGCGGCTTTGAATTGTGTTGGTTCGTTGGGGACGGGGATGATCCAGCCGAATTCTTCGCCCGGGCCTTCGAATGAGCTTTCGACTATGAGGGTTTCGATGCCGTCGCGGTAAGAGATTATCGCGCGCTGGCTGGGCATGGCGAGTTTTGCTTTTATATGTGCGCGTGGGAAGATCTTGCCGTCGGCGTGTGCGGCGGCTGGGAGGATCAGTGTCAGCAGTAATGCGGTTGTGATCAGCTTTTTCATGATTGCCTCTGCGCGGAATCGTTTTGCGAATTATTGTTTGCCGGGTGTTTTTATTCGAGCTGGGCGGCGGTTATGCGGAAGTAACCGAGGGTGTTCTGGATGTTGAGGAAGTCGCCTGGTTCGCCGTCGCCTCTGCCGAGGATTATTCGGCCGACGGAGCAGCCTCGGGAAGCTTTTCTGGTGGCGTCGAGTCCGACCCATTGGCCGTTGACGTATGCTTCGGACCATGCGTGTCCGCCGAAGACCTGTTCGGAGCCGAAGAGGCCGTCGACGTAGAGCAGGCCGGTGACGACGCGTGAGGGGATTCCGACGGCGCGGCACATTGCGGTGGTGAGGACGGCGTGTTCGGTGCAGTCGCCCTGTTTGCTTTGTGCGACTTCGGCGGCGGATGCGTAGCCTACGGAGAGGTCCTTTGCGGTGATGTAGCCGTGGACGAATCGTTCGATCTTTTTGACGGCCTGGGCGGTGGTTTCGCAGTCCTTCGTGGCCTGCTGTGCGAGCTGTTTTATGGTTTCGTCTTCGGACTGGACGTATCGGCTGGACTCGAGGGCGGCGAGAAGCGTTTCGTCATCGCCGGTGTAGGGGAAGGTTCCGCCGGCGGGGGTTGCTTTGGTGACTTCGACGATGAGGCTTCCGTTTGCTTTTTGCATGACGCTTTGGCCTGGGCCCGCGGGGATCCAGAGGTCGCCTTTTTTGAGGGATTCGATCGTGTAGACAGCGCGGGTTTTGTCGCCGAGGTTGGTGAGGCGGGTTGGGCTCTTGATGAGCATTTTGTTCATGAAGTCGAGGGTGTCGTTTGGGCTGAGTGCGAATTCTTTTGTGCAGGAGATGAGTTCGAGCTTCATGCCCATCATGGCGGTGACGACTTTTACGGGCATCATGTCATCGCCTACGACGTGGTTTTCGGTGGTGATGCTGCCGGTGGGAGCCTGGATGGTGCTGTATATTTTGCGGGCGTCGATGACCTTGCCGAAGAGGTCGATCTGTTCGATGGGGCCGAGCTTATTGTGCATGGGTACGACCTGGAGCATGGAGGGGTCGAAATACTTGACGGTGAAGGTGTCGCCTTCTTCAAAGTCGTGCTGCTTGACGTAGAGGGCTATGCCTTCGTCCATGAGGGCATCTTCGGGTAGGGGGATGATCTTTTCTTCGGTTCGGCCCATGGAGGTTATTTCGGCGACGAAGTTGCCGTCTTCGTTTACGCGGCCGGTGGTTTGCTGTCCGAAGCCGCCGGCGTTCATGCTGGATTCGAAGCTGAGGGGTTTGCCGTCGGATGTTTCGACGGTTTTGATGGACATGGATATGCCGACGTCGGTTCCCATTCGGTTCATGGTCATTGACATTTGGGTGGTGTGGGTGACGCGGTCGTCCTGCTGGAGGCGGGTCATAGCGGCGTGGCCGATCTTGTTGCCGTCGACGAGGACGGCGAAGTAAATTTTTTCTTCATCGGCGGGGGCGGTTTCGGACTGGGCCGCGAGCATCGGGGTTGAGCATATCGCGAGGAGCAGGAAGAAGGTGATTGTCTTTTTGAACATATTTTTCCTTTCGTGTGTCTGGTTTTATTCGGTTTCGATGCTCTGAATTTTGAAATAGCCTATGGATCTGTACATGCCCATGTAGTCGGCGGGGTCTCCATCGCCTTTTCCAAATGCGACATGACCTATGTTCCAGCCGGTCGGGTGAGTGGGATCCAGGCCTACCCATTGGCCGTTGACGTATGCTTCGCACCATGCATGTAGCCAGAATGCTTTTTGCATGTAGACGATGCCCATGACGACGCGTGCGGGTATTCCGGCAGCACGGCACATGCCTGTTGCGAGCAGTGCGTGTTCGGTGCAGTCGCCCAGTCCGGTTCTGGCGACTTCGGCGGCTGAGGCGTAGCCGATGGACAGGTCATTCTCGGATACATAGCTGTAGACAAAGCGTTCGATCTCTTTTACGGCCTGGGCGGCGGTTTCACAGTCGGTGACGGCTTTGTTTGCAAGTTCTTTGATCTTTTCATCATCTTTCTGGATATACGTGCTGGCTTTAAGTGCGTCGAGCAGGTCGGAGTCGTCGCCATCGTATGGAAAGGTTCCGCCGGTCATTTCGGCTTTGGATACTTCGATTATTGTGGTGCCGTCAGCTTTTCGCATTACGCTTTGGCGGGGGCCTGCGTGGAAGTGCAGTTTGCGGTCGGTGAGCGGTTTTATGACGTATTTTGCGGTTGTCTTTCTGGAGAGGTCCTTGAGCCAGGTCGGACTTGGTATCAAGACGCGTTCGATAATATCGTATTTTTCGTTCTCACTGAGAGCCTCACCCCTGGTGCATATCGCCGTTTCCATTTTCATGCCCATCTGGGGGGAGACGTCTCTGATGAGCTTGAAGTCTTCGTTTGCGTAGTAGGCTGTGTACGGCATGGCGGCTGTGGAGCATTTCATGAGAGTGTCGATCCGTGTTGCCCGCAGGTTTTTGCCTTCAGCTTCAATTTCCTGCTCTTCTCCGACGCGAACTTTCATGGGCACCGCGTCTTGAAAGAGGGGTTCGAACATGTGGACAGTGAATGTATCGCCTCTGGTCAGGCCGTTGTTTTTGATGTGTAGAAAAAGCCCTTCGTCCATGACCGTGTCTTCGGGGAGGGGGATCCGGCGGGTGGTCGTGCGGCTCGTCGATATGGTTTTGATGTTCATGACGCCATTGTCTACCGTGCCTATGTTCCTGCGTACATCGCCGCCGGAAGACTGTTCGTATTCGAATGCTATCGGCTTGCCTGTGAGGGTTTCGACAATCTTTTCTTTTTCGATTACCTTTGTATCGGTTCCCAGTCGCGTCATGATATAGTTGGTTTCAGTTGTGTTGGTAATCTTGCCGTCGGATATGTGCCTGGTTTTAACCATGTGACCGACTTTATGGCCGTCGAATAGAAGTTTGTAGTAGTGGGTCTGCTTTTCACTGCCGGCGGGCGTATTTTCTGCGGCGGGGAGGAGGGGAGATATGACAATAAAGGTCAGAATTGCGAGAATTATCTGTCTGGTCATTTTAGCAGCCTTTTTGTAAGAATGAGTGTTAATTGCGTGTGATTGTATCTTTTTTGGTTTGCATTTTCCAGATAAAAGCTTTGGGATACAAAATTTAATAGCCTTTAAGATGTGAAAACAGTACAATAACTGTTTTGGTGGTTTTTGTGAGGTGTTTATGGGTGAAAATGCTGTGAGAGATGTGTTTGGCAGGGGGGAGCTGCCGTGGGATAGGGTTGCGCGGGTTTTTGCGCTGCTTTTTGCGGCGACGCTGCTGCTTGCGGGGGCAGGGGGGATCTGGATCACGGGGCAGAATCGGACGCTGATCAATTCGAACGAGGCGCTTACCGAGACGAACAAGTCACTGACGGCGGAGGTGGAGAGGTTCAGCGGTGAGTTGGCGGAGCGTGAGGCGGAGATCGAGAGGCTGGAGGAGCGGGTCGACGAGCTGGAGGGTGAGGTATTGCGGCTGAAGGTGCAGAATGCTTCGCTGAGGGCGAAGGCGGGGGAAGGGGCGGAGTAGGGTTAAGGGCTTATGGGTGCTGGAGTTGGCGGTCGGATTTGTGCGGGAACTGCCTGCGTGACCCGACTTCGGGGGGATTTTTGTGTTCGGGTTCACAAAAATAGTTTCGGTGTGGGTTCTGACTTCTTGCAATAATTTTTTCTTTAGTTAAAATGCTCCACACACGAAATACAGGGTGTAGAGTGCGTGGTGCCTTCCGATAATTCTGACCAGGGTTTCTCGCGGTGTTTCTGCACTCGATCTAGTTGAAAATATGGCACAAATCAAGGTATATAAAATATGACTTTTACCCAGTTGCTGACGTTGGTCCAGGAATCACAGGATAAGATAGGCGTCTGCTCGGATTCGAGACAGGTTACGGAAGGTGATGTTTTTGTGGCTGTGGCGGGCAGTAATGTTGACGGGCACGAGTACATCGGGCAGGCGATAGAGAAGGGCGCGGGTTACGTGGTTGCCCAGCGCGAGCCCTCGACGAACGGTGTGCCGGTTGTGATGGTCGACGACAGCGCGAAGGCACTGGGTGAGCTGGCGCAGGCGCGGTACGGCAACCCTGCGTCGCGGATGACGAGCCTGGCGGTTACGGGGACGAACGGCAAGACGACGGTTGCTTATATCGTGCGTTCGATCATATCCTGCACGCCTCACAAGTGCGGGATGATCGGGACGGTGCAGTATGATACGACGGCTCGGGAGGAATCGGCATCGCTGACGACGCCGGACTCGCTGCAGATCGCTCGGCTTACGAATGAGATGGTTGAGAATAATGCGAGGTTCATGGCGATAGAGGCGTCGAGTCATGCGCTGGATCAGGAGAGGCTGGCGGGGCTGAAGTTTACTGCGGCTGCGTTTACGAATCTGTCGGGTGATCATCTGGACTATCACGAGAGCGAGGAAGAGTACCTGGCGGCGAAGACGAAGCTTTTCAGGAATCTGCCGATGCATGCTGTGGCTGTGCTGAACGCGGGTTCGCCGCATGCGAGGAAGATCGCGGCTGAGACGAAGGCGCGGGTGCTGTGGTACGGCATCGACAGGCATGCGGATATTATCGCGAGCATTCACAAGATGGACGCGGACGGGACGACGTACGGGCTGCACTTCAACGGACATTCGCAGCCGATCAGGACGAAGCTGCTGGGCAAGCATAACGTGGCTAATCAGCTCGCGGCGGCGGGGCTGTGTATTGCGGCTGGGTTCGATCTGAATACGGTCGCACGCGGTATCGAGCGGCTGGAGAGGATACCGGGCAGGCTCGATCCGGTGGAGTCGGACAAGCCTTTCAAGGTGCTGGTGGATTACGCTCATACGGACGATGCGCTGGCGAATGTGCTGGCGACGCTGCGGCCGATATGCGAGGGGGAGCTGACTGTCGTGTTCGGCGCGGGCGGGGATCGGGACAAGACGAAGCGGGCGCGGATGGCGAAGGTCGCGGAGGAGAAGGCGGACAGTATCTATGTGACGTCGGACAATCCGCGGACGGAGGATCCGGGGCAGATCATCGATGATATTTTGGCGGGGTTTGCGGATGCGGATAAGGTGACGGTCGAGCAGGACCGCAAGAAGGCGATCGAGCTGGCGGTGAAGAACGCCAAGGCGGGGGATGTGGTGCTGATCGCGGGCAAGGGGCATGAGACGTACCAGGTGCTGGGAACAGAGCGGATCGATTTTGATGATCGTGAAGTGGCCGCGGCGGTTATGGGGTAGGAAAAGTCCGAGATGAAGTGGTACGGGTTGACTTATGTCATGTGCTCGTTTCTAACTAAGCCGACTTCGGCACAAAATCGACAGCAGAGAACGATCATTGTACTAGGTTGGACCTCCTTTATGGGACTATCGAATTTAGAAAGGGTTGGTTTCCTGCTGATTTTTATTCTTCTCTTTGGCTACTCCATCCCTTCGAGCCAGTATTCAGCAAGAATAGATAGATCGGTCAGATTAACGGTATCGTCATAGTTTGTGTCTACTGCTAGATATTTGCGTAAAAGAGGATATGTTTGCGCTTCCTCGATATTCCAAACTGAAACCAAATCCCACCCGGCATTTACAAAAGTATCAATTGTTTTCATTTGTTCAGTTGAAATACCTTTTGCCCCTGTACCGCCTGCACTGGTAGTCATATTGGATGTTTCAATATTCCAAAAACTATTGATGACATTACCCTCAAAGTTCCATCCTACGAGGCCCCCGACATCGTGACTTGTAGTCTCCGCTGAGACTGGACCAGTAGAATAACAGCCGGATACATTGCCTTCGTTGTTGTCCCCAACCAATCCACCAATACGGCTACCAATGCCCATAACTGAAGCTGTTGAATAACTGGAATAAATATTGCCCTTAAGATTGTCCCCTACCAGGCCCCCAATATAATGACTCCCTATAACTGATCCAACCGAAAAGCTGCGTTCAATATATCCGCTGTTAAAACCCACTAGCCCACCAGCTCCGTCGCTGGTGGTTTCAACGTTGCTGGAAGAATAGCAAGTTTTTATTATGGCATAATCGCTATTATAACCTAGTAATCCTCCAATGTGTCGATTGGTTGCGTTGACAGAGCCCGTGGAATAACTATCCAGAACATTTCCTCCATTTGCGTATCCAAGCAGGCCACCGACATATTCGATTCCGTTAGTTAATCCTGTCGTATAGCATCCTGATATGGTGCCGTAATGTTTATAACCAAGCAGACCTCCTGAATAATTGCCAGAGGCGGTGACCAGGCTTTCTGAATAAGAGGATTCGATATCTCCGTAGTAACTGTAACCTATGAGACCACCTGTATAAGTAGCTCCGTATACTTCGCCAAAAGATGAACTGTCCGACACAGTTCCTCCATAGCTGTTATACCCAAGTAGCCCGCCTGAGTATGGTCCACTGGCATTTACATCGCTCGTTGAACACCCGTTGGTTATAGTGGCATAGTTCGCATTTGCGCCGACCAAGCCACCCACAAATTCCACGCCGTCTACCGTTCCTTCTGAAGAACAATTGTGAATTGTTCCATCGTTGAGACCGACAAGTCCCCCAATATATGAAGCTGAGTTATTAACGGTACAAATAGAAGAACAGCTTTTTATTTCAGCGTTATAATTACGACCGATTAATCCGCCCACTTGTTCGTTTCCATTAACAGTTCCCGACGACGAATTGTCTAATAATTCACAGTTAGAAATACTTCCAGCCAATACTCCGACATAGTTCTGCCCTATAATTGAAACGTTAGTTATATTTAAATTTTTAACAGATGCTGGTGAACTTATTAAGCCAAACAGGCCGCAAATGTCTGCACCGTTAATAGATAACTTGCTTATGGTATGATCGGCGCCGTCAAATATGCCCTGATACTCTGTGCCCTGAAAACCATTGTTAGAACTGTCTGTATCGGGTGCAATTGGGGCATGAGTATAAATAATCCTTCCCGGTAAATTTGGGTCGAGGTCCAAATCACATTCGAGACGGGTCTGGACTTCGGCGCGCCAGTAACGTGTATCTCCGCAAAACTCTTGGAAGTCTTCAAAATCTTCAATCAGATACGGGTATTGTTCGGAGCCATCAGGTTTGTTCTCTATGCCATAAGATGCTTCTCCCATGTCTCCATCAATAGCTAAGACACAGCTAGACACAATTGCTAAAATGGTGATGATGAATGTTTGCTTATTTCCCATCTCTCTCTCCTTCCCAAAAAAGTTAATTTATTTATATAATGCCAGTTCAGTGAAGATATTCAGGTGCACAGAAGCTACCCCTTAAATGGCGTTGGTCTAGCAGTAATGTCCCTTTTTAGTAGCAACAATTCTCCATAGATTCCACCATGAGAAATCCTCCCACTGACCTTTGTAAGTACAATGCTACGAAATCTAAATGAAATTTCAACTATGATTTTGCTCTTTTGTACTGACATTTCCGAATCATATGGTGAGATGTATTTATGCTTGATCCATCGATAAAACTGAAAAGTCCACTACGGTTAGCCAATAAAAAAATCTATATCTAGATTACTCTTAGCTTCTGCAAGTGAAATGGTACAATTATTCCAGTGAGAGCTAACAATTATTCAATTATGTCCATGATGCACTACAAGGAGATGGGGAGACTGTTGATTCTGGTGAGCTTTAGCAGTTTCAGAGCAACCTAAGGTCTGCTTGCAAAATAGTTCATGTTTCGCTAAGATGTTTTGGTGGGGTTTATCTTTGTTTTTTGGAGCGAGTTATGTGTGATTGGGTTGTTGGTCGTCGGGAGTTTCTTAAGGGTTTGGGGCTTGGGGCGGTTTGTCTGGGTTTGTCGCCTGTTTTGGGGGCGGTTGGTGGGTCTTCGGGCAAGAAGGGTAAGCCGAATGTGTTGTTTATTGCGGTGGACGATCTTCGGCCCGAGCTGGGGTGTTACGGGCAGGGGCATATCAAGTCGCCGAATATCGATCGGTTGGCGGATACGGGTACGCTGTTCAGGCGGGCGTACTGCAATGTGCCGGTGTGCGGGCCATCGCGGGTGAGTCTGATGACGGGGCTGCGCGTTGGGTCGGGGGCGTGGAAGACGGCGGGGATCAAACGGGAGTTTACTTCGTTGCCCGCATATTTCAAGCGGAACGGGTATACGGCTGTTTCCAACGGCAAGATATTTCACCATATGCATGACCGGGAAGAGGACTGGTCGCGTGAGCCGTGGCGGTCGGTGCCTATTTATCACGGGGGAAACTGGGCGAAGTATAACAAGAACGGGCTTTGGCAGGACGAAGAGTCGGGTGAGCATATCAATCCGTCGAAGGGGCGGGGGCCTTATTATGAGTGTGCGGATGTGGAGGATGACGCGTACCAGGACGGGAAACTGGCTGAGAAGGCGGTCAGGGATATGCGGGAGCTTGCAAGTGCGGATGAGCCTTTCTTTTTGGCGTGCGGGTTCTGGCGGCCTCATCTGCCTTTGAACGCGCCGAAGAAGTACTGGGATATGTACGATGCGGAGGAGATAGAGCTGGCGGATAATCGGTTCCGGCCGAAGAATCTGCCTAAGCAGGTGCGGAACTCGGGTGAGATATTTCAGTATTCCGAGGTGCGGGAGGGGTTCAATTCGTATGAGTTCCATCGGCGGACGCGGCATGCTTATTATGCGTGTGTGAGCTATGTCGATGCGCAGATCGGCAAGCTGCTGGATGAGCTGGATCGGCTGGGGATCGCGGACAATACGATCGTGGTGCTTTGGGGAGATCATGGATGGCACCTGGGTGAGCATGATTTCTGGGGCAAGCACAACACGCTGAACAATGCGCTGCAGTCGCCGCTGATCGTGCGTGATCCGCGGGGTGAGGCGGGGGCGACGGATTCGCTGGCGGAGTTTGTGGATGTTTATCCGACGCTGTGTGAGCTGGCGGGGGTTGCGGTGCCGGACCATTTGGACGGAAAGAGCCTGGCGGGTGTGATGAAGGATACTGATGTGCGGATTCATGATGCTGTGTTCGCTCGGTGGGGCGATGCGGTGGCGATGAAGACGGATAGGTACCTGTATACGGAGTGGGTCAAGGGCGGCGAGACGACGGGACGGATGCTGTTCGACCATAAAAATGACCCGGAGGAGAACATTAACATAGCCGAAAAGCCGGAAAATGCCGAACTTGTAAAGAGGCTGAGCGGAAAAGTTCACGAGCATTTACGGATTTTGAGCGATAAGTAGATATGAAAGCGATCACAATACGAGAATTGGCGGGGGCTGTTGGTGCGGTTCGTACTGGTTTTGACGAGCATTCGGCTGCCGGGGGGCTTGGGATCGCCACGTCGCCTTCGGCTCCTCGCGATGACAGGCAGGGGGAGTCAGGAAGGGGCGAAGGGGATGACATACTAGGAAAAGATAAGGAGTCGCTTCGCGACAGCTTTTCTATGCTGGGTCCGCCTGAGGCGGATGACAAGGGTGTGGATGGTTGTTCTATGCTGGGTCCGCCTGAGGCCGATGGCAAAAAGGGGGATAGTGCGGAGGGGGAAAAGGAGAAGGGCAATAGAGAGCCGAATTGCGGGGCAGGTGGTGATGCTGTTGCAGGGAGTGCATGCGGCGGCGATTTGTTCTCTGGGCCCCGGATCAAGTCCGGGGTGACAGCAGGAGGCAGGGATGATATTGGGGGGCGTGGTGATGGTGTTGGGGGCGGGGGTGACAAGGATAGCGGTTTAAAGGAGGACGGGCATTCGGGGTCGTCGGGTTTGAGATTGCCACGTCGCTGCGCTCCTCGCAATGACAATGGGGGCTGGGGTGCGGTTGGTGCGGATTCAGTAAGGGATAAGGAGTCGCTTCGCGATGCTGATTCATGCTGGATCCCGGATCAAGTCCGGGATGACAATCTGCGCGATCGTGAAATTATTGGCGTTAGTACGGATACTCGGACGCTTGGTGCTGGGGAGTGTTTTTTTGCGATTCGGGGGGAGAATTTTGACGGGCATGCGTATGTTTCGGCGGCGGTTGAGAAGGGTGCGGCGTGTGTCGTGGTGGAGGATGGCGCGTGCGTGAGCGGGTGCGGGGTGCCGTGCGTGGTTGTGGAGGACACGGTGCGGGCGCTGGGTGATCTGGCGCGGTGGTATCGTGAGCAGTTGGGGGCGAAGGTGGTGGCGATCACGGGGTCGGCGGGCAAGACGACGGTACGGCATATTCTGGGGCACGTTCTGTCGCAGCATTTCCGGTGTCATCAGGCGAAGAAATCGTTCAACAATCATATCGGGCTGCCTTTGACGCTGCTGGGGGCGGATGAGGACGACGAGATAATCGTGTGCGAGCTTGGGACGAACAGTCCGGGGGAGATCGAGTATTTGTCTCGGGTGGCTGGGCCTGACGCGGCGGTGGTGAACAATGTGGGCGAGGCGCACCTGGAGGGGTTCGGGACGGTCGAGAATATCGCGCAGGAGAAGACGTCGATCCGGGCGGGGCTGAGGGACGGCGGGAAGCTGCTTATCAATGTTGATTGTGCGGTGCTGGTGAGTTATTGCGATGAGGCGGGGCTGTCGTACGTGGGATTCGGGACGGGGGCGAGTGCTGATGTTCGGGCGAGCGAGGTGAAGACGACGGGACTGGCGGGGGAGCTGGTGGTTGATGATATGGTGATATCGGTGCCGTTGGCAGGGGAGGCGAATCTGTATAATGCGCTGGCGGCGTATGCAGTTGCGCGGCAGTTCGGGGTGACGGCGGATGAGTTCGCCAAGGCGATGCCGGGGCTGGAGTCGCCGGAGATGCGGCTGGATTTGCAATACGCGGGGCGGGTTACTATAATCAACGACTGTTACAATGCGAATCCGGCGTCGATGCGGAACGCGGTTGAGACGCTGGGGCACCTGGTGCGGGGGCATGACGGACGCGCGGTGTTTATCTGCGGGCACATGGCTGAGCTTGGGGCGGATGCGGACCGGCTGCATGCCGAGCTCGGTGGGACGATCGGTGCGGCGGAGCTGGATCTGCTGGTCGGGGTGGGGGCGCATGCGGATGTGACGGTTGAAGCGGCGGCTCGGGCATCGGAAAACGGGCTGAAAACGCGGATTTTCCCGGACGTTGAGGTACTTTGTAATAATCTGCAACAAATCGTTCGGCCTGACGATATAATACTCGTGAAAGGTTCGCGGGCGGCGGGGCTCGAAAGGGCAATCGACGAGCTGGTGGGCCTTTTCGGGTGAGCGACATAAATGGATTCAGAATAGCTTTGCAAAGTTAAATTGATATATCACTTTTTACACACATTCAGAGAGTTCTTTACCGGTACGCTTGGCTTTTATGCCTATGAAGAGGTCATGTTCCGGGCGATACTGGCGGCGATAACGTCGGCTACGATCGCGCTGATCACGGGGCCGAAGATCATCCGGTGGCTGATGAAGAAGAAGATCGGCGATCATCCGGAGTTCAATCATACCGACCTGAACGATCTGATGAAGGAGCGGGCGAATACGCCGACGATGGGCGGGCTGATCATTCTGCTGGCGATGATGGTTTCGACTTTTCTGTGGGCGAAGCTGGACAATCCGTTCATTCACAAGGCGATATTTATCGTTATATGGTTCGGGGCGATCGGGGCGGTGGATGACTGGCTGAAGCTGACGAGCAAGATAAAGAACCGTTCGCGGGACGGGCTGAAGGCCTGGGAGAAGCTGGTGTTCCAGTTCGGCGGGGCGGTGCTGATCGCTCATTTTCTGTATGCGGATTTTGCGAATGTGCCGGACGCGCGGATGCTGTGGCTGCCTTTTTACAAGCACGGGATACCGCTAGCGGGGTGGGCGTTCGCGATTATTGCGGTGCTGTATATTTCGGCGACTTCGAATGCGGTGAACCTGACGGACGGGATGGACGGGCTGGCGCCGGGGTGTATCGGGATAGTTTCGGCGACGCTGATCATTCTGTGCTATGTGTCGTCGGAGTCGATGTCGCCTCACGGGGAGTCGCAGACGTGGGCGTCGTATCTATTGCTGCCGCACATTCCGCAGGCGGGTGAGCTATGCATTTTTTACGCGTCGATCATGGGGGCGATATTGGGGTTTTTGTGGTACAATTCGCATCCGGCGCAGGTTTTTATGGGGGATATCGGTTCGCTGCCTTTGGGTGCGGCTATGGGGTACGGAGCGGTGGTTGCCAGGCACGAGATATTGCTGCTGCTGATCGGGGGTGTGTTCGTGATGGAGATGCTTTCGGTCATTATGCAGGTGGGGTATTACAAGTATTCGGGGGGCAAACGCATTTTCCGGTGTGCGCCGATACACCATCACTTTCATCTCAAGGGCTGGTCCGAGCCGCAGGTGGTTTCGCGGTTCTGGCTGCTGGCGATTTTCTTCGCGACGATCGCACTGGCAACGCTGAAGCTGCGGTAGGGCGTGCGGGGCAGTCGCTAAAGGGGAGTCAGTTTTGCTTCCATTGTTTATGAATCATTCGATTGTCCGGATGATCTAGTGCCGTTTCAATTATCTAAGTTTAACTTTTGCTGATTTTTTTTATTGCGATATGCTACGTATCTATTCAGAGCGATTTTAAGCTCATTGTGGTTTTGATAATTAGTTCCGCGTATGACGAATTCCTTAACATGGGTAAACTGACATTCGATAGGATTTAGCCATGATGCGTTGGTCGGCGTCCAGATCAGATGAATATTGTTCTCGCGACAGTACCGCAGAACCTTGTCCTTGCGGTGCGGCGAGAAATTGTCCAGTATCAGATGGATCCGCTGGTTCGCAGGATACTTTTTCCTGGTCAGTTTCAAAACTTCCAAGAACTCCTGATGCCGCTTGCGTGGCCGAACATATCCCCAGAGCTTTTTCTGATGGACATCGTAAAACGCCAGCCAGTGCTGAACGCCGTGTTTGCGGGTATAGGTCGCAGGCAGCCTCTTGGGATGGTCGGTATGACAGTAATTCCGGCCTGGCTGAGGACGAATCTCCAGCGGTCCGAACTCGTCGAATGATATGGTCGGCCCGTTTGAGGCCGGCTGGTTCACATATCTGCGAATTAGTTTTTTTTAGACTTGAGATTGGGGTCGTTGCACTCTTTCCACGTCTTTGTCCGCCGGAGCTTGACCTTCTTTTCACGCAGGATGGTCCTGAGTGTTTCAATGCTGATCGTAGGAACGATCTTTTCCTGGACAAGATATTCACGCAGTTTTTCCAGGGACCACCGCTTAAAAGGGCAGTCCAGAAGATCGGGCGGACATTTTGCAGTCTCGGCAATAATGGCCTTGTCGTCCTCGGTAAACTCCGGCGGTCTTCCCGGCCGGGGCTTGGGCTCCAACGCCTTAAGGCCGCGTTGGTTAAAGTCTTTGATGATGGCCCTGACATGGTGCGGCGAATAGTGAACCAGCTCGGCGATAGCAGGAACTTTATAGCCCTGGTTAGAGGCAAGAATGACTTGGCCGCGACGAATCTTGATTCGGCTTTTGCTGCTGCGGAGTATCCGCTGAATTTGCTGGCCTTCACTGGTACTGAGGTCTCTGGCGTACAGACACATAAGAAATCCCTTTCTCTGCTTGTAAGCGTGAAATTATTTCTTCGTGTCATTCTATATAATACCAGATTATGCATGGCGCAAGTCTTAAATCATGGAAAAGTTAAAATTATATTTTTGAAACGGCACTAGTTAGCAGACCACCTGAATCAACAACTGCTGTCCTGTTTAAATTGGTCAGCCTAAGTTATAAGACTCAATCCGCATTAAGCGATCTATATACCGAATCGAGAGCTCTTCTGAGAATCCAAGCTTTTTCTCGGGGGCTCTCTTCTTCACGGGTTTCACGAAGAGCGTTCCGTAATGTTTCTCGCTCTGCTTCTCTGAGACCGTTCTCATTGGATTTCAGCAAAGATTCAACCGTAACTTCGTAAATTGCAGCGCATGCAGAAAACTGGCCTGCATTAAACACAGGTACTCCTCTACTTATGGCAAGTTCGATGACAGATTTTGCATCTTGCCGGGGTGTTTTTTTCCCGGTCGCAGGGAGCAATACACTGTCGATCACATGAATCACACCATTGGATGCAGGAATGTCAGGGGTGATTACTTTGGCATTATTTACTGTGAATGATCCACTCGTTTTGATTGCTAGCGTTTGCCCCTGGATAGTTTCTGAATCCTGAGAAGCCAATAATATCTTTGAGGGCAACACGTGATAGGTTAGTATCGCGGTCAGCTTGTCACGGTTTTCCTCTTTTAATAACTCGTCAACAGTGCCCTTCGGTAACTTTGCAAACGCCTTGTCGGTAGGTGCGAAGACTGTAAACGGTCCATCGCCCTTGAGTGTTTCTACCAGACCAGCGGCCTTGAGAGCGGCTACGAGTGTCTCGAACTGGCCTGCAGCTACAGCGGTTTCAACAATATCTTTATCATTCTTTGCTGCCGCATCAGTTTTGATGGCTCTGATTGAGGCAACTTCCAAACGGAAGGGACCTGCTTTTTTATCAGACAATGTAAATCCAACACTTTGAATGTCACCAGCTTTGGGGGGTGCAACTCCGGAAACCCGTCGACCAAAAGTAGTATACTCAAATGAATCGATCGGGAAGCGGACTTCCTTCCATGTGTCTTTTTGAGTTTTGAGGGTTGCACGATATGATGTGGCCGAATTGCGGGAAGACGGCCGGATGTCGAAGTAATATGGTCTTCCATCACCTCTAACACGAAGTGCAAAAGCTTCATATGCTTCAAGGTTAAGGTCAGTTGGCTTTGATCGAATGGATGCAAATCCGCCTTGATTTTCAAGCGACAAATTCCCGGAGAATACCAGTGTATTGTCTTCACTTACACGAGCTCGGCCTTCGGATATTCCACCCATAACTGTGTCGTTAACCGAAAGCCATTTTGATTCTGCTGATTCACCTGTAAAGTCGAACAAGGTCTTTTGTGATGACTCAGCGGCGATCCCCGTGGATAAGGAGAACAATGTTATTAGCAAAATTACTGCGTTTGTTCTAAGATGTCTCATTGTCATGTCCTTCCAAGAAGCTGTTTAAAATTTGCATTATTGTTGGCTGTGTTTTTACTTATACGGTGTCGGAATTTTGGTGTTCAGCCTAATCCTCATTTGCCGATTCATCATCAATTCATCTGAAGGGCTGGTCCGAGCCGCAGGTGGTTTCGCGGTTCTGGCTGCTGGCGATTTTCTTCGCGACGATCGCTCTGGCGACGCTGAAGCTGCGGTAGGGCGTGCGGGGCAGTAGCTAAAGGGGAGTCAGTTTTGCTTGCATTGTATGCGGGATAATGCTATTGTGGCGGTGGTTTATTCAGGAGATCGCCATGCGTAAAGTAATTATCATACTGACACTCATTTCTACTTCATATCTTTTTGCTGGAGAGCAGACGGCAAAAGAGATCGCGGAAGCTGCCAGAGATGGAAGTTCCGAATCGCTTGCCCAATTGGAAGAAATGGCAGATGGTGGCAATGCCGATGCGCAGTATGAGCTGGGCAGGATGTATCATGATGGTGCTGGTGTTCGGCTGGATAATGGGCTGGCTAAGAAATGGTTCGAACGATCGGTTGCGAGGGGGAATCCTAAAGCCTTATACAAGCTGGCTGTTATGTATAAGTACGGGAGAGGGACTGTTAGAGACTTGGATAAAGCTCAGGAATATTTTAAAAAGGCTTTCGCTGGCATAGAGGAACCTGCAAATCAAGGTGACGCAGAAGCGCAATACCTTTTTGGCAATATGTATTATCATGGGAATGGTACGGCAGTTGATAATAGGAAGGCTTATGACTGGTTTTCTAGAGCTGCAAAGGTTGGTAATTATACGGCTCAATACGCCCTAGGTTATATGTATCTGTATGGTGAAGGTGTTCAACAGGATGACATTAAATCCACGAAATGGTTTTCTAAAGCGTTGCCTGCTCTCAGAAAAGCTGCTGAACATGGAGATATCTACGCTCAACTAGATTTAGGCAATATGCTCTATAGTGGTTACGGTGTACCTGAAGATGAGACTAGAGCAGCCGAATGGTATTCCAAAGCTGCTGAACGAGGATTTGCTGATGCACAGTACGAATTAGCAGTTATGTATGGGGCAGGGAGGGGTGTCAAGGCGGACCAATGTAAGGAAGATGAACTGCTTGAGAAGGCCGCTGAACAAGGGCACTTAAAGGCTCAACTTAGGCTGGCGAAAATATGTGACTGGCGGCGTCAGTACGAGCAGGCATTCAAGTGGTATCGGCGGGCGGCTGAGCAAGTACATAGCGGAGCAATGTATGAGTTAGCTTCAATGTATGATGCGGGTCGTGGAGTTGAGCAGAGTAAAGAAAAAGCGGCTGAGTGGTGCGAGCGGGCAGCGGAACATGGGTATATTCAGGCGCAATCCGATATGGGCTATCTGTATGAGCATGGTGAGGGTGTTGAGCAGGATTATTCGAAAGCTTTTGAGTGGTATTGCAAAGCGTCTGAGCGAGGTTACCCAATTGCTCAGCTTCGCTTGAGTTATTTATACAGTAAAGGGCTGGGAGTGTCAGTTGGTCGGGTTAAGGCTTATAAGTGGTGTGTGCTATCTGGCCGAGATGCTTCTATTCTCGACGATGCCAGAAAACAAAAGGAATTGCTCGAAAAGACCATGAGCGAAGATGAGATCAAGGAAGCGATGAATTTAGCAGAGCAATGGTATAGGGATTACGAGCGATAATAAATTCTGTTGGAGTTGGACATGCGGAGACCGGATAAGTTCAGGCGAGGGGTGATGTTGGTATGGTTTGGCGTACTGGCGTGGATATGGCTTAGCCTTGGAGACGGTCAGGTTCTTTACACAGGTCTGCTGGCTACTTTGCTTGTGTATCCGGGGGTGGTGCTGATCGGGGATGCGTTTTGGCCGCCGGATGAGGAATAGTGTTTGTGAGCCTGAGCGGATGTTACAGTTCGAACTGGTAGCTTAGGGTTTTGTAGATCAGTTTGGCGGCCAGGTAGTTGGGGGCCTTGTTTTGGGGGTTGGGGCAGAGTTCTGCTATGTCGAAGCCTACGATGTTTTTTGTTTCGGCGACTTTTCGCAGGAATCGGAGGACCTCGTACCAGGTCATTCCGCCGGGCTCGGGGGTGCCGGTGGAGGGCATGATGGAGGAGTCGAAGACGTCGAGGTCGATGGTTATGTAGACCTGGTCGGTGAGTATGTCGACGGCGTCGTTGGCCCATTCGCGGCGGTTGTATATTTCTTCGGCGAAGAAGACGCGGTCGGGGTCCATGAGCTGTTTTTCGGAGGCGTCCATGGAACGAATGCCGACCTGGACGCAGGGGGCGATCTCGGAGGCGCGGGCCATTACGCAGGCGTGGTTGTGTTTTGAGCCTTCGTATTCGTCGCGGAGGTCGGCGTGGGCGTCGAGTTGGAGGACGCTGAGGTTTTCGTATTTTTCTGCGTGGGCCTGGATGGCGCCGACGGAGACGGAGTGTTCGCCGCCGATGACGACGGTGTGTTTGTTGTCGGCGAGCCAGAAGGCGGTTCGGTCGCGGACCTGCTGGACCATGCGGAAGGGATCGGGATCGCATTGGATGGGGTTGTCGGTCCAGATGCCGCGTTTGTAGACTTCGGAATCGGTTTCGATATCGTAGCGTTCGAGCTGGTAGGCGGCGTCGATGATGGCAGCGGGGCCCTTGTCTGCACCCTTTTGCCAGGTGCTGGTCTCGTCGTAGGGGACGGGGATGAGGACGATCGATGAGCCGTTTGGCTCGCTGTTGTTGTCGTGCCAGTCGCCGAACTGCTTACGGTCAGTCATGCCGGTATCCTTTCCTGTTTTGATGTATGGTTATACATAGAAATAATGCAAAACTTTTGGTGTTTATGCAAGTGTGATCGTGAGAAATGTGGCGGCGTAGTTGTATGCGGTGCGCAAGGCGTTACGTGGGGACTCGCGGCTGGGTCGCCGCTCGCGTTTTTGCGCCATGATCGTTATTGTGGACGCGCGGAGTGAGGCTGTTGTGATCGTGCATGCGGGCTCGTTGCGTTCTCTGGATCCCAAATCAAGTTTGGGGTGGCATATGTCTTGTTGGTGCGGGTCGCGCGGCGGACACGAAGGTTTTTTTGTTTTTAGGCGGGTTCGGCGGCGGCAATTGTGGAGTCGCTTCGCGACGGCTATTTTACGCTTGGTCCGCCGGAGGCGGATGACATTTTGCACGTTGTGTGTCCGTCTGGTCAATACATTTCTGTCAGGGTCTGTTCTACTATTTCGGGGGGGACGTCGTGGGCCCACTGGTTGTTTTTGCACAGGGCGGTGCCGATCTGGTCGAGGAGTACGAATTTTGGCCAGCCTGCGACGGCTTTTTTGTCTCGGCGGATTATGTCGATCAGTTGGTCTTTGTCGAGTTCGGCGGGGATGCTTACGGGCAGGCCGAGGCGGGTGAGGATGTATTCTATCTTTGCGACGCGGCCCTTGTCGCCGATGCCCATTTTCGCTTCGATCATTGCGGCGCCGACCATGCCTATGCCGACGCATTCGCCGTGGAGAAGTTCGTAGTTGCTTGCAGATTCGACGGCGTGGCCGATGGTGTGGCCGTAGTTGAGGATGCGGCGTTTGTTTTTCTCGGTGGGGTCCTCTTCGACGACGGCGGCCTTGATGCGGCAGTTGCGTTCGGCGATCTGTTCGAGGGTGGCGGTGTCTTTTGCGCGGAGCTCTGTGATGTGCTGTTCGAGGAATTCGAAGTAGTCGGCGTCCGCGATCAGGCCGTGCTTGATGGATTCTGCCAGGCCCGCGAGGTATTCGCGGTCGTCGAGGGTTTTGAGCGTCTCGACGTCGATGCAGACTTCGGTGGGCTGCCAGAAGGCGCCGAAGGCGTTTTTGCTGAGTGTGGAGTCGACGCCGGTTTTGCCGCCTACGCTGCTGTCGGCCTGTGCGACGGTGGTAGTGGGGATCTGTACGACGTCGACGCCGCGTTTGAAGATGGCGGCTGCGAAGCCCGCGATGTCGCCGACGGTTCCGCCGCCGAGTGCGACGATGACGGAGTCGCGGCCCATGAATTCTTTTTCCATCGCCTCGATGATGTTGACGACGGTTTGTATGTGTTTTGATTTTTCGCCGGGCGGGTCGATGACGCAGCTTTGGACTTCGTTGGTGCCGGTGAGTTTTTCCAGATGGCCGGCTTTGACGAGGTTTGCGTCGGTGACGATGAACATGGATTTGCCGGCGTATCGTTCGGTGAGTTCGGGCCAGAGGTCGGCGAGTTGTCCGGAGCCGATGGTGATGGTGTAGGCCTGGGCGGGTTTTGCGGGGATGTTTACTTTGATCTGGGTCACGGTTTTACCTCGGATTTGGCGATTGGGTTAGCTGTCGGGCCGCGGCGGGTTAGTACGAGATCACGGAATAGATGGGGTATTTCTGAAGCATGAGTCGGCCCGGCAGGTCGGTGAGTTCGACGAGGAAGGCGGTGGCGACTATTTCAGCGCCGAGACGTTCCATGAGTGAGCATGCGGCTTTCATCGTGCCGCCGGTCGCGAGCAGGTCGTCGAACATGAGGACGCGGCTGCCGGGTTTGACGGCGTCGGCGTGGACCTCGATGGTGTTGCTGCCGTATTCGAGGTCGTAGGTCATCGCTTCGCTGCGGCAGGGGAGTTTGCCGGGTTTGCGGATGGGTATAAAGCCTGCGCCGATCTCGCGGGCTATTGCGGCGCCGAAGATGAAGCCGCGTGCCTCGATGGCTGCGACGTAGTCGACGTTCTTGTTTTTGTAGGGTTCGGCGATGGCGTCGATGGCGTAGGACATGGCGTCCTTGTCGCCGAGCAGGGGGGTGATGTCACGAAAGAGAATGCCCTGGACGGGGAAGTCTTTTATGTCTCGAATGTATTGCTTTAGATCCATTGAACCGCCTGGAAAAGAAAACCGAAAACCGTTTTAGTAACCGCGACTGGTTCCGCATGCCGTCCTTTTTCGTGTTGTCGCTGTGGGCGAGCTTACGAACGGACGGATGTGGAAGGCATCCGCGGTGACAGTTGTCGAGCAGCTCTCCGGATTGATCCGCTTTTTACTGCGACATCAGCTCGTTGAGCTTTGCGAGGCCGCTGGCCTGAATCTGGCGTACGCGTTCGCGTGTCAGGCCGAGCACCTTGCCGATCTCTTTGAGCGTTAGCGGTTCCTGGCCGCCGATGCCGAAACGGAGGGTCAGTATCCTGGCCTCGCGTTCGTCGATCTCGCTGAGCATGTCGACTGCCTTTGCGAGTTCCTCGTCGCTTCCGAGGATCTCGTCGGGCACTGTGATTTTATCGTCTTTGAGTGTTTCGTCAAGGCCTGAGTTTTCTTCGCTGGCGGCGTCGCCCTGGAAGCCTGCGTCGACCATGTCTACCACATCGCGGACGGCTTTGGCCTTTTTCTGGGGCAGGCCCATTTCTTCGGCCATTTCCTTGAGGCTGGCGGGTCGGCCCAGTTCGTCCTTTAGTTTGTCGGAGACCTGGCGGTACTGGTTGACTAGTTCGACCATGTATGTGGGGATATGTATGGGCTGGGCGTTCATGAGCAGGGAGCGTTTTATGCCCTGCTTGATCCACCAGGCAGCGTATGTGCTGAAGCGAACGCCGTGCTCGGGATCGAACGAGTCGACGGCCCGTAAAAGTCCGATATTGCCTTCTTCGATGAGGTCGCCGAGTGTGAGGCCGCGACCGTTGAAGCGTTTTGCGATGTTGACGACGAGGCGGAGATTGCTGCAGACCATGCGTTCTCTTGCGAGCGGGTCGTCTTCTTCGTGTATGCGTCTGGCGAGCTCTTTTTCGTCCTCCCATGTTAGCAGCGGCGATTCGTCTATTTCTTTGAGATAGTCCTTTAGTGTGACGTCAAATGCCATATAAAACTCCCGCCTGGTGCTTTGGGGCGTATTGTGGGCCCGGCCGCGACCGGCTAAAAACAAGATTGCCTTTTCATCAGTGTCCGGAATTCGTCAGCAACTTCCGGCGTATCCGTGTTGTACGGTATTCAATTTTCCTGCGATTACGTCAGAAAGCAAGTATCGCAACGCTTTTATGGGACGGCTTGCGGGCCGAGCCCATTTCCTTTGCTTTATCGGCAGAAAAGAGGGGCGGATTAACGTGGCGTCGAATAATCGATTATGCAAAAATCAGTACACACAAGCGGCGAGAGGGATTGTGTTAATGGGAATGCAAATATGATAGCTGGGAGTCTAAGGATTATTAGAAGCGGTTTCAAAACTCAGATTTGCCTTTCGGCGGCCCTTTTTCCGTTCGGCTGCGTTGTGCAAAACCGTCAATACACCCTTTAGGGTGATAAATAACGCGATGAAAGTCTAATATGGCCGACAAGTCAACGCCCACGCAATGGCTGACATCAGTGCCAGCCATTAATGCGTTATAGCTATGGCCGGTTTTACACGCCTTGCCGAGACGAAAAAATTGCTCGCCGGCAAGCCAAAAGCAGTTTTGAAACAGCTTCTAGCCAGGTAGCTTCGGTGGAAAGAAAAATCATCTGTTGAGAGTTAGGGTTGTTTTGAAGCAAGTTAGGGATTATTGATGGGAGAGCGACGCAGATTTTGCGGCAGCCTCTTGAAGACCGTTATTTGAAAGTTACTGCATATGCCGCGTTTAGGCTTTAAATCTCGGTTGCGTGCAGGGCCTGTTGGGCTTTTTCGTCCTGGCTCATTTCGGCGTTTGAGTTTATGTCGTTGTAGTCGCCTCGGAGGGCCTTAAGGGCGTTCTTTTCGCGGTAGATCTCCTGGGAGGTTCTAAAGCCCAGTCTGCGGAACATTTCGAGCGGTGGACACCAGCCCTGGACGGCATGCTGTAGGAGGAAGCCTGCGACTACGGCGGGGAGCAGATACCATTTTCTACTGCGGGTGGTGCCCATGATAATGCCGAACATTGAGACAGCGGCTGCGTTGGTTTGAAGTGTGCGTTCTATGTCCCATTCCTGATCGAGCTGGTTGATGCGGTCCTCGATCTGGTCGAGTCTTCGGGAGTAGTAGCAGATCTTTGCTTCGGTGTCCTGCCGGATCCTTTCGTTTATGTAAT
Organism: Anaerohalosphaera lusitana; assembly: GCF_002007645.1. GTDB lineage: Bacteria > Planctomycetota > Phycisphaerae > Sedimentisphaerales > Anaerohalosphaeraceae > Anaerohalosphaera > Anaerohalosphaera lusitana. The sequence continues at coordinate 952,043 of NZ_CP019791.1, forward strand.
CGGCTGTGTGAGCCTCGACGCGGGATCGCGCAGATTCGGTTTCAGCAATCATGTTTGCCTCCGGTGTTTTAGAATTCTGTTTCGTTGTGTTTCACTTTTTGACGGACGCCTTTGACATGAGCAGGATGATGCCGGAGATCAGCACGAGACCGCCTCCCATGATCAGGGCCGCTGCAGCGGGTGAGACGACCATCTTCAGGAGCAGGTATCCGCCGAAGATAAGGAAAGCCGCTCCGACAAGAAAAATAATCGTGCTGATGAACAGGGCGGCGGAGAAGCTGACCACCTGCACCAGGGCATGTTTGACGGTGCCTGCCTCTCGCTCGAGTTTGAGTTTGACCATGTCCGAGGAGAGGCGGGCAGCGTCACCTATAGTCGTGATTATGTCATGCATCAGGCTCATGAGGATCTCCGCCCGAGGATACCTGCGACAACGATGCCTACCGCGAAGGATATGAGTACGGAAGCGAGCGGTTTCTTCTCGATGTATTTTCGGGAGGTGTTGAGGGCCTCGTCGCCGTGTTCGCGGACTGCTTTTTGAGCATGGTCAAAGCGTTCCTTTGTACGTCCTTCGAGGTCGGCCATCGCTTCCTTGAGCTTGTTTCGGCTTCGCATGACTTTCTCCTGGCTGTAGCCTCCGACTGAGCCGAGCATCTCTGTCAGGTCGGATCTTAGTTTGCGTATGTCATTTTTGAGTTGTTCCACTTCGCGATTGATCTCTTTTGTTCTTTCGGTTGCCATATAAGTCCTTTCCATTGAAGTGTTATTCTAGAAGTATTTTTTCTTTGTACCGTTAAGTCCTGCCCAACAAATTCATAATGAGCAGAACGACGAATAGTGCCAGAAAGATGAAAAATAGAATTTTCGCTATGCCTGCGCTGGCTGCGGCGATGCCCGAGAAGCCGAACACCGCTGCGATTATTGCAACAATAAGAAATGTCAGTGCCCATCCTAAAAGTCCCATTAGCGTTCTCCTGCAATTTGCGGGTTCGACTGGTATTTACCTAGAATTCTTCGTCTAGCTCCTCGCCTGCATTTTCGATGTCTTCGCCTGCTCCTTGTATAGTTTCGCAACCCATCGGTGCCAGTGCTGTCAATGCAAGCAGGAAGGCCAATAGAATCGTTACAGATTTCTTCATTTTGTTGTCCCCTTAAACTAATTCCATCATATCAGTGTCAATGGTAACTGATTCGTAAAGGTATGCCATCAGGGATGTGCCCAAAAGATATGCAGGAAAAACCTGTCTTTGGGTAAGCACGGTGCTTGAGGGGTTCGCCACAGGTGGAGAATGTGGATCGTTGTAGGCTGTGGAGGCAGTGTTTTGCGGAAAAAAAGAATTTTGGCAAGATTTTTCGCCAATCTGTGGGTTTTTAACTCCTAGAGTATCGTGCAGGGACAAATTTTTGTAAATGGGTGCAGATTTGTTGGAGATAGCGATGAAAAAGGTCTTGTTGTGTGTTGTGTTAGTGTGTCTGGTTTCAAGCCTTAGTTTTGCCGTGCTTCCGGATAATCTGAGTATAGATGTTGCGGACGTTGACGGCGATGGGGACTCTGATGTGCTGGTTTTGACGAAGCGGTCACTGCGGGCGGATGATTACAAGGTGTTTACGTGGGATCCGGCGACGGGCTATACGCAGGTATCGGCACCGGAGGTGAGGACCTACCGCGGCTATGTTCAGGATGATCCGGATATTCGGGTGAATGCTTCGATCGAGCCGGGGGGTATTCTGCAGGCGAACCTTACGGTAGGGCGCAATGCCATCAAGCGAATAGAGAATGTGAGTGTGGATGTTTCCGGGCCCGAGGGTACGGCGGATCCAGGGTCGGGGAATGTTGTGGTTTCAAGGACAGTGGATCGAGTTTCGCCAACGCCTCGGGGATACGTGATACCGAAGTATACCATGCGTCAGATGCATGTGGGGATGGATATTGCGAATGATTATTATGAGGCTTCGAACAACAGTGTTGCCCAGGCGATAGCTCGTGCTGAGCAGCGGGTGAATGATGCAGATCATTTTTATGCCCGTGATATGGGTATGGCGTGGGAGATACAGGAGTGCGTGGTGCGTGTGGGAGGCGATCCGGACAACTGGAAGACCTGGTGGTGGAGCGGGACTTCGGCTTACATAAATACCAAGGTCAAATTCAAGGCGCCGGGCGGCGGTGGATCCAGCGGTGTGGTTTTTGATGCGTCGAACTTGAACCATCAGCATTCGTGTACGGTCGGGAGCATGGCTCAGTATGCGAAGTCGCTGGGACACGAGGTTGCACACGGATATGGTGCGGGACACTACAGTTCGATCAGCGATACGATGGGCGGGTCAAGGTCATGCCTTGGAACAGGTACCGTTCAGCGGATGATCGATCACAGTAATGTCGCTCAGGAGGCTGCGGCGCCGGCTATCGTTTATAGTGAGGATCTGGTGCCATATGCGATGGAAGACGGGGCGGTCACTGTTAAGGATCAGCCCGTTGAGGTCGATCTGCTCGAAAATGATTATGACGGCAACGGGGATGACATCTCGCTCGAGTGTGTTGATGCCGTGACGTCGAGTGGCGGCAGTGTCGAGGTCGTTGAGGACGGTGTTATTCGATATACGCCTGCGGAAGGATTTGTGGGCTCGGATGAGTTCTCTTATCATGTCTCCGATAGCGGAGGGCTGACTAACAGGACTGGATATGTGCAGATATACGTCAGGCCTGCTGGTGTCGCGACGCACATTCTTCTGGATGAGACGGATGGGTATGTCGCTCACGATGTGGGGCCTTTTGCAGCACATGGCAGTTTGACTGGCGGCCTGTCTTTTGCTGATTCTACCGGCGGAGTGATCGGGAATGCGTTGGAGAGTTTTGCGAGCGGATCGAGCGGGGCCAGGGCAGATTTTGCCGGGACGGGTGATCCGATGGACGGTGATCTGAGTGTTTCGCTATGGGCGAAGTATACGCAGGTGCCGACAGCCAACGGTGTGCTTGCTTGTAAAGGCGGCGCGGTAATACCGGGGCGGTTCAATAATCCGAGGGGCGGCTGGTTTATTGGTCACACTGCTTCGGGATTCAAGTTTGCCGGTAATATGCAGCGGGACCTGTGGCAGAATGGGGAGAAATTCGACAGAACGTCAAGCAGCGGCATCGCGACTGATAAGTGGTATCATCTTGCGATGGTGATAGACAGGGACAGCGGTACGATACGTGCATGGGTTAACGATCGAGAGGTGACCGGTTCGGAGTGGGGTGCTGATGTGCCGGACGGTATAATCGATTGCCGGTGGCCGTTGGTGCTTTTCGATGCTCAGAGTCAGCAGACCCAGGGGACAGATACGCCTGTGATCATTGACGACGTGCGGATATATCATGAGGCTCTGTCCGGGGCTGACGTTACTGCTTTGTATAATTCGGCCGACGACGACATACCGGCTGGGTCTCCTGATCCCGCGAATCTCTCGAATAGTTTTACCGGAGATCGGCTTTCGTGGATAGGCGGCAGGCCGTCGGGTTATATTTTTGATGTTTATCTTGGTGATAGTGAGGCTGCTGTTGAAGGGGCGGACGCGAGCTCGCCTGAGTATCTGGGTTGGACAACTTATAACTATTGGAACGTGGATCTTGAGCCTGGCAGGGAATACTTCTGGCGGGTTGATGAGAGAAACGCCGGGGCGATGGTTACGGGGCGAGTCTGGAGGTTCCGTACAAAAGAGCTGGGTGCCAGTTATAGTCTGGATTTCGGTACGAGCAGTTCAGCGGTTGAAGAAGGGTTTAGCCGTGTGCTGTTTGGGGATCCGACATATGTGAACTGGGGACGATTCGAGCTTACTTCGAGCACGGGGTCGGCTGGAACATCCACGAACGGAGGCAATGGTGATCTGCTGCACGACTATGTCAAGGCGTCCGGAGGCGGGGTTTCGCTTACATTGACGTTCAGTGGGGTTATGACGGGTGATTATACTTTGAAATTCTATCAGTGGCTGCAGGATATTTATGCCGTACCCGAAGAGGCGTGGCTTCAGGAGCAGGGTTCAAGTACGCATTTGCTGGATTTCGCGAGGGATGGAAAAAGTACGACTCCGCGAACGGGCAATGTGCATCTGGAAGCGAGCAAGACTTATGAATTTGTGATACTTGAGAAGAACAACCGAAACGCTGCTTATATTGCGGGTTTTGAGCTTATCAAGGCGAATGAGCCGCCGGCGTTTGCTAGTGATCCGTTGGCGAAATCCGCGGCGGGCGAGGGTATTACATATGCCGGCCAGCTCAGCAACGACGTGACCGATCCGGACATCTCGGATGTGACGGTATTCAGAAAGGTCAGCGGACCGGGATGGCTGAACATCTCAGAGGATGGTGAGATGTCGGGTGTGCCGTCGGCTGGTGATATAGGATACAACAGCTTCACTGTGAAGGCTGCTGATATGGTCGGTGCTTATGATCAGGCTACGCTTCAGATCGAGGTGATCGATATGTACACAGGCAGTCTGGGCTTTGCCGACTTTGCGGGTTTCGCAGTGCAGTGGTTGAGTTCCGGCTGTGCGGATTATTGCGGCGGGGCGGATCTAAACGGTGATGGTCAGGTTAATATGGCTGATCTGGAGGCCATGGGGGTTGGATGGCTTGTGGCTGATTGAGGACGAATGAACCTTACAGATGAATTGAAAAGGACGGCTCCGTGATGGGCCGCCCTTCCTTTTTTGACCGATTTTTCTGTCAGGACATCTTTGCGGGGTTGGGGGTTTTTAGGACGAGGAAAGTTGCTGGTGTGTCCGTTTTGTTTTTGATCTGCATGGGTGTTTTGTAGGCGACGGGGGTGAGGGAGCCTTTTTCGAGGGTGTTTTCGGTACCATCGAGGTTTGCGGTGATCGTGCCCTCGATAATGAGCAGGTGGACGTTGGAGTTTGCGTTGTGGTCCGGGACGGCCTGGCCTGGCTTGAGGGCGATCTGCATTATGAGGATGTCATCGGTGTCGACGACTTTGCGCTTGCCCATTTTGTCGTCAGCGTATGGGATGTCTTTCAATACATTCGTATTCATTCAGTATCCTTTCGTCTTGTTTGCGGCAAAAAAGAAACCCGAATTGAGCCGAAGCTCGCATCGGGCTCTTTGTGAAGGCAGAATTAGCTGAGGCATTCAGCCAGATCGTCCTCGACAGTCGCAACCGGAGCAAGTCCGAATTGCTCGACGAGTACGTTTAGAACGTTCGGGCCCACGAATGCGGGCAGAGACGGGCCGAGCTTCATATCCTTGATACCCAGGTGGAGCAGGGTCAGCAGGATCGCGACGGCCTTTTGTTCGTACCAGCTCAGGATCATCGAAAGCGGCAGGTCGTTGACTCCGCAGTCGAATGCTTTGGACAGCGCTACCGCGATCTGGATCGCGGAGTATGCATCATTACACTGGCCGCAGTCGAGGATGCGCGGGATGCCTTCGATATCGCCGAATTCCATTTTGTTGAACCGGTACTTGCCGCATGCCAGGGTGAGGATCACGCAGTCGTCGGGTACCTTTTCTGCGAACTCGGTGTAGTAGTTGCGTCCGGGTTTTGCGCCGTCGCAGCCGCCGATCAGGAAGAAGTGCTTGATCTTGCCTGCCTTGACTAGGTCGACGACATTTTCGGCGACGCTCATTACGGTGTTGTGTGCGAATCCGATGGGGATGCGTTTTTCGGGTGCGTCCTCGGTAAAGCCGGGCTGAGCGAGTGCGGCTTCGATGACGGGTGTAAAGTCGTAATCGTCAATATGCTGGACATCCGGCCAGCCGACCAGCCCCGAAGTAAAGATGCGGTCCTTGTAGCTGTCCTTGGGCTTCTGCAAGCAGTTGGTGGTCATGAGTATTGCGCCGGGGAACTCGTCGAATTCCTTACGCTGATCCTGCCATGCACCGCCGTAATTGCCTACGAGGTGGTCGAACTTCTTGAGCTCTGGATAGGCGTTGCAGGGGAGCATTTCGCCGTGGGTGTAGACGTTAATTCCCTTGCCCTCGGTCTGCTTTAGAAGCTCGTGCAGGTCCTTGAGGTCATGTCCTGAGACGACGATAGCCTTGCCCTTTACCGGGGTTACACGGCATTGAGTGGGCTCGGGATTGCCGTAGGTTTTGGTGTTGCCGGCGTCGAGCAGTTCCATCGCACGCAGATTTATTGCACCTGTCTTGAGTGCCATGGCGGTGAGCTGTTCGACGTCCTGGGGTTCACGGCTGACGTAGTCGAACGCTTCGTGGACGAATGCGTAGACTGCGTCGTCCTGCTGGCCGAGGATCTGTGCGTGGTCCGCGTAGGCGGAGAGGCCCTTGAGGCCGTAGACGATCAGTTCCTGCAGGCCGGTGACATCATCGCCGTATTCTTTGAGACGGTTCTCGATGGTGACGGATTCGCCGAGATCGACGAGTGCGTTGAGATCGTTGACCGACTTCCACCAGTCGATGTGCAGGTTGAGATCCTCGGGCTGTTTGCCCTGTTTGCGGCATGCATCTTCGTACAGATTGCCGATCTTCTGACGGATCTCGGTCGCCTTCTGAAGCAGACGCTGGAAATCGACGGCGTCGAAGTTGACGTTTGTCAGCGTGCTGAAGCAGGCTTTGATGGTGAATACGTTCGTCTCGTCGTCGGTTACGCCCAACTGCCGCGCTGCATGTGCGTAGCGGGATATTTCCTTAAGTGCGTGCACGGTTAGGTCCTGAAGCGATGCCACTTCCGGGCCCTTGCCGCAAACGCCGTGAGCGGTACAACCAGAACCTTTGGCTGTCTGTTCACATTGGTAGCAAAACATGTTCATAGGTTTGACCTCCAATTGAGATTAGCTTAATTAGCTTTTAATAATTCCTGTATAGTTCGCGCGGGCAATACGCTTGCCCGTTTGAGTTCTGAGTATCTGGTCGAAGTAATCTGTTTCGGTCAGATTTGCATGCGCGGGATATTCCTCGGCGAAGTTGACTATCCTGTCCGCGTCCCAGATGCAATTGAATTCCATCGTATTCATGCCCCCTGAATGATGGTTCGCGATGATATCGCAAACGTGCTCGATCGTTTCGTTGTCAATGTCGAGTTCGGTCATGATCTTTCGAGCTACGGGCGGTCCTTCGATCTGCTGGTACCGTCCTGCAGTACTATTGTAACGGCGTTGGGAGTTGTGTATACCTATGTCGTGCAGGATTGCCGCAATTTTTACAAGCTGCAGATTTGTCTTTTCCGCGACGGCGATCTGTTCGGCGATTTGCAGCACCTGCAAGGCGTGGCTGATGCGACGCTGGTCGGAGCCGAAGTATGTCTGCATTTTCTGTTGTACTTGCGCTGGCAGATTCACTTTCAGTTGTCCTCCGGAGCAGCGACATCGGCGAGTGTGGTTTCGGTGAGGTATTGATCCATCTGGGACTGAAGTTTACCCAGTTTTTTGTGCAGCGGGCACTTTGCGTTGATCGGGCATTGAAAACTTCCGGTCAGGCATTTGTTTATGCTTACCGGCCCCTGAATGGCAAGTACGACGTCAGCGATGCTTATCTTTTGAGGGTGCTTGCTGAGGCTGAAGCCTCCTTTGGGCCCCATTTTGCTCTTGACGAGTCCTGCGGCCTGTAGCTTTTGCATCAGTTTTGCTGCCAGTGCGGAAGGTATCTGCTGTTCAGTGCTGATCTGTTTAGTAGATACAGCCTTTCCGCTTTCAAGCTGTGCGAGCATCGCCATCGCCCGCAGTGCGTAGTCTGTGTCTCTTCTGATGACGTCCATGATTTTCATTCCTGCAAAAGTTTCATTACTGAAGTAGGATTATATTAGTCCTACACTGGTGTTGGTTCAAGGGTAAAATAAAAATTTTGCGGGAAAATGGAAAAAGGTCTTTTTGAAAAGATAGGTATAGTAAAAGTTAGGGTTAGTCGGTAAAGTGAGCGGGCCCGAAATATATGCATTTTCAGGGCGTAAACAGATTTTTGACTTGATAAGTTAGTTTGGACGTAATATGTTAGCTGAGACTAAGTTGGAATTAATGTTTACGGTCGGTTGAGAAATACTTCAGTTTTTTTGGTTTGAGGTGTAGTTGCTCGGTGATTGTGCCGATCCGCCTATCAGTAATAATGCCGATGGTTGAGGCCGAAATATGAAAGGAGACATTGTGAAGTTAAGCACAAACAAGTTTTTGGATTTAGTCGTGGTCGCAGTTTGCCTGTCGATCGTAACGGGGGCGTATGCAGTTGAGGATGGCTTCGGAGAGACACATGCCCAAGAGGTACTCAGTGAGTCTGCCGGCCCGGAATTGAATCTCTTTGAAAGGCCGGGGCTGGAGTTTGATGTGGGCGTCACGCAGATATATCAGCGGAACGTGCGGGGCGGACTGAGTACGAACAGCGGCAGGGGCGAGTATTCGGGCAGTTTTGATGTTGAGCTGGCTGGTGATCTTGAGGAGCTTTTTGGATTTGAGGGCTGGCGGTTCTACATGCTCAACGAGGGAAGCTGGACGGACAGCGAAGGGATCGACGCATGGTCGGTCGGAAGCTGGTTCGGCGTGAATGGTGACGCCGCGGGTGACCGAGCCTGGGATGTCACGGAGCTGTGGTTCGAAAAAGACATCAGTGACGAGCTGGTATTGAGGTTGGGTAAAATCGATCTGACGGGCGGTTTCGAGTGCAAGGGTTGTCCGGTTTCCTTTGACGGCAATGCCTATGCTAACGATGAGACTTCACAGTTTCTAAATAACGCGCTGGTCAATAATCCGACGATACCGTTTCCGGATAACGGGCTCGGAGCTGTGCTGCATTACTACGGCGGGGGCATGTGGTACTGGAGCATTGGTATAGCTGATGCACAGGCGGATGCACGCGAGACGGGTTTTTCGACGACGTTCCACGAAGAGGACTATTATTTCCTGATCGCCGAAGCGGGTCTGGTCGGTCATACACATTCCGCGAACGGCGATCTGCTGGGCGCTGCAAGGTTCGGGCTTTGGTACGATCCGCAGGATAAGGAGCGGTTCGACGACGGTGAGACGCACCGGGATGATCGCGGTTTCTATATCAGTGCGGACCAGAAGGTTTACAATGAAAGTCACGATCAGAGCCAGGGGTTGGGTGTGTTCGGCAGGTATGGTTATGCCAGCGGAGAGGTCAACGAGGTTACAAATTTCGTGAGTTTCGGTATGGCGTATACCGGGCTGTTCGAGGGGCGTGACACGGATCGGCTGGGTGTTGGGTTTGCCAGCGGGACGTTCAGCGACGATGACGCGCAGTTTACGGACGACTATGAGCGTGTGATCGAAGCATACTACAGCATAGACGTTGCGGACTGGATCAGTGTCAGTCCGAGCGTGCAGTATGTCGCGAATCCAGGCGGAAATGATGTTGCAAGCGATGCGGTTGTTGTAGGACTGAGGACGCAAATGGTGTTCTAAAACCGCCGGATGCAATGATAATCAGTGGGCCGTGTGTTGTTTGAAGCAGCACGCGGTCCATTTTTGTGCGCTTTTGAGGTGGAATTTCTTGTGATTATGGCGGGGCGGGGTAAAATATGGCTGTGAGATTACTGTTCAATTGAGGTGCTGAGTATGCGTAGGATGGTATTGGTAGTTTTTTGTGTTGTAACGATGCTGTGCAGTGCCGGCTGCATGGATAAGATACTTGCGTGGAACGAAGATACAACGACCGATCTGCTCGGGCGCAAGGCGGATCTGGTTGCCACGCTTGCGGAGATAGATGCGGTGGCGGATCTGAAGAGCGATGACGGCAAGTACAAGGGCTTTATGGTTATTGCCAAAAGGCCCGGTCTGGAGATCCCTGCTCAGGAGCGGCTGATAAAACGAGTTTACGAAGAGCTTTATTTTGATGATGCCAAGGGTGATGTGCTGGTTACGCTGGTCGAGAATACGAATTTTTCGCACGAAGCCAAGCGTGAGATAATGGTTGGGCTGAACAATATCGAGAGTGAGGAAGAGAAGATCCGTGTGCTCGACGCGGTTCAGTTCAGGCGGATCGGTGTAAATGCCGCGATGGGCGAGCGAATGGGCGGCGCGGAAGAATAAGACAGTTTTGATACAGCATGCGGAGCTGTTAAGAAATAGTGATCACGCTCAATTTGAAAGGGGGCGGCAATGGGATTCATTGGTAAAACAACGGGGCTGCTTGGCGGTATTGCGGTTGCATTGGGGCTGGCAGGTTGTGCAGTCAGCCAGCAGACGGCATATACGAATGCCGGCAGTACGGTGACCAAAGGTGAGGTTATCGAGGAGATCGAGAAGGCTGTCGATGGGGCGGAGGAGCTCAAGGGTGAAGGTGAAACGGGGGCGGCCAGGGACGAACTGGCGGCTAAGGCCCAGGAGCTCGGAAGTAAGCTGGGCAGCAGCGACGCCGGTTATGTGCTCAGCGAGGCAGCGCGTGAGGAAGTTACGATGTCCGACGAGCAGGCGTTTGATTATCTCAAGCGGCGGATGGAAACTGCTGTGGATGCGCTAAAATTTGAGGCGAATGTCTCGGCGGATCTTCCCGAGGGCTGGCCAGAACCGAGCATGGTGGGGCTTGTACGCCTAAAGAAGTACCCCGTTGTGCGTATGGTAAAGGCTGAAGGTGCGGATCAGGGAGAGACTTTCGGTGTACTGTTCAGTCATATCAAGGAGCGAGAGATTCCGATGACCGCGCCGGTGCAGATGGATTATGAGGCTGAGGGAGAAGGGATGCGAATGGAGGCGATGTCGTTTTACTATCCCAGCGAGGAGGTCGGCACGACCGGGCAGGCGGATCAGGCAGTTGTCTTCGACAGCGAGCCGATGAAGGTTGTTAGTGTTGCTGTGAAGGGCGCTTACAACAAGGGGACGTATGAGCCTGCTGTTGAGAAGCTCAAGGCATGGCTGGAAGAGCAGGACAAATATGAGGCGGTTGGTGGTGTCCGCGTGCTGGGCTATAACGGCCCGTTTACACCCTGGTGGATGAAATACAGCGAGGTGCAAATACCGGTCAGTGAAAAGCGCTAACCGCTAAAAATAAGAAAAAACGCTCCCCAGCAGGCCGAGGATACGGTCCGGAGAGCGTTTTTTTTGTTTTTCAAGTTATTCGCCGTTCAGACTGCGATTATGCTATTCGGCGATAAATGGCGATTCGGGCAAGTAGAAGTAATCGTTCAAGACGATCTCTTCGGCGACCTGATTAGGCACGCCTTTGATATTTGTAAGCTCATGAAATCTCTCGGTTCTTTCTTTGGTGGTGTGTGCCATGTCGTAGAGATGTTCGCGAGTCTTGATCTCGTGGTAGAGGATTGGTTTGCGTTCAAGGATGTCTCTTTGCTCCGGAGGGATGTACTTTCCCATGTCCTTCTTTGCTTTGCGTTTCTGCTTTGGGCTCATGGTAAACCTCTCAAGAAGATAATAAAGTATTAACTTGTAACGCGTTAGATCAACTTATCTCTAACCTACCCTAGTTTACGAAATGATCGGGATTTGGTGCAAGATTAAAAGAGATTTTACGATGACAGCTTTCTAAAAGACAGGTACAGCAGGGTTTTTGGTTGTGTGACACTGATATTAGGGGACGGGGGACGAGGCTCAACGTTGTGTGCGAAGGGATTTTTCTTCACTTCGATCTGTTACATCCTTCTCCGAGCTGCGTCATAATATACGGAGGGAGGCGGCTGGGCATGATTCCGGCTTGGATGGTACGAAAAATGGCGTGCGGAGGAAGTGAATGCAGATAAAATTGGAGCTTTCAATCTGTTTTTAGTTGATTTATGCGGTGCGGAGGTTAGGGTAGTGCTAATCAACGCTTTTGCTGTTCGGATTGTTGTTAATTCGAACTGTCGCGGAGAGCGGAAATTTTGAACGGTTTTTGTGGGAGTATGCAAATGGTGAAGAGGATTCTGTTGGTTCTCGTTTCTGGGGTGATTCTTGCGGGGCTGAGCGGCTGTAATAAGCCTGCGACAGTGAATAAGGTTATCGAGGATGAACCTGAACGGCTGCTGGATTTCCGCAAGATAGTGCAGCAGGCCAAGGATGAAGTTTTTCCGACTGTGGTCTATATCAAATGTATCCGTGAGGACCATACGCAGGGTAAGAAGATGTCGCAGGAGGTGGGCGGCAGCGGTGTGATCATCTCGGTGGATGGTGAGGTGCTGACTAACTGGCACGTGGTGGACAAGGCGCTGGAAGTGCGGTGTCTGCTGTATGACGGCCGGGCTATGGATGCGGAGGTGCTGGGAACGGACAAGGATGCGGACCTGGCGCTTTTGAAGCTGGACAAGGGTGAAGATGAACAGGTACCGTTTGCGAATGTCGGCGATTCGTCGAAGCTGCGCGAGGGCGATTTCGTGATGGCAATGGGGGCGCCGCTGGGTCTTAGCAGGTCGGTCTCGATCGGGATCATATCATGTACGGACCGGTATCTGCCCGACGACAGTCAGTACAGCGTGTGGCTGCAGACTGATGCATCGATCAGCCCGGGCAACAGCGGCGGGCCGTTGGTGAATACCGATGGTGAAGTCGTCGGGATCAATACTCTGGGTGTGATATTCGGCGGGGACATGGGTTTTTCGATACCGAGCAACACGGTGAAAATGCTGGTGCCTCAGCTTCGCGAGCACGGCGAGGTGAAATGGAGCTGGCTGGGTCTGCAGCTTCAGGCGCTGCGAGATTTCGAGAAGGATATTTATTTCGACGGTGACCAGGGCGTTATCGTTGCTGAGACCGACCCCGAGAGCCCGGCAAGGCGAGCGGGTCTGCAGCCGCGGGACAGGATCATGAGCATCGCGGGGCGTGACGTCCGCTGTCTTACGCAGGAGGATCTGCCGGCGATACGCAGAACTATCGGCATGCTGGAAAAGGGCGAGATCGTGACGCTTCAGTACAGCAGGGGCGGTGAAATCAGGACCGTGGAGCTCAAGCCGACCGATAAGGGCGCGGTCGAGGGTGAGGAGCTGGACTGCCCTCGATGGGACATGACGGTCAAAGAGATCAACCGGTTTGACAAGCCTGATCTGTACTTCTACCGGAACGAGGGCGTTTTCATTTACGGTGTGAAGTATCCGGGCAATGCCAGGGATGCCGGTCTGCGTGAGAATGACATTATTTTGAAGATCGACGGCGAGAAGGTCAAGACGCTCGACGATGTCAGCAGGATACGCAAGGAGCTTGTGGACAAGGTTGACGAAAAGTCGAAAGTAGTCGTGAGTGTTCTGCGCAAGGGGCTGCTGCGGCAGTGCGTTCTTGATTATTCGCGGGACTACGAGAAGGAATAGAGTTGAGTTTTAAAGCAGCGTCAAATGATAAATTGATTGCAAATTCAAGGAGAATGCGATGAGATCGAAGCTTCTTATGTTAGTCTTGGCATTGTTTGTGTGCGGATCTGTCTTTGCAGCGGAAGGGATGGATGAGCAGGATAAGTTTACGCTTGCTGAAAAAGTTGAGCTGGCGAAATCGATCAGTGATTCGGTAGTGCAGGTGCGTTACTATCTCAAGACCGACAAGGGTGAACAGCCCGAGGGCGCGAGTGTGCAGCGGTACTGTCCAAACTGCGGAAGTTATCACAGTTATTCGACGGGCAGTGAGTTGATCAAGGAAGAACGGCCTTTTGAGGCGGCTGGTTATGCGATCGGCGATAATAAGTTTGTCGCGCAGGAACTGACAATTCACCCGCGTTTTGTTGAAGATGTGAAGATCGCGTTTAACGGCAAGGAAGTTGATGCGGAAGTTTCGGCTTATGCCAAAGACTGCGGCGTGATGATGCTGGAAGCGGAGGAGGAACTTGCAGGTGTCAAACCATTGGAGTTCAATCCGGACGCCGAAGGTGATCTTGTCGCGGTTGAATACGACAAGGCGAATGCGCAGTGGGGCATGACGGTCAAGGGTTTCAGTATCAGTGCTTCGGTTAAAGAGGACGGGCTTACCTGCGGTGTCGGTTCTGCCAGCGGAGTGATCATGAACCGCCAGGGCGATGCCGTCGGGATATGTTTGAGCATGGAGATGCCGCTGGATGATGGATGGAAGGGTTCGCCCGCGGACTGGGAGCTGGTGCCTGCCGGCGAGATGGATGCGATGGAGGATAAGATCGAGCAGATAGCTGATGGCGGTTTGCTTCGTGTTAAGCTCAATCTTCGCAGCCCGCGGAAGAACCAGTCTTCGATGGGCTATTACAGCAGCAATGATGATGAGGAGAAGACCGAGATCGATACCTGCGGTGTGCTGGTGAATGCTAAGAAGCTGCTCGTGTTGAAAAAGCTCAAACCCAAGGTCACTGCCCGTCTTGAGAAGATCACTGTTTATCCGGCAGATGGTGAGCCGGTGACCGCAGAGTTCTCCGGGACGCTGAAGGACTACGGCGCATTCGTTGCGGAGCTTAGCGAGGAGCTCGAGGGTGAGGTCGAGCTGTCGCAGGCTAGTGTTTTTGATTATCGCAACAAGCCATTGATCTATGCGCTGGTTCGGGTTCAGGGTGACAGCAAGGTGAGTTATTACGGGCACAAACGTATCGCGCAGTTTCAGGAAGGATGGAAGAGTCAGATTTATCCGCAGGTCAGCAGCGGCAGCTATGATGAAGAGGGCAAGATGTTTTTGTTTGATTCGGCTGGTCGGCTCGTTTCGATGCCGATCGCAAGACGCGAGAAGGTCGAGAGCGACCGGGGTTATTTTTACGATGATGATACACTGATGACTTACTCGGGATATCTCAATCCGGTGCTGGCTGATCTGGCGAGCAATGTTGATCATTCGAATGTGCCGTTGACCGAGGAAGAGGAGAACCGGCTCGCGTGGATCGGTGTAGAGCTTCAGCCTTTGAATCAGGAACTGGCGAGGGTGAACAATGTCTCTGACATGACCAAGGACGGAGAAAACGGGGCGCTGGTCAGTTATGTTTATCCGAATTCGCCTGCTGCGAAAAAGGGAATCGAGCTTGGTGATGTGCTCATACGTCTGCATATCGAGGGCGTCCCGCAGCCGATGGAGGTTGATCTCAGCTCGGGCTACTTCATGGAAAGCTTCCCGTGGGATCAGTATGACATGATACCGGGTGAGTACTTCGATCGGATACCTACGCCCTGGCCGAACGCGGAAAATACGTTTACGCGGGCACTGACGAATGTCGGCTTCGGCAAGGAATACACCGCTGAGTTCGCGCGTGACGGTGAGACGTTTACGAAGGAATTCGAGGTGACTCAGAGTCCGGCACATTACGGCAGTGCGAAAAAGTTCAAGTCTGAGGACCTGGGCATGACGGTGCGGAACCTGACGTATGAGGTCCAGCGGTACTTCCAGCGAACGGACGATGATCCCGGCGTGATCGTGAGCAAGATCGAGCCGGGTGAGAAGGCGGCTGTGGCTGGGATCAGACCCTACGAGATCATAACGCATGTGAACGATAAGCCGGTAAGTGATGTGGAGGCGTTCGAGAATCTGGTCAAGAACGGCGAGGAGATGCGTTTTGCGGTCAAGCGTATGACCAAGGGACGGGTCGTGAAGATCAAGACGGATGCCGGCGGGGATGAAACTGCCGAGGCTGAAAATGAGGAATCTGACGAAACCGTCACCGCGGGGTAACTTCTAATCGCAGGTATTAGTGAATTTCAGGGCTGGTCCGATTGGACCAGCCTTTTTCTTTTCATATGGGCTATGAAGCGGGGGGGAAGAGTTGAGAAAATGTCTGATTTAAGGTTGCCTGATGCGGGGTGCGCGCGTTAGAAGAACATAAGAACGAGGGCGAAAAAAATATTTGGCTGACAGAAGCGAGAGTGTAAGAGCAGCCTCCATAAGTCTTTACTGTAGAGATGTTTATGTCGAGATGCTGGAGGCGGTTGTTAGGGCTCGCTTTTTGGTGGGAATAGTATTGACATTTTGGCTGTTAAAAGGTAAATAGCTGAGCCATTAAGTGGAACTATTGTTGGTGATTTATGGACGAATATTTCAGTAGAAACGAAAATAAGATTATGAGGGCAGAGAGTTGGCAAATGTATTTACTCAAGCATCACTACAAGTAGGTACGGGAATGCAGGACTACGGGGGACTCAATGGGGTTTTGGTAGGCAATCGCATTCCTAAAGATTATTTCGTGACAGAGGGCACGGGTCAAAGCGACATTACTGTGCACGCGGGCAGCTATCATCTTGCGCTGCGCAACGCGGGCATAGAGATGTGCAACATCATGTGCTACTCTTCAATCCTTCCTAAGATCGCACGGCAGATAGATAAGCCTGCTGAGCTTACGCACGGGTCGGTCATGGAGACGATTAGTGCGGTTGCGACGGCGGATCGCGGTCAGCGTGCTACGGCCGGGATTATCTACGGCTGGCTGCGGCGGAAGGACGACGGCGAAAAGCACGGCGGACTGGTCTGTGAGTACAACGGTCATAAGGCCGAGGCGGACGCGTGTGCGGAACTGCGGTCGAGTCTGAAAGAGCTGTATACGAACGGCTACAGCGATGACTTCGACATGGACGAGATCGTGCTGCACAGTACCAGTTTCGTGCCCGAAAAGCGGTACGGGACAGCGCTGATCGCACTATGCTTCGTCAATTACGTCGTGCCGATGCTGGGCAATACGCAAGGCCTGTAATCAGGTCTTTTTACAGATAGAGCAGCATATGCGGGGATTGTGCGCGCCACTTGTAGATGGATGGATTCTATATGTTGACAATGCGTGCAAAGTTTGGTGACGCAAAAAGCGTGGGCCTGCATTCGGGAGGGATATGCAGGCCCACTTCACGTAAAAGCGCTCTCGGGAGGAGAAGGAGACTTTTATTTTTAAATTTTCATGTAATGCTCAAAAGAAAAGTCCGAGCGGAGACAGTTTTGGCCAAAAAGTCTTGCATTTTTTGCCGAAAAATGGTCTAATTGTTCTCGGCCTGGCACAAGCGCACACACACATGCCTGGCCAAGCACCCAAGCGGGCCAGCGATCCCTGCCACATCGTCGCTGGCCCTCCTTTTTTAGTTCCTTTTTGGGAGCCACCTCTATACTGCAGGGCCTAATGGAATTGGAGCATCTTTTCGGGAAAAAGTGCGCAAAAATTTCGCTGTGAGGATATACGAATTTGCTGAACCGAGGCCCTCAGGGCTGTTGGTGTGTCTAAGTTGCTGTCAATAAGGGAGTTACGGGTTTAGGCGGCAGGGCTTGTCGATATGCGTTTTTTAATTGCGGACTATTCGCCTTTTTTTGTGATTTCGGTTTTTCTTTGCTCCAGCCTTTTTTGGGCATTGGCGAAGCGTCTTTTCTCATCATCGGTTGCAGGTTCGAGGGGAGGGATTACGGTTGGTCTGTGTTTTTCGTCCAGGGCCACGAATGTCAGGTGCGCGGTGGTGGCGACGGTTGAGTTGCCTGTGTATGGGTTTTCTTTAGTGACCTTCACACCTACTTCCATGGAGGTTCTGCCCACATAGTTAACCGAAGCCTTCAGCAGGACGTGGTCGCCGATGTTGATCGGCTGGCGGAACTGGATCTGGTCAATCGATGCCGTGACGACTTCGGTGCGTGCGTGCCGCTGGGCCGCCATGGATGCGACTGTGTCGATCCAGGACATGATCGTGCCTCCGAAGGCCGTGCCGTGGGGATTTGCGTGGTGGGGCATAAGCAGGTAACGTGTGGTGACGGCACTCTGGCAGGGCTTTTTAGGCTTCTGATCGGCCATAAGTCTATGCTCCAGAATAATTTATCGATCATGCACATTTCGCGTCAGTAATTGCGGCTGTCTGTGTCTATAAATAAAAAAAGAGCGGCCAAAAAGCCACTCTTTTTTCACGTTATACTGTGAAATGTGTTAGTTTCGCAATCTATGCAACTACGTGGACCTTGCGACCCTTGAACTGTACTATGCCTTCCTTGAGTGCGAAAAGCGTGCAGTCCTTGCCGAGGCCTACGTTAAAGCCCGGCTGGAACTTTGTGCCGCACTGGCGTACGAGAATCGAACCGGCCTTTGCCTGCTGGCCGCCGTAGAGCTTGATACCACGATATTGGGGATTGGAATCCCGACCGTTTCTTGAAGAACCTTGTCCCTTCTTATGTGCCATTTTTAAATCCTCAAACTGCCTAAGTATTTACAGACCTTGTCTAAAGCGACATATAATACGGGTGGGGGACGGCGTTGTCCAGTCAAATTTTGGCATAAAAGCCAATTATCTGGCCCTTAGTTGTGTTTTCAGTGCTGGGGGGACGGGTTATGAGGTTCAATTGAGCCTCAGCGATTCCGGAATTTTTCTTGTGGCGTGGGAAAAATGTGTATTGTTTTATGGTGGTAAGGCCCTATAATATAGTTCATAAAGGGTTTTTGGAGGCGATAATTGGATGTTGGCAGATTCGGGTGGTGAAACCACTTCGCTGTCGAATGGCGATATCATTTCCCGGATCTTAATTTATTACTCGGGGTTTTTGAGAAGGGAGAAGATGATGAGGACTAACAGAATTATTTTATGTTTGATGGTGTTGGCTCTGTTTAGTGCAGGGGCAATGGGTGCATTTATTGTGGAGACCCACAGCAGCGGCCGGGGCAATGCAAATTTCAACGCTGTCAACGGAGATCCGCATTACTCAAGTCCGACATCGGGTGCGCCAGGGCTTACTGCGACCCATCATGCATGGGGCAGCTACGGGGCGTTTCCGGATATTTACGAATTTTCGTATACTCCCGGAACAGATGCGGACAACTGGGCTGTGCCGGACTATCAGTATTTCGGCAACGGTGACTACACGACGGGCAAGCCTGGCGGTCAGACGGGCTACTACAATGTTTATATAACATTCCCAAGCAGTATCAATGTGTCTTCGCTCTGTGACATAACCGTTACAAGCGACGGCGATCCAGTTGTTCTGACTGGGGTAAACATGAATACGGGCGGGACCACTACCGAGGGTCAGCCATGGCTTGGTGCCAATGACAGTTGGTGGATGATCGCCGAGCGGGTTCTTCTCACCGAAGGCCAGACCTACACAGTCACGCAGGCAGCGCAGGATGATTCATATGTTTCTATGAGATCCGCAGGTGTTATGTGGGAGTTCGTCGAAACGCCTGAGCCGACTACGATCGCTTTGCTTGGATTGGGATCGCTGGCATTGAGGCGCAGAAGAAAAGCATAAGAAGTTATTAAGAAGTCAGGGGCAGGCTTCGACGAGTCTGCCTTTTTTGTGGCTTGCAAGGATGCAGGGCGCTGAACAGAAGCACGGAAGAGCGTTCTTAAGTGCAGTGGAGAGAACAGTATGATGGGGAACTTTTCTATCAAGTGGGGGAGTTTTTTGAAACGGGGGGGGATGACATTTTTTGGTTTTGTCATTTGCTCATTAGTGACGTCTGTTGGGTTCGCACTTCAGCCGGGGTTCGATCAGGTACTTGTTAAGGAGGTCGGTGTAACCCGCGCGTGGGGCGTAGGGGCAGGCGACTTCAACAACGACGGGATCGAAGATATTGTTACCGGCGACACCTATGGCGATGTACATCTTTATCTTGGCAACGGTGACGGAACTTTTGTTGACGGCGGTGTCGTCATTAACCAGACCTATCACAATGCGTATGCTCTGGCAGCAGCGGATTTCAACGACGACGGCAATGACGATTTCGTACTGACGATGACTGGAGATTACGGCACGACGATCCTGGACGGTCAGGTGCATCTGTATCTCGGCAATGGTGACGGTACGTTCGTTTCCAACGGCTGGCCGCAGGCGGGGCAGGTGGTCGGTGATGCCGGTACCGATGTGATGGCTGTTGCTGCGGCGGATGTGGACGGCGACGGCGATGTCGATCTGGTTGCCGGTGATGTTACCGGTTCGGGCAACAGTGCAGCGGATGTGACGCTGTATCGCAACCAGGGCAACGACACATCCGGCAATCCGACATGGGCTGCGGAGACGATCGTTTCGGCGACGGGTGTTGTAGACCCTGAGCTGCCGCCATATTATCCGCCGACCAGCTATATGCATGGTTACGGTGTCGCGTTCGGCGATCTGGACGGCGACGGAGATCAGGATCTGCTTCTGAGTGACCGGGCGAGCTATGCTTATGTTTACCGCAACGATGGTGCGGGAAATTTTGCGCCGATCCGCTACAATGCGATAAGCACCAGACCTTTAGCGCTTGGCAGACTGCATGCGGTCTTTACCAGCAAGCTGTCATTAAGCTGCGGAGATTTTAACGGTGACGGTCTTGTCGACTTCGTAACCGGCGGCAGTGACGGTGACTGGGAAGGCGTTGTCGATCTGTGGCTCAACGAGGGAAATGACGGATCGGGAAATCCGCAGTTTGGTTTCGCCGGCAATATCGGAGCGAACGGTACGGATGCCAAGGGTATTGCGACACTTCAGATAAACAGCGATACAGACAGTTACGTTGACGTTGTGTTCGGCAATTACGAAGGCGTGCTTACCGGCCTTTTGACGGACAGGACGGATACGGACGGTGACGGCATTATAGACAGATACGACAATGCGCCGCTGTATCCGAATGCCCCGCGGCTGGATATGAATGACGACGGCGGGATCAATTCGCTGGACCAGCTTGACAATGATCAGGATGGCGTGGGTGACCCTGCGGACGCTGATGACGATGATGATGGTGTCGATGATATAACGGACAACAGCCCGATGGTCGCCAATGCTGACCAGAAAGACACTGACGGCGACGGCAGGGGCGATGCTTCCGATCCGCTGAACGATACCGACAGTGACGGTGACGGCATTCTTGACGGGCCGATAGATCCTGAGCTGTACATGCATGCGATGCAGGCCAAGGGTGAATGGTCGAAGAGCGATACGCACTTCATTATCCGCATCGATGCACTTGGCAGAGCGTTCCAGAACGAGTTTACGCAATTGATGACGGATGCAGCGATCTGGGGACCGACCGAGTGGGAAACTAAAAAGCTCGAAAACTATAACGGCATCGGTGACAGTCCCGCAACGAGCGGTTACCAGGTGCCTTCCGATCTGCCGGGCGGTAAATCCACGCCGCTTACGCTTGTAGTGATCCCGAGGAGGATCTGGAATGCGTTCGGTGATCCGGATCCGGTTGCCTGGATGAACGACAGGCTGGCGAATGACAATCTCGAGATCGGTCAGCACGGCACTTATCACGCGAACAATACTATGCTCGGCGACTGGGCAAGCGATCCGACCATCAACTACTATTCGTGCGAGACGTGCGGTTTTACGATGGAAGAAATGTTCCAGTATCTGCGTGTTGGTAAACGTACGCTGCTCGGCGATTACAGTGATATGTGGCTGCAGGACAGCGGTGCCGATCCGGCGACTTCGCCTTATGTTGACTGGACGAACGCAGCGAATCCGCTGATCAGTTATGCTCCGCCGTTCAACACTTCGGATGCTCCCAGCCGTGACGCAATCAGCAGGCTTGGTTACCTTGCGTTCAGTGCGAGCATATGGGAAGAGAACACTTCGATCTTCACGCCCGAAGGTTCGCATCACGAGCAGTTCGATCAGTTCGGCATGTATCACGCGAGTGCCGATCTGCAGGTCGATCCTGAGTACAGCGGCAGTGACACGATGACGTACACGGAATACCTCAACAGCATCACGCAGTTCGGGCAGTTGAACACGTGGCTGATCGAAGAGGTTGAATGGTGCACGCGTTACTGTAACGATTTGCCGCGACTCGAACCATGTGCAGCCTCTCCGAGCGGTCTCAATCGTGAGACGAACATGGTCGATCCGGACCGATGGGCGAAATGGCTGACCCTGCTCGACTTCGTCAACGCGAACGGCCAGCCGATGACGCTTGGTGATTACGCACTGGCGGTAAGTTTCGACAACGCACCGACGGTTGCGAACCCCGACCAGGCGGATGCCGACCATGACGGTATCGGCGATGTTATAGATGATGCTGTGATCGCCAGTGACGGAGTTACTCTGGCTTGGAACGGTGATGTTGCCGAGGGTACACTGACGGCAACCCTGACTGCAGGCGGAAACGGTATTGCGGATCAGACTGTTCAGATTTCATGGGACAGCGACGGCGATGGTACCGACGAGCTGCTCACCGCAACGACAGACAGCACCGGCACTGCAACGGTAACCCTGCAGTCCGCCAGAAGTGGCGGCAGCTATCTTTGCGATATCTACTGGGACGGCATACTCGTCCAGTCGAGTACAACGGTTGAAGTCACTGTGCCTTGTACGCTGGCTGCTGACCTGACGGGTGACTGCCAGGTGCGTTTCGATGATTTCGCGGTACTTGCATCGGAGTGGATGATGACCGGTGATACCGCTGATTGCGCACTTACGGCGGACATAGCAGGCAGTGACTGCACGGTTGACATGGCTGATCTTGAAGTGCTGGCTGGTGAATGGCTTAATTAGTTAGACGGCAGTTTCTATAGAATGCAAAACAGGAGGTGCTAAAAAACAGCGCCTCCTGTTTTTATTTGTAAGCACTTTTGAGAAAGCTTACAGTGAACTACACTCTCACTCAGCCAATATTATCGCTCGGGCATGTTCTTCATTGACCAGGCCCTGGGTGGCCAGTTTGATATTGCCCTGTTTGTCAAGGTATATGCTTGTCGGGATGCCGGTCACGAGGCTGTACGGTTTTGGAAGCTGTTTGTCGGTGGCAATGACTGTGTAGTTCAAGTTTTCCTGCTCAGCAAAAGATTTGACTGTCCTATCAGCTTCATTTGAAATTGCAAGGATCATCAGCTCGTCTTTACTCATTTCTTCTCTTAACGCTTTGAGGTGCGGAATTTCCATTTTGCAGGGCGGACACCACGTTGCCCAGAAGACGAGTACCACGTTTGTGCCCTTGTAGTCAGACAGATTATGGGTTTCGCCGGTTATGTCTGTCAACTCAAGTTCCGGAGCGGGCTTGCCGTACCATTGTTCGAAGATAGGTGCCCACGTGTCGGCATCGGCGATGACTTTGTCGATCTGGGTCTGGGGCTCTTTTTCTGCCTGTGCCTCTTGCGGCTGCGCCTCCTCGTACGGGCCCTTGTCGATTATGAAAAGTATCACAATGATAAGCAATATTGCAGCTATGAAACTTGCCAGGAGGTTTCTGTTTGTCATGTTTGCATCCTTTCGTTCGATGTTGCGTTTGAAGGCGGTAAACTTAAATTACGCCCCTTTATAGCGTTATACGTTGTGGACTGGGCCGGTGTTCTGTTGTATACTGAATATCTCCCCGATGCGGTCGGGATTCTTATGCAAATTTTGCCATCAATTATGGAGATCGCAATATGTCGGAACAAAGAATCGGTGTTATAGGCGGTACGGGCCTGGGTGATATTCTTGGCGAGCATATTTCGGATGTTCGTTTTGAGAAAGTGGATACGCCGTTCGGTGCACCCAGCGGCGAGATAATGCTCGGCAGTCTGGCCGGTAAGCAGATCGCGTTCATAAACAGGCATGGTGAGGGGCACATTTACGGGCCCAGCGATGTGCCGTTCGCGGCGAATATCTTTGCGCTCAAGAAGCTGGGTGTAAAGTCCGTGATCGCGAGCGCGGCGGTCGGGTCGCTCCGAGAAGAGATCCGGCCGGGCGAGCTGGTGCTTGTGGATCAGTTTATCGACAAGACGTTCCGTCGGCGGGGCAGTTTCTTTGACGGCGTAGCGGCGGTGCATGCGGAGATGGCCGAACCGTGCTGCAAGATGCTGCGAGATGCCATGCTGCGTGCTGCGGGCAATCTGCAGGTACGGACCCATGCTGCGGCGACATATGTGGCGATGGAGGGTCCGCAGTTTTCGACCAAGGCCGAGTCGAAGATGCACCGCGCATGGGGCGGGGATATGATCGGTATGACCGGCATGCCCGAGGCGAAGCTGGCGCGCGAGGCGCAGATGTGCTATTCTCTGGTCGCGCTGGCGACGGATTACGACTGCTGGCGGGAGTCGGTGGGATTGACGGATAAGCACGATCTGCTCCGGGAGATACTGGGGAACCTTGAGAAAGCGACTGAAAATGCGATCAATCTGATCGAGGCAGTGCTCAAGAGCGAGGAAAAACTGATATTCGATGATTGCCCGTGCAGGCACAGCCTGGAGATGGCGGTCATGACGAAGCAGGAGGTGATCGATCAGGCGAAATGGGAGCAGTTGGGGGTTTTGTTCGATTGACGATCGTGACTGATTGACTTTTGGTTATGAACCTGCGACAATCCTGCGGCAATGGCGAAAGATTTTACTAAGAGCTTGTTCGGGGGCGATGACCGGGCCGCGGAGGCGGCTGGGCAGGAGGTGCTCGTTGCGCTCGATACGGGGGCGGATGCGGTTTTCAGCTATGTGCTGCCGGATGCGATGGGTTCGGTCGCGGTAGGCCAGCGCGTGGAGGTTCCGTTCGGCAGGGGGAACAAGAAGAAGGTCGGGTTTGTGATCGGCCTGCCGAAGCATGATGATGCGGACGAGGCGACCGCAGATGATGGACGTGCGTTCAAGCTAAAAGCCGTGACTAAGATTGTGGACGATGAGCCATTGCTCAGCGAAAAGCTGGTTCGGCTGGCGAAGTGGATCAGCGATTATTACGTGTGCCCGATGGGGCAGGTGCTCGGGGCGATGGTGCCCGCAGCGGTGAAGAAGGGTGTGGGGGTCAAGAAAAAGAGCTTTCTATATCTGGGTGAATGTTATAAGGACAAAAAACTTACCAGCGGTAAGCAGAAGGCGATCGTTGCGGTGCTTGAGGACCTGTTGGCAACGAATCCGGAGCATGCGATAGAAAAATCCGAGGTGCTGGAAGAGGCTGAATCGAGCCCCGGACCGTTGCGCCGGCTGATCGCTGAGGGGATCGTCATGCAGGAATCGCGAGAAGTTCTGCCTGGTCTGCCGGATGTGCCGGAGGAATTTCTCGAAGCCAGCGGAGCGGACATCGTGCTCAATGACGAGCAGGCGGCGGCACTGGCCAAGATCGGCGAATCGATGGAACAGGACGATTTCGGCGTGACGCTGCTGTACGGTGTGACCGACAGCGGCAAGACCGAGGTGTATATCCGTGCGATACAAAAGGCGGTCGAGCGAGGCGAGCAGGCGATAGTGCTGCTGCCCGAGATCGCCCTGACCACCCAGACGGTCAACCGGTTCAAGCAGCGGTTCGAGTGGGTCGCGGTGATGCACTCGGGACTCAGCGCGATGGAGCGGAACGCGCAATGGCAAAGGATAAAGCACGGCCAGGCGGATGTCGTACTGGGTGCGCGGTCGGCGGTCTTCGCGCCGGTCCGAAAGCTGGGCCTGATCGTGGTGGACGAGGAGCACGAGGGCAGCTATAAGCAGGACTCCGTGCCGCGGTACCATGGGCGGGATGTCGCGGTGGTGCGTGCCAAGCTGGAGGGGGCGCATGTGATTCTAGGCAGCGCGACGCCCGCGCTGGAAACGCTGGAGAACTGCCGGACGAAGGAACATTTTCAGCTCGTCGAGATGCGAAAGCGGGTGAACGATCTGCCCATGCCGAAGATGCGGCTGGTGGACATGACGATGGTGCGAGGTGCGGACGAGGACGACGGCGTGACGCTGATCAGTCCCGATCTGGAAGACAAGCTCCGGGCCGTTCTGAGCAGGGGCGAGCAGGCAATACTGCTTCTCAACAGACGCGGCTACAGCAATTTCGTGTACTGCCCGAAATGCCGCCACACACTGCACTGCAAGAACTGCGATGTGACGCTGACGTTCCACAAACGAAGGAGCGGCAGCAAGGCGGTTTCGTTCGGCGGACGGATGGGCCACGGCTACGCGGTGTGTCATTACTGCATGTCAAAAACGCTCGTGCCCGAAAAGTGCCCGCTGTGCAGCAAGCGGATGGTGATGATCGGGCTGGGCTCGCAGCGGCTGGAGGAGGAACTGTCGCGAAAGGTGCCCGATGCGCGGGTCAAGCGGGTCGACAGTGACGTGATGGCGGGCGCGAAGGCGGAAGAATATTACGAAATGCTCAAGGATTTCGCGCAGGGGCGGATCGACGTCCTGGCCGGCACGCAGATACTGGCGAAGGGACTGCACTTTCCCAACGTCACGCTGGTCGGGGTCATCAGTGCGGATACTGCGCTTGCGATACCGGATTTTCGTTCGAACGAGCGGACGTTCCAGATGCTCTCGCAGGTCGCCGGGCGCGCGGGACGGTCCGAGAAGAAGGGCGAGGTGATCGTCCAGACCTATCTGCCCGAGACCGAGGCGATAGAGCGGGCGATGGAGCATGACTATAAAGGCTTTGTCGAACATGAGTTGGGCGTGCGGGCCAAGTGCGAGCTGCCGCCTTACGGACGGATGGCGAACGTGCTGATGCGGGACGAGAAATTCGAACGGCTCAGCAAGGCGTGCGGCGAGATGCGGGCGCGGATAGACTATCTTGCCGGGCAGCTCGGGCTGGATATGTTGGTTCGCGGCCCGATGGAGTGCGGCATCGCACGGATGCATGGCCAGCACCGGATGCAGATCGTGGTGCAGGCGAAAGATGCGACAGTGATCGGGCGGCTGTTCAAGAATCTGCGGGCAATGGGACCGATACGGCCAGCGGTGACAGCGGTGGTGGATGTGGACCCGGTGAGTTTGTTATAGGGAGTCTTGGGCCAAAGACAGGCCCGGGCTGTTCACCTGTATGATCTTACAGAATCGGGGAGACAGGATTTGAACCTGCGACCTCTGCGTCCCGAACGCAGCGCTCTAGCCAAGCTGAGCTACTCCCCGGCGGGAAAAGTGCGTAATATACCCCTTAATCGGCCTTAACGCAAGCTAATACATCGCAAAATAAGCAACATTCGGCCAACAAAACCCTTCATATGCAGTCGCTATCTATCACAAGCCCTGAATCGGCTATCATTAAATGCTTTACGGGGCAGTTAAACTGGTTTGAAAACGACCTATGTATAAGGTTTTTGTAAGAAAGCTGAATGCTGGATTCGCCTTAGCAAGAGCTTTATTGTTGACATTGCCAGCAAACTGCCTACTATATTGATGGAGTTTGATAACAGCGGCTCATTAACAAGATCATACGTCCACGCCAACGCCCAGGTGCTCAGCCAGGATGACTATACGCAGGCGGACCCGGTCACGGGTGAGCCGAACCGGTATTACTACATCCACGACCGGCTGGGTTCTGTCCGCATCGTATACCATCCTGCGATGGCCGAGCCGATCAACAGCTATACGTACGATCCATACGGCCAGGATTTCGCCAGTGAATGCAGCCCGATCGTATACCCGAACCAGCAGACGCAGTACAACCCGTTCAAGTTTACCGGCCAGTGGCACGACAGCGAGTTCAACCATTACTACCTCCGTGCCCGCATGTACGACCCATTCATGGCAAGATTTACGACGCGGGATCCGGTTTTTGGAAAAGCAGATGAATGCTTGACCTTGCATAAGTATCTTTTTTCGCTCAATGACCCGGTAAACAATCTCGATCCTTCCGGCAAATCCGCTATTAATATTATGGCTGGTCTTGAAGCAGCGGCTACGGTCTATGCAACTGGGCTCACAATAGCAACAGTTGGCGCAGATCTAGGAAACCTTGATCTTATAATAGCTGGGGGCTATGTTCAGCAGCTCAGTGGGCTGGCTTTTGCATGGGGCTATGCGACTGCCGGTGCGGGCGACAAGGTTGTGCGAGTGTCGCGATGGGGCAAGCCTGGTCTAGGCAAAGGTGATTGGGTAATGAAGGGTAAGGCTAATTACCTCAATTGGATATTCTCAGGTAAATTGCAGCCTGGTATGACAAACCAATTTGCTTCGTATAAAACTGCCCAAGAGTTTCTAGTGAATTCGAGCGACTTGGTTTGGCCATCTGGATTTTTTGGTTTCATGAAGGGACTGTTGGGGCAACGAAGGTACATGCCTTAGGATAATAAAAACCTTTTTCGAGAGGATGATCATTGAGATGATTTATATTAGCATAGGCATCATATTTCTTGGATTTGTGTATGATCTATTGGAGTTTCTTATGCGATCGTATTCTTTTCTTAAAGGAAATTCAGCTCCTAGTCCCACACCAATTATTGGTTTAGTCGCCATAGTAATTGGAATAATAGGCCTTGCTGTTACTTCGCAAATAACAGTAAGGCAAGCTATTTGGCTCGGGGCATTAGGTTTCGTATCGCATATTTTCTTTCAGGTGGTTGGTCCTTTAGTCATGACAATGATAATGAATGGTGTTCATCATAGACCTCTTTTTGACTCGCGGCCTTTGCCAAAATCAGACAAAAGACAAAAGCAGAAAAACAAAAATTAAAGCGGGGGCGGTTATAGCAGGTTGGGCGCGGCCATAGGTGGATTGTGGATTATTTAAAATTATCTTTAGGTTTAGCAATACTAATTGCAGTCGTTTTACTTTTGCTAAGCCCTTTGCCTGCGTTGCATTTGAACAAGCGGATGTTGCATAAATTGGACCGGCACGAATTGAATGATCGGGAACAGGTGAAATTTTACATGCCTCCCAGATTATGGATTTTCTCAGTGCATGGTGTTTTAGTTTCGTTGGTTATAGGTTTGGTATTCTGTGGCATCGTTTGCGCTATATTGGCACTTTTGAATGTGTCTTCCTGGTCGGTTGCAATTCTCTTCTTCTGGATATACTATTTTACAATTACTTACGGAATTCCTCTTGTGGCATTCAACGAGCATAAGAATGACCATGTTTGTATCGCGGACGAATCTTTAGAACTGCAGATTGCCTCTAAAAAAATTGTTGTGCCTTTCGGGCATCTATCAGAAGTAAAGGGGACTAGGGATGAGATCGTCATAATGACGACAAACAAAAAGAAACATAGAATTCCAGACAACATGGCTATTAGTTTAGTTCGGCGAGATGACTTGTTTGATAAGTTGAAGCGATTGGTGCCCGAGAGAGTGTCAGAAAAATGAAAGAAAGAATATTAGCTTTTTTATCTGCAACGCCATTTATTGCTACGTTTGGTTCGGTTATATTCTTTGTTGAAAAGCATCGGGCTGCGATGCTAGAGAAGGGGCAAGCTACTGTTGTAGATGGCGGAGTCATGTTTACGGGACCAGACCAATTCTGGCTTTTTACACCGACTGGCTTTTGTTTTGTTCTGGCGATCTTGTTCGTGCTAATTGGTGTATGTGTGGTTCTTTCGAAATTGATAGCCGAGTTTTCCTTGAAATTGTGGCTGCCTATAATTTGTATCGGCTGGGTGACAACTGTTGCAAGCA
Organism: Anaerohalosphaera lusitana; assembly: GCF_002007645.1. Classification (GTDB taxonomy): domain Bacteria; phylum Planctomycetota; class Phycisphaerae; order Sedimentisphaerales; family Anaerohalosphaeraceae; genus Anaerohalosphaera; species Anaerohalosphaera lusitana. The sequence goes on from NZ_CP019791.1 coordinate 981,058, forward strand.
CATTTGCACTGTTTCACATCCACAGAGATGATTACGTTTTGCTAAACGATAAAGCCATAAGCCAAAAGTTCGGAAGTCGAAACTGGAGTGCCCAATGGGACGACATTCGAAAAATCCAGGATAAAGGCCGAGCTTTCATTATATATCTGGAGGATGGAAAGACATTTCGAATTTCTGATGCGCAGATAGCTAGGCTATATGACAGCGGCAAACTCACCAGTCATCTTACTAAAATCAGTGAAATTACGAGTCATATAGGGTCTGAGAAAAAATTCAAGTTAATTGATGGAGTTTGATAACAGCGGCTCATTAACAAGATCATACGTCCACGCCAATGCCCAAGTGCTCAGTCAGGATGACTATACGCAGGCGGACCCGGTTACGGGTGAGCCGAACCGGTATTACTATATCCACGACCGGCTGGGCTCTGTCCGTATCGTGTACCATCCTGCGATGGCCGAGCCGATCAACAGCTATACGGGGGCCTGTCCCGGCAAGCAGTAGGCCGGGAATCCATACAGCCAGGATTTCGCCAGTGAATGCAGCCTGATCGTGTACCCGCAGCAGACGCAGTACAACCCTTTCAAGTTCACCGGCCAGTGGCAGCATGGCGTGGTTTTTAACCCAGCTTTGATGTTATTCAGCTTTTCGGCTTTGCGTTATATTGTCGGCGGTTGGTTGCCGTGGATCGTTCGGCCGTACCAGCCATCGAAGGTGTTTGCGGTTTTGAATTTTTCATATTCTCCGTCCTTTGCGACCGGCTCTGTTTTTTCAAGCAGCTTTTTCTGCTCCTGTTCGCTCATCGGCTCGAAGATCCGTGCGTTTTCGATATTCTTTTTGAGCAGATCCATGTTTTCCATGCCCGAGACCACCGACGCGACCGGCTGGCTCCATGCAAAGCGTAACGCCTGTTCAGGACTTATCACGCCGGGACGCAGCAGGTAGCCGCCCCCCATCGTCTTCATGGCGATCACCGCGATCTGTTTTTCCACGGCGACCGGCATCACGTTCTCTATGAAGCTTCGGTAGTGCGGATCGAATGCGTTTACGGGCATCTGAAGTGTGTCCCAGCCGTCAAACTGCTGCATCATCTCGGTGAACAGGGCCGGGCTTTTGTGGCCCGTGAAGCCGATAAAGCGGATTTTACCTTCTTTTTGGGCCTGCAGGAGAGGGCCTATACCCCCGTCCTCGGCGAAAAAACGCCTCGGATCGTCGCGGTAGATGACCTCGTGGACCTGGCACAGATCTATAGTGTCGACCTGCAGCCTGCGAAGGCTTTCTTCGATCTGTTTGCGAGTGGTTTCCTTGTCTCTGCCGTGGGTTTTGGTCATGACAAACGCCTTGTCGCGGTAGCCGTCCCTGAGGGCTCTTCCGACGATCTTTTCGGATCGGCCGCGATGGTATTCCCAGGCATTGTCAATAAATGTAACGCCATTGTCGACTGCATAACGGACAAAATTTATCGCCTGCTGATCGTCTTCGACACGGCCAAGGTGGTGGCCTCCGAGACAGATTATCGGCACTTTCTCACCTGTTTTGCCGAGCGGACGCAGCGGGATACCCTCGGAATTCCGCTCGAATGAGTTGTTGTTTTGTACAATCTTTTTGTTGCCCCGATGCTGTGCTCCATATGCAGTATTTGCGGTCAAACCTGCCGCAGCCAGCCCCAGTCCGCCTGTTCCGGCCTTCAAAAAAGTCCGCCTGTCGAATCTGCCTGAGTTGTTGTCAGTCATGGAAATCTCCTTTCCTCTTGGACGTCAATGTCAGTATTCACGTATCTCTATCCGTATTTTGCCCGTCGCGCAGCAAAAAAACTATTGGGAAAAGCCCGAAATAGAGGCAGGTGAATGCGTATTCGGAGCAGAAAATCCATTTATTCGTCTAAAATCAGCGGAAAATATTCATTTTTTCAGTCTATTCCTGTGTTTTTGATGCTGTAATTAGCTAGACTGATCAAGTGTACAAGTGTGAACTTGCGATTCGGACAGGCCAATGCGTGTCAAGTACCACTTGATATTGTTAAGTAATGCAAGCGGGGTACCAGGGCTATTGGTGCGCGTTTTTGCCTCTGTTTTTGGTCAATTAAGGCTTTGTGACAAGGCGCATTCCAAATTTGCCGATCTTATTTAATAGCTAACTGACAGGACTATAGTACGAAGGAGAAAGTAGTGATTTCAAGAAATCTCGGATGGTTGGTGATGGCCCTTCTTTTCGTAAGCTGCGGTGCGTGTTTTGCGGCGCCTCATCACGGTGAAGTATATGATCTCAAGCAGCCGGACGGCAGTCGTGTACCGGCGAAGGTATGGGGTGACGAGTTCTACCAGCGGGTGGAAAGTCTGGACGGTTACACGCTGGTGCGTGATGAGACAACCGGCTGGATCTGCTATGCTGAGGTGTCTGCGGACGGTTCTGATTTTGTAAGTACTGGCGTTGTTTACGAAGTCGAGACTGATACTGCAGGCAATAATAAGAAGGTCAAAAATGTAGGCAAGAGACTGCCCAGGCAAAAGCACTTAAAACTGAAAAAGGGTGCAGTACTCAAAAAGGCGAAGGAAAGACGCAAGGAGCTGCTTGGCGAAAAAGCTGATGAGTATTTCAATTTCGGTCTTGCAGAAGATGGTTACAGCACCGATGAGGCGGCTGCAATGGCGACTGCACCGGCTCCGCTGACCGGTTCGGTTGTTGGTCTTACTGTACTGATAGATTTTCCGGATGATCGTGGAACTATAGCCGTCAGCGAGGTTGAGGACTATTGCAATCAGATCGGCTACAGCGGTTACAATAACAACGGTTCCATACGCGACTATTTTTATGACGTCTCGAACGGCAATCTTGAATATACAAATCAGGTGGTCGGCTATTACACAGCCAACTATAATAAATCGTATTACGACGATTGCGATAACGGCAAGGCTCGTGAACTTATTGGGGAAGCGTTGAACTGGCTTGAATCGCAGAACTTTGATTTTACTACTCTGTCGCGTGACGGCAGCAACAGAATAATCGCGCTGAACTTTTTCTATGCGGGCAACCGTGGTTGCGGATGGGCCAAGGGACTCTGGCCTCATAAGGGCTGGTACGACAGCTATGTCGGCAGCCAGGGTGTGCGGACCGGTGATTACCAGATCACCGATATGCGGTCGAGCCTTGTGATAGGCACCTTCTGTCATGAGAATGGACACATGACCTGCGACTGGCCGGACCTTTATGACTACGGTTATGAATCAAGCGGTACCGGCGGATATTGTCTGATGTCCAGCGGGCACGGTACAAATCCGCAGGTGCCTAATCCGTATTTCCGCGATCTGCGGGGCTGGGAGAATATTGTCGATATCACGGATGACATGCCCGGTACGGTTCGGACGCACACTGCGAATTCACACACGACGTTCAGGTATTCACATCCAACGAATTACAAGGAATTCTTCCTTGTAGAAAGCAGGCGGCGAGTCGGGCGTCACACTGGCATACCTGATGAGGGCATGCTGATCTGGCACGTCGATGCGGATGGTTCGAACAATAATGAGCAGATGACCGAGGCCAGCCATTATAAGGTGTCGGTCGAACAGGCTGACGGCAGATTCGATCTGGAAAACGGTACAAACAGCGGCGGAAGCGGTGATCTGTTCCATGCGAATTACCGGGATGTATTCAATGATAACACGCTGCCCGATGCGAGATGGTGGGATGGTTCGGAGTCCGGGCTTGGCATTCGTGATATAGGGCCTGTTGGCAATACGATGGACTTTACTGTTGATAATGTTACGACGACCCTGTTCGTCAGTCCGGGCGAGGAGCTGGCGTATGATCATGTATGGTCACTGCCACTGCCTTCTACCACTAAGACTTTCGAACTTGCGAACACTACGAACGCGACACTGAACTGGACAGCAGATGAAAACGCTGACTGGTTCGATCTGTCGCCCTCCAGTGGTACACTTGCAGCCGGAGCGAGTACGACTGTATCGGTCGTCCTGAACGGCGCAGCGGCGCTGCTTGGTCCGGCCGAGCATGCTGAACCAGTCGCGTTCACGGATACCACAAACGATGTGTCGCTGGGACGGGATGTGGTGCTTAATGTCATTCCGAAGGGACTGCACGCTTATTGGCAGTTCGACCAGACGACTGGATATACAGCGAGTGATGCCACAGGCAACGGTTTTGACGGATCGCTGGAGAATATGTCGTTCAGCGGCGGTACAACGGCCGGTAAATTCGGCCAGGCGCTTAGCTTTGACGGCATTGATGATTTCATTACTGTCAGTGAGCTGGGTCTCAATACCAACAATATAACTATCGCTGGTTGGCTCAATGCTGCCGCTATCCAGACCGAATACGCGGGCATTTTCTCGAATCGGGTTGATGGCGCCGCTAATTTCAACTTCAAGAAGTCAAACAAGCTTGGATATCACTGGAACAACGGCCACTGGACATGGTCCACCGATTTCTCTGTTCCGACAAATGAATGGGTATTCGTAGCGATGGTCCTCGAACCTGATAAGGTCACGATGTATATGGATGACGGAACCTTACGGAGTGACTCCTGGAATGCTGTGCATTCACCTGAGTCTTTTGCCGGTTACAGCGTGATCGGTCGTGACGCCGGTTACAGCAGTCGCAGCTATCAAGGTGCGATAGACGATCTGCGGATCTATAATTATGCTCTCAGCAGCAGTGAAATTGCTCTTCTGCCGCAGGGAGGGCCAGCGGAATGCCCTAAGCCGGCCAACGGTGAAACCGGAATTGCTCCTCAGCCTTTGAGCTGGATTGGCGGACCGGTTGCGGACCGCTACCTGGTTTACCTCGGTACGAATCAAAGTGCTGTTGCCGACGCGACGCCCAGTTCACCCGAATACCAGGGACAGACCAGCGAAACACAGTGGGAGTTTGACTGGAACTCAAACAGCACATATTTCTGGCGTGTCGATACGATCACCGATTCGGGAAGTACCATCGCTGGAGCAGTGTGGCAGTTCGAAACCGGCGACGGAACGGGTATGATAACCCGTGAAGTCTGGAATAGCATCACAGGCATTAACATTTCGGATCTGACTTCCGATTCGCGATATCCTGATCAGCCCGATGAGACTGGTGTGCTGATGAGCTTTGAAACACCTGTAGATATAGCGGATGACTACGGCACGCGGGTACACGGATTCTTGAAACCCAAGGTGACAGGTACATACAAGTTCTGGATCGCCGGTGATGACTGGTGTGAGTTGTGGCTCAGCTCGGGTTTCGATCCGGCCGACGCCTCGATGATCGCCCAGGTGCCCGGCTGGACGGGACAGAAGGTATGGGACGAATATCCCGAGCAGGCAAGCGGAACAATAAGCCTGGTTGCAGGCGAGATGTACTACATCAAGGCACTTCACAAAGAGAGCGGCGGCGGTGACCACCTGGCCGTCGCATGGCAGGGGCCGGATATCGTGCAGCAGGTAATACCCGGTGAATTCCTCATGCCTTATTACGAGGGATATAACGGTGAACCTGTTTTCAATAACGCGAATATCACAGGTGCAGAAGCGATCGAGCGCCAGCCTTATAGCGGTTCGCTGGTCGGCACCGCAAGCGATCCTGAAGGCGACAGCATTTTATATTCAAAGGCAGCAGGACCTGACTGGCTAATGATCGCCGGTGACGGCGGGATGATGGGTACGCCTGCGGATGCCGATGTCGGTGCCAACATTTTCACCGTTCGAGTAACCGATCAATATGGCGGTTATGATGAGGCGACTCTTACGATCCAGGTCAATGAAAGGTATACAGGCGAGCTCGGCATGACTGATCTGATTGGATTTGCCTCGCACTGGCTTGAATTGACGCCTACTGGTGATCCGGCGGATCTCAATGATGATGGCGCCGCTGATTTCACTGATTATGCAGGTCTGCTCAGAGATTGGCTCGAAACAGTTTATGTGCCTGATATGCTCGACTATTGGCCGATCGAGACTGACGCGAGCAATTACGTCAGTCCTCATGCAGGCAGACTGTATGGCGATGCGGCAATCAACACAGCCGATGCTGCTCCTGGCAGTACAGCGTGCGTGCAGCTTGACGGCGACGGAGATTACGTCGAGATATCAGGTTATTACGGCATTACAGGCACTGCGTCTCGAACCGTTACAGCGTGGATCAAGACCAATTACCAGGCAGGTGATGCAGTTACCGGTGAGATAGTAACGTGGGGTCGTCCCGATCAGACAGGCAAGAGATGGACGATGCGCTTGACCGCGGATGGTGCATTGCGGCAGGAAGTCAAATACGGCTATATCAACGGCACTACCAACATTGCTGACAATACCTGGCACCACGTCGCAGTGGTTCTGGAAGATGACGGCAGCCCTGATATAAGTGAGGCACTTCTCTATGTCGACGGACAATTGGAACCCGTTGGAGGTTTCGGTCCTCGTGCCGTGGATACTGGTATGTTGTCTCCCGTTCGTCTTGGCGTATGCCTGGAGGTGGCGGGGCCGCGATTCTTCAAAGGGCTGATCGATGAAGTCCGCATTTACGACAGAGCTTTGACGGCGGACGAAATAAGTCGCCTGGCTCAGTAAAATTTATTCATCCCGGCGAGCTCTGCGGATTGATATTTCTTTGGAGCTTGTCGGGATTTTTATGCGCGTACAAAAGCTGAATTCACGCTTTGCCGATTAAATCCTGTATCGCGGCCGGCAGGTCGGGGTATTTAAACTCAAAGCCGGCCTCGGTGAGCTTCCGAGGCAGGACATTTTGGTCGACAAGCAGAAGCTCTTTTGCCATCTCACCCATAGCGAGTTTCAGCACAAAACCCGGGATGGGCATGGGCAGCGGTCGCCTCATGGCGGTGCTTATCAATCTTGCCAGTTGTTTTGCGTTTGCAGGGTTGGGCGCGGTAACATTTACGGGTCCCGAAAGCTGCGGAGTTTCAAGGATGAGCTTGACGGCTTTGACAGTGTCTTCGAGGTGGATCCAGGATACGTGCTGCGAACCCGGCGCCGGGTAGTTGCCAAACCAGTATTTAAACGCGGGCAGCATCTTTTCCAGCATCCCGCCGTGCTCAGAGAGGACCGGCCCAAATCTTGCTGCGGCACACCGCGTGGGTGAATCGGCCAGCGGCAGCATGGTATCTTCCCACTCCACGCAGACACTTGAAAGGAACGTATTGCCTGGCCCGGCAAATTCATCCACTTCCTCACCCGGTCGGTGTCCGTAATAACCTGTCGCCGACGCCTGGATCAGGGCTGCGGGTTTTTGGTGCGAATCCTGAATTGCTTCGACGATCGCTTTACTCGCCTGGAGTCTGCTGTGAAGAATTCGTACTTTCTGAGTTTTGGTCCATTTGTGAGATGCGATATTCTCACCCGCCAGATTGATCACAGCAGTATCTTCGCTCAGAAGTGCTTCGGTCGGCCAGGTGTCCGTGCCGTTCCAGTGCACCAGTCGGATCTTATCCTTGGCGAGTTCAGGGTGCTTGTCCGGATAGCGTGACAGGGCGATCACTTCGTATCCCGAATTGGAGAGCAGGCGGCACAAAGGCTGGCCGATAAAGCCAGTTGCACCTGCGATTACTATTTTTCTAATAGTAGTCATAAGGATATTATAGTATGTTATGTGTCGATTGGAAGTATGTTTTTGTTATGAAATTATTGCTATGGGTAAGAATAGAGCAAAGATAATGAGAGACTGGCTGCAGGCCGTTCGTGTTTTTTCGCTGACTGCTTCAGTGGTGCCGGTGTTGCTTGGTGCCGTCCTTGCCAAGACATCGCAGGCTGGTATTGCATGGTGGATGCTGCCGCTGGTGCTGCTCGCGGCAATGTTTTTCCAGGCGGGCACGAACATGGTGAGCGATTATTACGATTACAAAAAGGGCGTCGATACGGATTACACTTTCGGCGGCAGCAAGGTTATCGTGCAACGCAAGCTGTCCGCAAAAAGTGTTCTAACGGCCGGCCTTGCGATGTTTGCTGCTGGCTGCGCGATCGGACTGGTTTTTGTCTGGTTCCGCGGGCCGGTGATTCTGGCGATCGGTGTGATCGGCTTTCTGGGAGGTCTGTTATATAGTGCCGGGCCGGTTGGCTATAAGTATCTCGCGCTGGGTGATCTGGCGGTGTTCATTCTGATGGGACCGTTGATGGTGATCGGCAGCTATTTCGTTTTGACGGGAGGCTATTCACATCCGGTCCTGTTAAATTCTTTGCCGATTGGTTGCCTGGTCACGGCGATACTGGCGGCAAATAATCTGCGTGATATTAAGCATGATCGCCAGGCAGGCGTGAGGACGTTCGCGAACACGGCAGGACCGCAGGCCGCGCGCATAGAGTATTATCTGCTGATCGCTCTTGCTTATGCTGTTGTTGTGATAAATATTCTGCTCGATATTTTGACGGCATGGGCGTTGTTGGTGCTAGTTACTTTACCGATTGCGGTGAACAATATCCGCCGTATCAAAACCGGCGATATTGAAGATCCGGCGACGCTGGCGGATGCCGATGTGATCAGTGCTAAGCTGCATCTCGCATTTGGAATCGTTCTTATTGGTTCTGTTATTTTGGGGCATTTAATATGATCGCTATCTATGCATTTTGCGCTCTGGCTGCTGTTCTGTGGTTCGTCATCTTTTCGCCCTGGACCGCGGAACACGTTTCGTTCTGGCCAGCAATGGTTTTCTCGACAGGTTTGCTTGCTGCGGCTGCTTTGACGGCACAGCGGGAAAAGTTGCGAGAGCTTTTCGCATGGCAGTTCCGATATGCGTTGATAGGCGTTGTAAGTGCAGTATTTTTGTACGGCGTTTTCTTTTTCGGAGATATCGTTGCGCGATGGATGCTGCCGTTTGCTCAAAGGCAGATCGAGGGTGTGTACGGCTCGCGTCAGGAACTGCCCTTGTGGCTGATCAGCGTTTTTCTGATTCTGGTGATAGGTCCTGCTGAGGAGATATTCTGGCGCGGTTTCGTACAGCAGCGTCTCGGTTCGCGTTGGGGTTCTTTTGCTGGCTGGTTTGCGGCTACGGCTGTCTATACCGGCGTACACGTTTTTTCGCTCAATTTCATGCTGCTGGTTGCATCGGCGGTTTGCGGCGGTTTCTGGGGGCTGCTCTACTGGCGATATAAATCCTTGTGGCCGGTGATAATTTCGCACGCTCTCTGGGATGTAATGATATTCGTTATCTGGCCGGTCGGAGCAGGAGTTTGATATGTCTAGCGGTAAGAGCAAACTTGACATCAAGAAATTGTTCGATGATCTTGCATGCCGATATGATCTGATCAATCGCGTGCTCAGTGCGGGTACGGACATGCACTGGCGTAAAAAGGCTATCGAATTTGCCGCCCCGTCGGCGGGTATGAGAATTCTTGATATGTGCTGCGGCACGGGCGATGTTGTTTTTGCATTTGACGAGCATCTTGACAGAAAGGCGGAACTTGTCGGCTGTGATTTCAGCGAGGAGATGATAAGCATTGCGAAAAAACGCACCACGAAAAAATATGGCGGTGCCGAAAACGCACATCCCAGGCATATCGAATGGCTTGTGGGGGATTGTCAATCGACTGACCTGGACGGCGGCAGCTTTGACATAGTCAGTTGTGCTTTTGGTGTGCGCAATATGAATGATCGTCAGGCCGGGCTCAGGGAGATGCATCGGCTGCTCAAACCGGGCGGACGAACGTGCATACTCGAGTTCTCATTGCCGCAAAACTTTCTGTTTCGCTTTTTGGGATTGACATATCTGTCAGTTTTTCTTCCAATCATCGGCGGTATCTTTTCCGGCCGTATCCGCGCTTACCGCTACCTGAGCCGTTCGATACGCACGTGGGACAGGGAGGTCGATCTGACTGCGGAGCTCCAGCAGGCGGGCTTTTCACGGACTGATGTTCATCGTCTCGGTATAGGTATGGCAGCGGTACATGTAGCTCATAAGTGAGCTCGAGTGCAGCGTTGTGAAACAGCTCGCAACTACTCCCGGTCGCGGTTGAACCTGGCGAGTATTTCCGCCCCGCCATTCGCTAGCAAAGATTCAGCCAGCTCATCGGCGGCGGCTTCGGCGTCCTGTCGCTGAGCCCGTATCTGCTCTCTTACGAACGGTTCTCCTGCCGGGTCCGCGATCATGGCCGAGATCGAAACGGCATCACCTTCGACCATTGCCAATGCTCCCAGCGGGATCGAGCATCCGCCATGCAGTCTCGCCAGTATCCTGCGTTCCAATTCAGCTCTCAGGCGGGCCCCATTGTCATCGATCTGCGAGACGATCACGTTTGCAGTTTTGTCATCGCTTCGCGTCTGTATCGCAAGTGCTCCCTGGGCCGGGGCAGGCAAGAAATCTTCGAACGGCAGCACAGCGGATATTTCGTCTTCTTTGCCCATTCTGATAAGCCCCGCGTGGGCAAGGATAAGGGCATCGTACTGGCCGCCCCTGAGTTTTCCTATCCTTGTATCTACATTCCCCCGGCAGGGCCGGGCGTGTACGTCTGGACGTAGATGCTTGAGCTGGGCGATCCTGCGGACGCTGCTCGTGCCCACTACAGCGCCGGGCTTGAGCCCCTTGATCGATGTCGAACCATCCGAGCATATCAGCGCATCGGCAGGTGAAACCCGTTTGGGCACGGCGGTAATCGCAAGGCCGGGCGTGATGGCAGTGGGCAGATCCTTGAAGCTGTGCACAGCGACATCGGCTGCATTTTCCAGAAGGGCCTTTTCGAGTTCGGACGTAAAAAAGCCTACCGAAGATGAGGATTTATAGAGAAAGTCAGATTTATCTCGGTCACCGCGTGTCGAAATCTCGACCAGCTCGATCTGCAGATCCGCATTCACCTCTCGCAGCATATTGCAGACAAGCTTTGTCTGGGCAATGGCGAGTTTGCTCGCACGTGTTGCTATTCGGATCGCTGGCATCGGTTTCTCCGCAGTTATCGACTCATTTTGAGCCATTTTTAGCTGAACGCCCATGCCAATGCAAGAGTATTCAAATCAAATCAGCGCTTTATTGCTATATGCATCGCAAACAGGTATAATAAATTTCGTTTGTACCGGTTGTTTTGAGAAATATCTCAGGCGTGGTCCAAAGATTTTGGATTTCTATTGACCATCCTGCAGTACATGATTCACGGGCGGAGCGTTTTTTGTCTAAGTCGCTTTCCAAAAAGCAGTTAAAGGTCCTCAGCGTGATACAGAAGGGCATGCCCCTCTCGGCAGCTCCGTATGCTGACATGGCGGAGTCTATCGGCATGGCGACCGAAGAATTTCTGGATGTTTTGCGGCAGTGGAAGGATGATGGGACGATCCGCCGGGCCGGTGCGGTGGTAAACCACCTTCGAATGGGTGTTGCAGGCGGGATTATGGTGGCCTGGGATGTGCCCGATGATTCGGTTGAAAGTGTCGGACACCTTTTCGCTGCCTTTAAGCAGGTTTCACATGCGTACGAGCGCCCGCGTGTGCCGGGATGGAAATATAACGTGTTTACTATGGTGCACGGCGACACGCCGAAGGCGGTAGAAACGACCATCGACCGGATGAGCGAAAAAAGCGGCATTACAGATTTTCGCAAGCTCCGAACCGTGCGTGAGCTGAAGAAGACCCCGCCTGTTTATGTCAAGGAAGAGTAAAAGACCGCTATGCAGAATATTTCCCTTATTGAAAATGCTTTTTTGTTTGCCGGTGCAGCCTTTTATCTGGCTGCGGCGGTTCTGGGGATGGTGCGCCTTTATAAAGAAGTGAACATGCCCGCCGGCCTGCTTGCAGTTCTGATAGCCTTTGGCAGCGTTATGCTTGCGGGCGTATTATTTGCAAGAGGATTCGAAAAAGGCCAGGTCCCGCTGGTCGATACGTTTGAATTTGTGCTTGCCCTGACCGTTGTATTCAGCCTGGCCGAGTTTTTTACACCCCACAACTTGCGAAAGGGCTGGTTCGAGGCGGTCCTGTCTTTGCTGCTGTTCGCCCTCACCGTTACTGGATTCTCACTGGCCGGACCGGTCGGTACGCTTGACCCTGCAGTAAAAACACCGTGGGTTCTGGTGCACGGAATTTCGATGCTTGTTGCGGCGGCGGCGATTTTCTTTTCAGCAGCAATGGCATACCTGCTGCTTGTGGGCAGAAGCAAATTGAAAAGCAAGAACCCCCTGCATGTGATCGGTAAGATGCCCAGCATCGAAAAACTCGCAAAGCTCAACATGCTGGGCCTGCGACTCTGCACTGCAGCGATGACCTTCGGTATCGTCAGCGGTATCGGCATGGCGTTAAGTCAGGCCGAGGCAATCGATATGACCGCCGGCGACTGGCTGGTGGACGGCAAGATAATTCTCATCATGCTGGTGTGGGTGCTTCTTATAATTATATTGCTGATGAATGTATTTGCGGGTATCAGTTCGCGTGCAATTGCATATGTAACCATTGGTGCATTTCTCCTGGCTTTGCTTGCGATCGTGGGCGTGGCCGTGCTGGGCGGGGGGGCTCACGATTTTCTAGCATATGCAGGATCGTTTCGTACGGAAGGGGGTGTTCTGTGCGGATAATTGCGTTGGGAATAAATCATAAGACCGCGCCCGTGGAACTCCGGGAACGGCTGGCGTTCGATGAAGTTGCTGCATTGTCAGCTCTCGGAGCACTCAAACAGCAGAACCCGTCCGGCGAATTTGCACTGCTTTGCACCTGCAACCGTGTCGAACTTTATGCAGCGATAAAAAAAGATTGCGATCTGGCCGCTGACGACCTTCTGTCAACGCTGGCTGAATGCAAGGGCATTGATGCTTCTGCGATTCAACCCGCCGTATATGTTTTGGAAGGTGTCAAGACTGTCCGGCATCTGCTGACGGTCGCGTCCAGCCTGGACAGCATGGTGATCGGCGAACCGCAGATCATTTCACAGGTCAAGGACAGCTACCGTCTGGCGTGCAGGAACGGCTTCACCGGCAAAGTGCTGAACCACCTTTTCCACACCGCCTTCAGCACCGCCAAAAAGGTCTACTCCGACACCTCCATAACAAGCAGACGCGTTAGCGTCGCCGGCGTCGCGGTCGAGCTTGCGGGCCAGCTTTTCGACAAGGTCGCATCAAACAAGGTCACGGTGATCGGTGCGGGCGAGATGAGCGAACTGCTCGTTGAGCATTTCAAGCAGGCAGGCTGCAAGGATATCTCCGTCGTTAATCGCTCACCCAAACGCGGACGCAAGCTGGCGCGAAAATACAGCATAGAACACCACGGCTGGGATCAGCTTGGCGAGCAGATACGAAACGCCAGTATACTGGTCGGTGCGGCCGGCAGCGATGAGGGGTTTCTTTTTGACAGGGACAGCTTTGCCGATCTGCTTTCAAAACGGCGAAAAGGTTCGCTGCTGCTTATCGACATTGCAGTGCCGCGTTGTTTCGACCCCGCCATCAATGACCTTGAAAATGCGTACCTTTACAGCATCGACGACCTTGCAGGCGTTGCCCAGAAGAACGTCAAGTTCCGCGAGGAGGAAGTCGAGAAAGCGGTAGAGATGATCTGCGAGCAGGCTGACGATTTTATGGAATGGTTCGACATTCGAGACGTTGGCCCCGTCATCGGCAAGCTCAAACACCGCTTCGAACAGATACAGCGAGCCGAGATGGAAAAGTTCTTCACCAACTGCAGCCAGGAACACGTGTGCAGGCAGTCGATGGAAACGACCGTCAGCAGGGTGGTGAACAAACTGACGCACTGTGTTATAAAGAACATTGATCAGGTCGCTCGCGAGCAGGGGGCCGCCGACGCTGCAAGGCTGGCACACAGGATGCTTGCTGAAGCCGAAGAGATCGCTGCCAAAGCCGGCGATAAGGAGGATGCCACATGATGCCCAGCAACGGTAAGAACAAACGTACACTGCGACTGCTCTTCTGGGAAAGCACGATCAAATGTAATCTGACGTGTTCACATTGCCGCAGGGTCGAGGGTGACGAGCAGGTCGGTACAGATATGACCACCGGCCAGGCGAAATCACTTATCGACCAGCTTGCTGAGCTGGGCAAATCACAGGACTTTATGCCCATACTGGTGTTCAGCGGCGGCGAACCGCTTTGCCGGGACGATGTTTTCGAGCTTGCCGGATACGCGGGCGATCAGGGCCTTCGAACCGCACTTGCGACCAACGGCACAATGATCGACGCCGAAACCGCGGCCCGGATCGAGGATGCGGGCTTTGCACGGGTTTCGATAAGTCTGGACGGCGCGACCGAACAAGTACACAATAAGCTCCGGCAGGAGCCCGGCTGTTTCGATGCTGCCCTGAACGGCATGGCGGAACTGCAGAAGGCGAATGTGCCGTTTCAGGTTAATATGACCATGACCAGGCACAACGCTCATCAGCTCGATGATATTTTCAATCTTGCCAAAAATATGCGGGCCCAGGCGGTGCATCTTTTCATGATGGTGCCGGTCGGCTGCGGTGAGCAGTTCAACCAGGCCGACATGCTCGACGCCGACGAATACGAACAGATGATGAAGCGTATCGCGGCGACCGAACGAAGCGGAAATATCGAGGTCAAGGTGACCTGCGGACCGCATTACGAGAGAGTCAAACGACAGACACAGCATCAGTCCGCAAGAAGCCGCCATCCGTCAAAAGGCTGTCTGGCCGGCTCAGGCGTGATCTTCATAGGCCACCAGGGAGATGTCTTCCCGTGCGGCTATCTGCCTGTCAATTGCGGCAGCGTTCTGCGGCAGCCGTTGGCGGACATCTGGCACGGCAGCGAGGATCTTGCAAGAATGCGCGACGCGAACCGGCTTACCGGCAAGTGCGGCATATGTGAATTCAAACGTCTTTGCGGCGGATGCCGCGCCCGAGCCTACGCTGCCACCGGCGACTACATGTCCGAGGAACCGTTCTGTGCATATGTCCCGAAAAACCTGAAATAGTAATAGGAAAGTGAATCGATGATAAACATTACCAGGCTCTACTGCGATGAGATGACACCCGGCGACTGGATACGTTACGGACGCAACGGCCACGGCACAACAGGCAAAACGGATAAACTGCCGACTTCCGCCCGCCGGCGAAAGCCTATCGTGGTCTGGAACATCACCAGCAAATGCAACCTGCGCTGCGTCCACTGTTACAACGACAGCGGCTGCGATATAAAGTCTAACGAGGCGACCACGTCCGAAGCGAAGGCGGTACTGGACGATCTTGCCGACTTCGGCGTGCCCTCGGTGCTGTTCAGCGGCGGCGAACCGCTGATGCGCGACGACCTGTTCGAGCTGATCGACCACGCCCGGGACAAGGGGCTGCGAACGGTCATTTCGACTAACGGCACGTTAATAACACCCGAACGAGCCGCCAAGATAAATGAGCTCGGCGTTTCATACGTCGGCATAAGTCTGGACGGTATCGGCGAGGTGAACGATCAGTTCCGTCAGGTCGACGGCGCGTTCGACCGCGCAGTTGCGGGCATTCGCAATTGCCAAAATGCGGGCGTCCGCGTGGGTCTGCGGCTGACACTCACCAAACGCAACGTACAGGACCTCGACGCATTGTTCGACTTCTTCGAGCAGGAAAACATCGAGCGTGCATGCTTCTATCATCTCGTGCCCAGCGGACGCGGCAAGGACATTTCAGACGCACGACTGACACACGAACAGTCCCGCCATGCGGTCAACACCATCATCGAACGAACAGCCGCTCTTTCAAAGCAAGGCAGACGCACCGACATACTCACCGTGGACAATCACGTCGACGGCGTATATCTTTACCGCAAGCTCAATGCCTATGACTGCGAACGGGCCGAGAAGGTCTGGCAGCTTCTGACCTGGAACGGCGGCGGTATGAACAGTAGCGGTATCGGCATCGGCTGTATCGACTTCAACGGCAAAGTGCATGCCAATCAATTCTGGGGACATTACGACATCGGCGACATCCACGAGCGAAAGTTCAGCGACATCTGGACCGACGAATCAGACCCGCTGCTGAAAGGACTCCGCGACCGCCGCAGCAATATTAAGGGGAGATGCAGACTTTGCAAGTACTTCGACGCGTGCGGGGGCAGCCTCCGCGTCCGCGCCGACCTGTACTTCGGCGACACATGGGCCCCCGACCCTGCCTGCTATTTGACCGACAAAGAGATCGGTCTGGACGATGCCGCGATCCAAGAACTCAAACGCTCCGGCGAACTTTACGACATGCCCGAATGACCCGCGCTTGCCCACAAAAAAGGGCGACACCCGGCCGCCCTGATCTGGCATTATGTTTGCCTATTTAGGTTCGAACGATCTCACAGCCTTCAACGTCTGTTCGATGTGTCTGTCCGTGTGCGTGGTCGACAGGAAATTCGCCTCGAACTGGCTCGGTGGTACGTAAATCCCGTTTGCCGTCATGTGCTGGAAATACTTCGCATACATCTTCGTATCACAAGCCGCCGCACCGTCGTAGTCGGTTACCGGCTCATCGTTAAAGAACAGTGTGAACATGCCGCCCATGCGATTGATCGTGTGCGGTATGGATTTGGCCGTGAGAATTTCGTCAATCCCGTCCGCCAGTTTCCTGCCCGAATCGCCCAACTTCTTGTATGGCTTTTCCGCCTTTAGCGCCTGCAGCGTAGCCAGCCCCGCCGACACGCAAACCGGATTGCCCGACAGCGTACCCGCCTGGTAGATCGTCCCGTCCGGTGAAAGATTGTCCATCACAGCAGCCGGTCCGCCAACGGCGCCAACCGGGAAACCGCCGCCGATGATCTTGCCCATGCACGTCAGGTCAGGCTGGACCTTGAGCATTTTCTGTACGCCGCTGAACGTAAACCTAAAGCCCGTGATGACCTCGTCGAATATCAGCATCGACTTGTTTTTGCTGCAAAGCGTACGCAGCCCTTCCAGAAAACCCTCCGCTGGCGGTATCGTCCCCATATTCCCAGCGATCGGCTCTATGATCACTGCCGCAATATTCTTGCCCTGTTTCTTGAACAGTTCCTTTGCAGCATCCAGATCATTGTATGGCAGCAGCAGAGTGTTCTTCGCAAAGTCGTCCGGCACGCCCGGGCTCGACGGCGACCCGAATGTTGCAAGCCCCGAACCCGCGCTAACCAGCATATGGTCGACGTGGCCGTGATAGCATCCGATGAACTTCACGATGATGTCCCTGTCCGTGGTCCCGCGAGCCAGCCGAACCGCTGTCATAACCGCCTCGGTCCCGGAGCTGACCAGCCGCACCTTGTCGATCGACGGCACAGCAGTTGCGATCGTCTTTGCAAGCTGCGTCTCTATTTCCGTCGGTATGCCGAAGCTCGTGCCCTTGCCGAGCGTCTTTCGAACAGCATCCAGAACAGGCTTGTACGCGTGTCCGAGTATCATCGGCCCCCACGACAGACAGTAATCAATAAACCGGTTGCCGTCCGCATCATACAGGTATGGGCCCTTCGCCTTGTCGATGAATATCGGCTGTCCACCCACAGCGTTCAAAGCCCGCACCGGGCTGTTAACTCCGCCGGGGATGTATTTCTGTGCATTTCGAAAAAGACGTTTGCTCGTTGTCAGCTTCATATCGCTCCTTTCAAATTAGCGTCTCTGTCTTTCTGGTATGATCTCGATGTCCATGCCGAATTGTTCCGCCACCTGCTGTGTAGGCCGGCCAAGACATATGCCCCGCACATTCTCAGGCAGCTCACCGAACTTGTTAACGAACGCTCTCACCGTCGAGCCGCTTGTGAACAGCACCTTATCGATATAGTCAAAGTCCACCTCACCCGGATCGATCTCCACTGTGCGGTACATCGCGACCTTGTCCACCTTCGCGCCCATCTCCTCCAGCCCATCCGGCAGCTCCGCAGAAGAGACCTCCGCCTGAGGCAGCAGCACTTTCTTTCCTGCCATATCCAGCTTAGCAAACCCCTCCAGCAGTCCTTGACTTGCTTGCAGATCGGGTACAATATCCGCACTGATGCCGAACTCCGCCAGCGTCTCAGCGGTCGTCCTGCCGATCACTGCAAATTTTACATTCGCAAACGAACGTGCATCCAATCCCTTTTCATCCGCCAGCTTGAAGAAATGCCGCACGCCGTTGGTGCTCGTGAAAACGATCCATTCATACCGCTCCACACCTTCGATCATTTTCTCAGCACTCGAATAATCATCCAATGGCTCGATGTCGATGATCTGTTTGTGAATGATAACACCGAGATGCTGATACTTCTCCGGATGCGTTCCCAGCATCAGGATCTTGGGCTCACGCGCGAACCATCCCAGCTTTCCACTGAGCTGTCCGACACCTCCGACAATGAATATCGCCGGCATTCTCAACGGCGTCTTTTCTATGACCTCCGCAAAATCCGACAGCGTCCCTTTCACGACTCGCTGATCGTAGCATGTACCATGTTCGACCGCCGCGATCGGCGTATTCTCATCATACCCCGCATCGATTATCGACGGTATCAGTCCCGCGATGTTTCGCACAGACATCATCAGCACCAGCGTATCCGCCTTCGGTATCTCGATCGGCCGGTCATCCCCTTTCTTGCGATGGCCGGTAATGAACGCAACGCTCGACGAAAAATCCCTGTGCGTCAGCGGTATTCCCGCGTAACAGGCCGACCCAAGCGGACTCGTTATGCCCGGCACCACTTCGAAATCCACTCCGTCGTCTTTGCACTGTGCAGCTTCCTCGCCGCCCCGGCCGAACAGATACGGATCGCCTCCCTTGAGCCGGACCACTGCATACCCCGCATTCGCCCGCTCCACCATAAGATCGTTGATCTTATCCTGCGGCAGCGTATGCTCACCCGCAAATTTGCCCACGCATATCAGCTCGGCGTCCGCTTTCGCATGATCCAGCACCTCCAAAGGTATCAGGTGATCGTACAATATCACATCCGCTCGGCCGATCAGCCGTTGCGCCTTGATCGTAAGCAGCTCCGGATCACCCGGCCCGGTGCCTATCAAATAGACCTTGTTGCGTTTCATTATTACCCTGGAAATAACCTTGAAAGATAGATTCTCAAGTGAACATTTATAAGGCACCCCGCCGGCATGGTCAATAACAAAGCGCTTGTTAAAACCCTGCATTGACACCCGCTGGGCTAACAGGTAAGATGATTTTCTAGAAGCTTTTTCAAATCTGAGTTTTGAAACCGCTTCTAATAATGGCATGCGGATAAACCAGCATGGTTCCCGCCAAGTTGCCTGCGATAGTGAAAAGAGTGTGAACTAATACCATGGAGAAAGATATGTCCAAGCGAGCTTTTTTAATGCTGTTTTTATTGTCATGCGTTGTTCCGTCCCTATTCGCAGCCGAATGGGTCGGATCTGAGCCTGGTAAACCCAAGACCTCGCAAGACGGTAACGCATTTATTCTTCAAAATGACGTCATATCTGCTTCCTGGAAGATTCAGGATGACTCTCTAAAGCCGGAAATGATCGTAAACAAGATCACCGGCCGCAAATGGTCCCAGCAGAATACTAGCCTGTTCAAGATTTCTACAGTGGCAAAGGATGCACCAAAAAGCACTGACTGGCTCTACCTCGGCATACAGGTAAAAGGCAACAGTGTAGATGCCGTCATCTCACATGATGGCGATTCGTGGACAGTTGTGAAATCTTACCCAAGGACGGATTTCCCCGGCCGGCCAACCGCTGTTCGGCTCGGTAAGATGGATCTGCAGGCCTCTTTGAATGACTATGTGGATATTGGCCAGATAGGCACTTCGTACTACACGGATTTCGAGGTCTCAACCGACACGGATACTCGCACAGTATCGTTTGACGATCCCGGCTGGCGAAAGAAGGTTTCCAAAACCGAAGGCACCCGGATCGACCTCGTTTCCGAAATGACAACCATCACTGCAGCCGCCAACACGGCCAGTTTCATCGAAAAGCATCTTCCGCAAAATGTGACCGCCGTTCAGTGCCGGATCAAAAAGGGCACCGACAAGGCAATGTCATGGTCCCCAGGTATCGCGCTTGTATGGGAGGACGGCCGGTTCATCCTGCTAAACCGCAGGACCGCTCAATACACTTTTGACGTCTCCAGCAAAGCGGGCGAAGCGATCATACAGAAGAAGCCGCAGCAGTACCCGGCATTTAACATTACATCTGAAGATTTCAGTATCAAAAGTTTTCCGAAGCTGTCAATTGCCGGCCATAAAGGAACGGTGCGTGCCCGGATCAAGGCCGTTCTCAAGCACAAAACCCGACCTCTGGAAGTCGACTGGACCGCGAGTTTGCGTGAAGACTCAAACTATGTCCGGGAAACACTGACTCTCTCCACGGACACCGGCAGCACAGCCATAACCGGGCTTGAGCTTTTTGACCGTCGTATCACCGGTGCTCAACAAGTCGGACGCGTCCCGGGCAGCCCTGTTGCAAACGACAGTATGTTCTTTGGCGTCGAACTGCCCGTCACAACCAACGTCATCGATTCTTCCGGTTTCAAAAGCGGCTTCGCATGCAAGCTGACTGTGGATAAATCAAATGCATACACATTCTCAACCGTTGCAGGCACATATCCCGAAGGACAGCTTCGAAGAAGCTTCCTCTACTACCTCGAACGCGAACGCGCCAACCCCTACCACGCGTTCCTGCATTACAATTGCTGGTATGATCTCGGTCTGAACCCAACTGAAAGCGGCTTGATCGAGGTCATTAAGGCATACGAAAAGAACCTCATTGACAAGTACGATGTTCAGATCGATTCGTTTGTCATCGACGACGGCTGGGACGATTTCAATGTCGGCCTGTGGGAAGTCGACAAGAAAAAATTCCCCAACGGCTTCGCCCCCGTCAAAAAAGCCCTCGACAGCATAGATTCCCATCTCGGTATCTGGATATCACCTCTGGGCGGCTACAGCGGCGCAGGCCAACGTACCGAGCACGCCAAAAATATGGGCCTGATCTCCCATCAGCTCGATCTTTCCGAACCCGGCTATTACAAATGGTATCGGGACGAATGCCTGTCGCTCATGAACGAATACGGCGTCAACTATTTCAAGTGGGACCGCGCAGGATCAGGCGTCAGCCCGCACTTCATGGCGCTGCTCCGTCTCGCTCGTGACCTTCGCAAAGAGAACCCGGATGTATTCATAAACGTGACCGTCGGCACCTGGCCCTCACCATTCTGGCTGAACCATGTCGATTCCACCTGGCGCAGCGGTGCGGACGTAGGCTGGACAGGAAAGGGCGACATACGCGAACGCTGGATCACCTTCCGTGATGCCGAGTGCTACAACCGCGTCGTCAAACAGGCCCCGCTCTACCCTCTAAGTTCCATCATGCATCACGGCCTGGTCCTCGGCTATCATTTCCAGGGCAAAAACATAAGCGAAGCCGGCGCGGACCTCAAGAACGAGGCCCGCTCATATTTCGCAGCAGGTCCCAATCTGCAGGAACTCTACCTCAGCCCGGATCTGATGACCGATGCCGCGTGGAAGCAGGTCGCCCAGGCTTACAAATGGTACGAGAAGAACGAGGACATAATGGCCGACACCCACTGGGTCGGCGGCAATCCCGCAGTTCTTGAACCCTACGGCTGGGCAAGCTGGTCCGCTGACAAAGCTGTACTGGGGCTTCGCAATCCTGACGACCAGGAGAAAACGATCAAAGTCGATCTTGACGAATTCTTCGAACTGCCCGATGACGCGCCGTCCAGCTATAAACTGCAAAGCCCCTACAAGGATCAGCGCATACAGAAACTCGAACTTCACGCAAACCAGCCGCATGCACTGACTCTCAAACCATTCGAGGTGCTGGTCTTCGATGCACTGCCGACTCAGTAATGATAAACTATTTACACGCTAATGATAGAAAGCCTAAACTTGGACGATCTCGACAAAAGAATAATCTCAGCACTGCAGCAGGACTTCCCCATCGCCCAGCGTCCGTATGATAGTATCGCGGAAAACCTCGGCCTCTCTGTCGATGTGCTTTTGGAGCGTACCCGCAAACTGCTTGCAGATGGTATGATCCGGCGCATTGGCTTCAGCCTCGACAGCCGCAAACTCGGCTATAAAAGCACGCTGGCTGCTGTTAGAATTCCTTCAGACCAGGTGCCGACCGCCGCGTCGATCATGGCCGACATACCCGAGATAACGCACAGTTACGAACGCGCGGACGAATTCAATGTCTGGTTCACCGTCATAGCGCCCGCCCGAAACGATATAGAATACATTCTCAAAAAAATCAAAGATGCACTGAATCTCTCAGACGCGGACATACTCGACCTGCCCGCCAGCCGTCTTTTCAAACTCGACGCAAGGTTCAGCCCACAGACCGAGGAAGACTGCAATGACTGAGGATGCTCGCACGTTCGACAATGCCTGCGGATCGCTTGCTAATGTCACAAACCTTCTGCGCGAAGAATTCAGTGAATCCAAATGCAGCGCAATCGCAGAAGCTGCCGATACGGTCGCTCGAACCCCCGATGAGTTAATGCCTGCATTGTGCTGCCTGACCGCGTTTCAAGCTTGTGCCACACCAGATGCGTTAGAACAAAAGCAAACAGCCGTCAAACTCGCCGCTGCGATGCAGGCTCTGGACATGGGTTTGACCATTCATGAAAATGCGTTCAATGATAGCTATGAGCAGGTTGACAAAGATGCCACTTACTTGATCGTCCTTGGCGATTATCTTTACTCACTGGCATACCAGCTCATATGCGAGCTTAAAAATACTGAGTTAATGAGTCTGACCGCTGATACAGTCGCAAGTGTTACAGCCGCGGCACTGGCGTGCGAAGTAAACCAGCAACACGACACCAGGGCGGCCAAACAGACAGCATTTCGATCCTATCTCTACGCCCTGTGCTGCGGATCGGCGGGCATACTGACGAATGCTTCCCAAAACACCAAGGCCGAACTGTCCCGAATTGGAACCGAGCTGGGCAAGGCTCATGATGCGGTCATATCGAACCGACCTGAAAAAGATATCACCGCGCATATCAGAAGAGCCCGGGATGCCGTAAACGCCAACAAAGAAATATTGCGAATCGAACCCTTTTACGGTTTAATTGATTTTATCAAGTCGCTTGCGCAGCAAGCACAATAAGAATCGATCACAAAAAAGGATGATACATCATGTTTCCAACCGTTCGCATGAGACGCTTACGCAATAACGACGCAACCCGCAGGCTCGTCCGCGAGACCACGCTTAATGTGGACGATCTGGTCTACCCGCTCTTCGTATGCCCCGGCGAATCCGTCAAAAGGCCCATCAAAAGCATGCCCGGCTGCTTCCATTTTTCGCCCGACAAGATCATCGAAGAGGCTAAAGAGATAGCCCATATGGGCATCCCCGCGATCATGCTGTTCGGCCTGCCCGAAACCAAGGACCCAACCGGCTCCGACGCATCGAACGAGTCCGGCCCCCTCTGCAACGCCATCCGCAATATCAAAAAGTCCGTCCCCGAATTACTCATAATCACCGACGTATGCCTCTGCGCCTACACAGACCACGGCCACTGCGGAGTCATAAGCAACGGCAAGGTAGACAATGACCGGACCATCGCTCTGCTCGCAAAGACAGCTCTCGCTCACGCCAACGCCGGCGCCGACATGGTCGCCCCCTCCGACATGATGGACGGCAGGGTAAACGCCATCCGTCGCTTGCTCGACGAAAAAGCCTTCGAACAAGTCGGCATCATGTCATACTCCGCAAAATTCGCCAGCGCCTACTATGGCCCGTTCCGCGACGCTGCCGGCAGTTCACCCGCATGGGGCGACCGCAGAGCGTATCAGATGGACCCCGCCAACGGCAAACAGGCAATGCGTGAAATGCAGCAGGACATCGAAGAAGGCGCCGACATCATCATGGTCAAACCCGCGCTGGCATACCTGGACATCATCGCAAACGCCCGCCGCCGTTTCGATCTGCCCATTGCCGCCTACAACGTCTCCGGCGAATACATGATGCTAAACGCCGCCGCCGAAGCTGGACTCATCGACCACAATGCGACCATCATGGAAACGATGCTCTCCTTCAAACGAGCAGGCACCGACATCATAATCACCTACTTCGCGAAGGAAGTCGCCAAATTGCTGCAATAATGCTCGGCGTGTTAGCCTACTCTTCCTGCGGCTTTTTCAGCTCGTCGATCTTCGGCAGGTCCTTCAGCGACGCCAGCCCGAAACAGTCCAGAAACTTCTTCGTCGTCCCGTAAAGCATCGGCCTGCCCAGTATCTCCGCCCGGCCCGTGATCTTGACCAGCCCCTTGTACATCAGACTGCGTATCATCTCCCCCGAACTCACCCCGCGTATCGCCTCGACGTCCGCCCGGATGATCGGCTGCTTGTACGCAACGATCGCCAGCGTCTCCAGCGCCGCCTGCGACAGCTTCGAATCCGTGCGAACCTTCACCAGCTTGCCCAGCCAGTGATTGTACGCGTTCAGCGTCATCATCTGAAACCCGCCCGCCAACTTCTCGATCCGAAAGCTCGCACCGGTCTGCTCGTACTTCTCGTTGAGATTCCTGATCGCCGCCTTGACCTGCTTGACGCTGCCCGCCTCGATAATGCTCACCAGCCGATTGGCCGTTATCGCCTCATCACTCGCAAACAAAATCGCCTCAACCACCGACTGCACCGTGACCTCGGTATCCTCCACCGTCAGTATCTCCTCTGGCCCTTTTTCTTCCTCCTTCTCCTCGGCCTCTTCAATTTCTCCACCTTCCTCTGTCTCTGCCGACTCCGCACCCTCGCTCAGTTCCGCTTCGCCGGCTTCTTCTCCTTCGGCACTGTCGGCAGTATCATCAACACTTGCGACCTCATCCCCTGACTCCACCTGCTCCGCAATTTCGACTTTTTCTTCGACCCCGCCGCTGCCTTCTTCGCCTGCTTCATCATCAGCCGCAGCCTCTTCCTCGCTGTCCGGCTCTAGTGCCTTCGCGGCCTCAGCATTTGCATCGTCACCGCTGTCGTCACCCGCCGCCTGCACCTGCTCATCCACGGTATCACCAGCTCCATCAGCCGCAGAACTATCCTCAGCAACCTCAGCATCATCGCCCACAGCACCCTCGTCCAAACCTTCCGTGCTCTCTAAATCGTCACCCTGCGGGACGGCCATGTCCTTATGTTCTTCGCTCATATATTCTTCCACCTGAATGGGTCAGCGTCTTTTCTCGAAAGCTGTATTTTCACATCCCCCAGCCGTTTTTTCAACTCCTTTGCAAGATTTTTCAACGCGAATCTCTCCGACACGCTGTGCGACAGGCAAATACACGTCAACCCCGCCTCCTGCGCCGCCAGTGCCTGGTGATGCTTCAGCTCCCCCGTAAGATACATATCGCATTCCGCCTTCATCACGGTATTCACGATATTCCCGCACGAGCCCGCACAAACCGCCGCCTTGCGTACCCTCTTCTTCTCCGGCCCGATCATCCCCAGCGCCTTCGCGCCGGTCACCTTCTTAATATTCGCAACGATATCATCCAGCCTGCCCGCCTTTTCGAGCTCCCCCATACGTCCCAGCCCCATCTTCCCGCCGATGCCGTACTCACGGAACACGTCATACGCCGGCGTCTCATACGGATGCGCCTTCACCATCGCCCCGATAACACCCTCCAGCTTACCGCCCGGCACGATCGACTCGACCTTGATCTCGTCCACATATTCGAGCCTGCCCTTTTCGCCGATTGCCGGGTTCGATCCCTCCATCGGCAAAAACGTGCCCTGACCATCCGACCGATAGCTGCACTTGCTGTAATTGCCGATCTGCCCAGCACCCGCCTTGAACATCGCGTCCGCCACCTTGTTCACGGATTTGGCAGGCACGAACACGATAACCTTGTAAAAATCTCCCGCCGGGTTCTCGACAAAATCTCCGATCGGCTCAGCATCACCGATGCCGACTATCTCCGCCAGGGCATCATTCACCCCGCCCATCGCAATATCATACGCAGTATGTATCGAAAACACGTTTATGCCCGACCGCACCAGATCGTAAACGATCGACCCCTCACCGCTCGCGGTCACCTTCTTGAGCCCGTCCCAGATCACCGGATGATACGCCATGATCATATCGACCTTCTTGCGTTTCGCCTCCGCCAGCACACCCTTCGTAAGATCGATCGTCATCAGCACGTTCTTAACGTCCGCATTCTCGTCACCCACCAGCAACCCGACATTGTCCCAGTCCAGCGCCAGCCCCAGCGGTGCGATCGCGTTTATCTCTCGTCCAATATCCTTAACCTTCATGCGTTCCTCCGATTGCTCTAAACACTTCCAAGCTGTTTATTGAACATATCCAGTAGAGTTTTCGTCACCTCGCCCGGCTTGCCCTCACCAACATCATGAGCCTCCACCGCGATCACCGGCAGCACCTTCATTATCACGTTGGTAACGAATATCTCGTCCGCACCGAGCAGATCATTTATCGTCAGATCCTTCTCCTGCGCGTCGATCCCTTCCGCCTTCGCCAGCCCCAGCACATGCTTTCTCGCTATCCCCGGCATCACCGGCGTACTCGTCTTCGGCGTAAATACCTTGCCGTCCTTTACGATGAACACGTTGCTCACACACCCCTCGGCAACAAGATTATCATTCGTAAACCATACCGCCTCAGCAGCCTGCTTCTTGTGCGCATCCTTGAGCACCATCAGCCGCGAAAAGAAGTTGATCGTCTTATGCCCCGTCGCCGGATCCAGCGGATTCTGCCGATAATCACTGATGATCACCTTCACACCCTTGTCATAAAACTCCGCAGGATACGGCGCAAAATCCGTCGCCGTTATCACCAGCGTCGGTTCCGGCTCTTCGTCCGCACCGACATTCATCGGCCCGCTCGTAAGCGTAAGCCTGATTCGCGCATCCTCCAGCTCGTTCGCCTCCAGCACCTGCCCGATAGCATCGCCGATGAATTCCCTGCTGTGCGGATTGAAAATACTCAGCTTCTCCGCACTTGCGAACAGCCGGTCCAGATGATCGTCCAGCGCAAAAACCTTCCCCTCGACCGCCCGCATCGTCTCAAACAGTCCCATTCCATACAGGAACCCGCTGTCAGAGATCGACACCTTCGCATCGCACGCATCGACCAGTTTATTGTTAAGGAATACCTTTTCCATGACCTACTTTCCGTCTTTAATTTCAGGATCACTCACCCGCGTCCGGCCAACCGCCGCGATACCCGCCAGCAGCGCCCGCGCCTTGGTGATCGTTTCGTCCCATTCCGCCTGGGGCTGCGAATCAGCCACAACACCGCCGCCCGTCTGCACGTACGCGGAATTGCCCCTGATGATAACCGTTCGGATCGCAATATTCAAGCACGCACTGCCGTCCAGCCCGATAAACCCGATACTGCCCGTATACACGCTCCGTGCCGTCGGTTCCAGCTCGTCGATTATCTCCATCGAGCGTATCTTAGGTGCCCCCGTGATCGATCCGCCCGGAAACATCGCCCGTAAAATATCGCAAACCGTCCCCCGCCCCTGTTTCTCCCGCAATTCGCCCTCAACCGTCGCAACAGCATGATACACCGTCGGATACGCCTCGATCGTCCTCGGCTGAACGACCTTTATCGTCCCGTACCTGCAAACCCGCGTCAGATCGTTCCGCTCCAGATCGATTATCATGTTCAGCTCTGCCTGTTCCTTCTCGCACCCCGCTAGCTGATCGAAATGCTTCTTGTTTATTCGCTCAGCGTCCGCTCCGCTGACCCTGGCCCGCGTCCCCTTGATAGGCTTTGTGCTGATCTTACCGTCCTGCACACGCACAAAAAGCTCAGGCGAAGCGCTCACCACCGACCACTCCTCACCCTTGATAAACGCCGCGTATGGACTGGGATTGTGCCTGTTCTGCCACTGATACAGCTTCACCGGATCCGCAGCATAGTCACACCGAAAACGCTGCGAAAAATTGATCTGATAAACATCCCCGTCGTGTATGTACTCCTTGATCCGTTCGAACGCATCGAAATACTCCCGCCGACTGATGTTGCACTCGATATTCGCAGGCTCGACCCCTTCCATGTCCGCATCTGCATCAGTCGCTGCACGGCATTCACAGGACCGTTCGATCAGCTTTTCGAGTTCACGAAATTTTTCCTCTGCAGTCCATTCCTCCCCCTCAAATTCCCCCGCAGCCGCGTACCACTCTCGATTCACATGGTCATAACATACCGCCCGATCGTAAAACCCCAGCCGGACTACCGGCAGCCCAAGATCGTCCACCGCAGTATCCGGGATCGACTCGATATACCGTCCCAGCTCATACCCGAAAAATCCAACCCATCCGCACGCGAACATCCCCGCCGGCAGATCCTCAGGCATCGGCCCACTCAGCTTGTACTTGCCCAGAACGCTCTCCAGCCGCCCGAACGGATCGTCCTCGCCCAGCCTGAATTCGAAAATCTCCACCGGCTCAGCCATCCACGCCGAAAACCGGTTCGCCCCGCATCCTCCCTCATTGCCCCCCAGAACAGCGGCACCGTCAAGTTTCGCAAAAACCTCCGTAACCCCCTCAAGCTCTGCCGCAAATTCCACCCGCTTGATCTTTACTTTGCAATTCTTCACCTCGCCTGCTTCTCCGTCCTCACCTGTTCGCCTGCCTGAACTCTTCTATGATCCGCACCGAGGCACTGCAGCCGATCCGTGACGCGCCAGCCTCGATCATCGCAACAGCATCATCAGCCGTCCGTATCCCCCCAGCCGCCTTGATCTTGCATCCCGGTGCACTCTCAGCCATTATCTGAACTGCCTCGACACTCGCTCCGCCGCTCTTGTGCATGCCCGTGCTTGTCTTTATATAGTCCACCCCAATATCCTCGCACTCCTGGCAGGCAAAACGTATCTGTTTCTCGGTCAGTGCTGACGCTTCGATGATCACCTTCAGCACGACCGCCGGTCTGAACGACCTGCAAACCTTCATAACCGCTTGGATATCTCGTCTGAGATATCGGCTGTTACCCTCGATGATCGAAGGCAGATCGGCGACCATGTCTATCTCGTCCGCCCCCGCCATTATCACCTCTTTCGTTTGTGCAGCCTTTATCTTCGCAGAATCCGCCCCGAATGGAAACCCCGCAACTCCGTCCACGACAACTTCGCTGCCCCTCAGCTTCTCCGCAGCAAGCGACGTCCAGCGGGGCAGAACGCACACACTGTGAAATCTGTACTCTATCGCTTCATCACAAAGCTGTTCGATCTCTCCCCTAGTCGCTACCGGATCGAGCAATGTGTGGTCAATGTAAGCTGCAAGTTCTTTATCCGTCATTATGATTCCCTCCCGTTCAATCAGTGAAAAACCCTGCCGCCTCATCCAGCGACCTGAATACTTTCGTTGCGGTCTGCGTAACGAATACCGACGGATCCTTCGGGCTCGGCCAGATAACATAAACTTCCTTGCCCGCCTCGTGCGCGTGCTGCAGTTCCCGCTCCACACCGCTGCTTATCGCCGCCCGGCCCTCGCCCAGATGCGGTATGTAGCTGATGATCATATTGCTCTGATCGATCAAAGCGAAGTCCCGCGTATACGTCTGGCTGCTGATATCCTTCTCCACATTTATAGCTTCCGCAAGATCGAGCCGCACCTTCCGTCCCAGCGCGTGCAGCTCGATGAAATCCTGACCGCTCTGCGCCGCCCGCTTCGCCCGGTAGGGCAGGTACGCCTCTTCCAGATCCCCCGGATCAAAACACGTAAAGCTCTCTTTCATCTTGCCACGAAAATCCGCGATCTCCTCCAGCACTTCCGGCATATCCATCACGTGCGTCATCGGAAAGCTCAAATAAGCCTTCTTACGCTCAGGCTCAAATATCATCCGGTAGCAGCTCTCGATAGTGGTTTTGTCCTCACCCCGCGCAAGTATATAATACCCGGCGTCCTCGTTTACGCCTTCTTTCATCAGCTCCGTCGCGATCGTTTCCTCTTCACGCCAGACCAGAAGATCCTTGAGCGTATGATTGATCGGATGTTCCGCCAGCAGCCTCACGTGCAGCGCATCCACGCTGTCCACCATGCAGATATAATAGTCCGCGTCCAACTGACGCATCTGGTCGAAATCGAAGGCCCTGAACAGCCCGTGCCTCCACCTGAACGTGGCGTGCGTGTTGATGATGATGTTCTCGCCGTTCCGTGCCTTGGCGATGATGTCCTTGATGATGCTTCGTCGAAGTGACCGTAGTCTCTGCAGTGGAATGTCCAAAATCCTCCCCGCAGCGATATCCGGCGCCTCGGCATACATCATATCCCCCACGTTGCAAAGCGTAACCTGCTTACCCCTCTCGTTCGCAAGTCTGACCACTTCTTCGAGGTACTGCTTCTTGTCGATGCCGACCATGCCCGTAACAACTGCGATCATCTCGTTTCTCCTGGTCCTCGATTGCTGCTTTTAATTGTCAAACACTATCCTGCACCAGCTCCCCGATGCTTGCTCGGTCTCAACCAACCACGCACAACCAGGCATGAAGTTACAGGTTTTTCAGTCTTTCCTGCTTGTCGTGCTCCTTCAAGGCAGCCACCACCTCGTCCAGCTCGCCCATTATGACCTTATCCAGGCTGTACAGTGAAAGGTTGATGCGGTGATCTGTCAACCTGTTCTGCGGGAAATTATACGTACGGATACGCTGCGACCTGTCGCCCGACCCGATCATCGTCTTTCGCTGCTGGTCGCGTTCCTGGTTGAGTTCCTGCATCTGGTGTTCGTACAGCCGGCTTCGCAAAATCCGCCACGCCTTCGAGCGGTTCTTGTGCTGACTCTTCTCGTCCCGCATACTGACCGTGATGCCGCTGGGCACGTGCTCCAGCTTGATCGCGCTGTTTGTCTTGTTCACGCTCTGGCCGCCCGGACCGCCCGCACGGCTGACGTGTTCAACCACATCGTTCGGGTCGATGTCTACCTCGACTTCCTCCGGCTCGGGCAATACCGCAACCGTTGCCGCCGAGGTGTGTATCCTCCCCTGCGTTTCCGTCTCAGGAACCCGCTGGACCCTGTGTCCGCCGCTCTCATAACCGAAATCGACCCACACACCGTCGCCCTTGATATTCAATATGACCTCGCGAAAGCCCCCCAGCTCATTCGCGCTCATTTCCATCGTCTCGACCTTCCAGCCGTTCTTCTCCGCATATCGCGTATACATAGCCGCCAGGTCACGCGCGAACAACGCCGCCTCGTCACCGCCGGTGCCCGCCCGTATCTCCATGATGATCGACCCGATAGAAGCGTCATCCGCCATCACCAGCGTCTCTTTGATCTCTTCGATAAGGGTGTCTCGCTTTGCCGAAAGTTCCTCGATCTCCGCCTTCGCCAGCTCCGCGAACTCCGGATCAACGTCCGGATCGTTCAGCATTACCTCGCTCTCTTCAACCCCCTGTACCGCTTCGGCATACTCGCGATACTTTTCAACCATCGGTCTGAGTTTGCCCTGTTCCTTGCTAAGTGAAACCACCTTCTCGACATTGCTCGCAACCTCAGGATCGCTCATCTCTTTTTCGATCTGGGCATACCGCTCGTCCAGTTCTCTGAGTTTGGCCAGAAGTCCGCTATTTTCATCAGACATACATAAACCTCTGCATAAAACCTACATTCATGTTTCCAGAGCTGATACGACACCGAAGAAAGCATGTTTGACAAACAAAAAAGCGTTTTACAGATTCGGGCGGTATCGAGTGAGCAGGGGGCTCGCAATGGACAAAAAAATTGCGCTGCCGATACATAACCTGTAAGACCATGACCAACAGCGCAAGTTGTGGTTGTAAGTATAGCTACTTCTTTTCTTTTTTCTTGAAGTAGTCGCCGCCGTACTTCTTCTTAAAGCGGTCGATACGCCCTGCAGTATCAACATATTTCTGCTTACCCGTATAGAACGGATGACACATGGAGCAGATTTCCGCGTGAATGTCATCTACCGTACTGCGTGTCTCGAAAGTATTTCCGCAACCGCAGCGAACCTTCGCATTATCGTATTTTGGGTGAATGCCTTTTTTCATTGTACTGTCCAATTATCTGAATCGAAACGTCTTCAAATGGTCAAAACCGCAAATTATACGGCTCAACACGTGATTTTCAATGAAATTCGCGAAATTTTACACAAATTCCTCTTGATAATCATTCTCTGTAATCATGTTCTGCCCGCTGAAACCGTTAGAAGCCGTAAACTTTCCGCAGATCAGCTTCCGACGGCATAGTCTCATAGAACTCGCCCTTCGGCCCGACATAGCCGTTATTTTCTTTCTCGAGAGTCACGGGTGTCTTCGAACCGTTGCTGTTGGTTACCCATACCGTAACAGTGTCACTCTGGATATTCCGATATGTCTGGTCGCGTTCATCTTCGTCTTCCTGTTTGTCTTCCTGATGTTTGCCGAGCAGATAACCTGCGGCCCCGCCTATGCCTGCACCGATCAGTGTGCTTTCAGTATCGCCTCCAGCGGCCTGGCCGATACCCGCACCAGCACCCGCACCGATCAGTGCGCCTGTCTGTGATTTGCTCTCGCACCCGCTCATCATCAACACGCCGGCACTCAATATAACCACAAGCGTTGCTAATCCTAAATTCCTGAACATAATAGCACCCCTATCAAAAATAAGTCTTCAAATCAATTTACGCCATACTTTTCATTATACGCACATACTTGTGCCGGGCTACCCAATTTTTGGCCTGAATTCGCAAATAGTTTTTGATTAGCCGTAAAAACTTATTTCTTCGACGCTTTCAGCCAGTCCTCCAGGTTCTTCGCCAGCACCGTAACCGATCTCTGGCTCATAATGTGCTCGATCATTGCGGGCTTGATCTTGAGCTTGACCATCGCTTTTTCCACACGTTCCCATAGCCGATCCTGTTTGGCCTTAGAATCCGCCAGATAAAGCTCCGTTACAAGTTCCTGCAGCTTGGAAAGCATTATATTGTCCAGATTTTCGTAATATCTGGAAATCACGTTCTTCTGATACTGAGATCGCTCTTTTGCCATCGTTTTCCTCTTTTTGATCGTAAATTTCACTTTGAACACATCCTAAACCGACAGCCCGCAAGTGAAAAGCTAAATGTGCCGATTTGTGTGTGCATAAATCGCGAAAAAAACGGACTTGCTAATGCGCCACTAACAAAAGAATGCGAAAAATTTCCTGTTTCGGGGAGCACTACTCCTGAAATCCTAAAATAAAGATTGGCGCGACCCTACCACAAATGGTATAATCGCGAATGACAAGAATGTGTGTGCTGAATGTGGTAATGTTTTTGAGAAAATGGGGAGTAACGATGAAAAAGATTCTAGTGATAGCAGTTGCAGCTCTAATTTCCTTGCCGTGCATATCTTTCGCAGGCCCGACCGCAAATTTCGACCAGATCGACTTCAGCGCCTACCAGCTCCTCTACAGCATTAACGCTGGTGTGGATAATACTGATCTGGCCGGTGTTGGCGTTACAAGCTCGGTCTATTCCGATGGCAGCGAGTATGTATACGCCTATCAGCTCTTCAATCAGAGCGATGTTACCCTCGAAAATTTCGTCGTGCCTGATTTTCCGGGCATAATTCAAGGCAGCCTCGCTTACACCACCATGGCCTTGCCCTTCGAATTCGACTCTAATATCGACGTAGTTCCGTTCTATGCCGAAGTCGCCGCTGGAGATTCCGTCCAGTTCGAGTTTAATTCGGCATTCGCCTTTTCCGATCTGGCACCCGGCACAACCAGCGCCGTACTTCTGGTTAAAAGCACCGATGAATGGACTACCCGTCAGGCGATCGTCCAGAATGGCGAAACAGGTACGGTCGACGTAGTCGCCGCGGTTCCCGAGCCCACCAGCATAGCACTTCTCAGCTTCGGAACCCTGGTTCTGACTCGCAGACGCAAATAATTTGCTGAAAAACCAAAAAACTAAAAGCCCGTTCACGGTCAGTGAGCGGGCTTTTTTTGACCTATACAATCTCTGCTGGACCTCAAGACGTGTTGGTCTTTCGGCCCTCTCGCTTTAAACCGGCACTTTTCTCCCAAGCCATCCGCCCAAATTCAGAACATCCCGTCCGTTCCATCGAATATCAAGCAGGGTATACACCAAAAGCATAACTATCGTTGCAAACACCCGCTTTTTCTGCTATAAACCCAGTTGGCTGTTGCATTTTTGCTGTTTAAGCAAGTCCAGCCAACAACATGATAATCACAAAAGAAAGGTTTTTCTCCGTGGTAGAGATCACAGAACTCAAATCAACTATCAGCGAGTTGGAGGCCCGGGTGCAACACATCCGGGAGTGGCTTTGACCTGCCTTCAAAGATCGCTCTAAAGCAGGATTACGAAAAAAAGATGGCCAACCCCTCCTTCTGGGACGATCCCGAACAGGCCCAGAAGATCGTCACCAGCCTAAGCGCCGTCAAATCGATGGTCGAACCCGCCCAGGAAGTCACCAATTCGGTCCAGGACCTGCAGGAACTGCTAATCCTCGCCGAAGACGAAGGCGATGAGGATGTCCTCCAGTCCGTCGCCGAAGATGCCGAAAAACTGCAAAAGCGCTGCGACCGCATCGAAGTTGCAGCCATGCTCTCCGGCCCGGACGACATGCGGAACTGCTTTTTCAGCATCCACGCCGGCGCAGGCGGAACCGAGAGCTGCGACTGGGCTTCCATGCTCCTCCGCATGTACACCCGCTATTTCGAGCAGAATGACTTCAAATTCGAAGAGCTCGACACCACGCCCGGTGAAGAAGCCGGCGTACGTTCGATCACCCTCAAGGTCGCCGGCCCCTTCGCGTTTGGCAAACTCGTATGCGAAGCAGGTGTCCACCGTCTCGTACGCATAAGCCCGTTCGACTCACAAAGCCGACGCCATACCAGCTTCGCAGCGGTCGACGTCATGCCCGAATACGAAGACGATATCGACATCGACCTCAAGGACGACGATCTGCGAATCGACTTCTACCGTGCAAGCGGCGCAGGCGGCCAGCACGTCAACAAAACCAGCTCCGCCGTCCGCATAACGCACCTGCCCACCGGCATCGTCGTACAGTGTCAGAACGACCGCAGCCAGCACAAAAACAAGGCCGAGGCGTTCAAGATGCTCAAGTCCCGT
The DNA here is from genome assembly GCF_002007645.1 of Anaerohalosphaera lusitana. GTDB lineage: Bacteria > Planctomycetota > Phycisphaerae > Sedimentisphaerales > Anaerohalosphaeraceae > Anaerohalosphaera > Anaerohalosphaera lusitana. Next base: position 1,015,940 of record NZ_CP019791.1, read on the forward strand.
CTCTACATGCTCGAACAGCAGAAACGCGACGATGAGCTCGCTAAACTCTACGGCAACAAGGGCGAGATAGCATGGGGCAACCAGATCCGCAGTTACGTCATGCAGCCGTACCAGATGGTCAAGGACCATCGAACCGACGAGCAGACCGGTAACGTCGACGCTGTACTCGACGGCGACATCGAAAAGTTCATCGAGAGCTATCTCAAATACAAGAGCAACAAGAAGAACAAAAAACGAGCCTGATATATTTCACAGAGGAACACGACCATGCCAAAAAGAGCCATCGACATTTCCGTAAAAACACGCAAAGCCGATCCCTCACAGATCAAGGCCGATATTCTCGCGGTCGGCATATTCTCTGACAGCAAAAAGCCTGCGGGCCTCGCCAAAGATATCGACAAACAGCTCAACGGCGAGATCGGCAATCTGCTCGGCATGGAAGATTTCACGGGCGGTTTTGGAAAGACCGCCGTACTCTATACAAACGGCCGGATTACCGCTCCCCGCGTACTGCTCGTCGGCCTGGGCGAGAAAAAAGAACTCGCCTCCTGCAAGCTCCGCAAGGCCGCCGCACACGCAGCAGACAAAGCTGTCAACCTAAAGGCCAGAACCCTCGCACTTGCGATCCATCAGGACCTGCCCGCAAAGTTCGACCTCACCGACGTCGGTCAGACGCTCACCGAAGGCATCTACATGGGCGGCTACCGCTATGACGAATTCGTCAGCAAAAAAGACAGTCGGCTCAACAAACTCAATGTCCTGCTCACCGATGCCGACCAGTCAGCAGCCCGCAAACTCGGCAAAGGCGCCAAAGCCGGAAACATCATCGGCCAGGCACAATCTTTCGCCCGCACCATCGCCAACCGACCGGGCAACATCATAAATCCCAAAACGCTCGCATCAACCGCCCGTAAGATGGCCTCCGACATCCCGGGCCTGACCTGCACCGTCATAACGGAAAAACAGCTCAAGCAGAAAAAAGCTGGCGGCATACTCGCCGTAGGCGGCGGCTCTGCAACAAAACCCTGCATGATCGTCCTCAAGTATTCCCCCACAGGCAAGACAAAATCAAAACGCAATATCGCACTCGTCGGCAAGGCCGTCACCTTCGACGCGGGAGGCATCAGTCTTAAACCAAGCGCGGGCATGCACGACATGAAATTCGACAAAGGCGGCGGCATGTGTGTCTTGGGCGCGATGCAGGCCATCTCCAAACTCAAGCCCGCCGCAACAGTCTACGGCATAATCCCCGCAGCCGAGAACATGCCCTCCGGTACAAGCTACCGGCCCGGCGACATCGTCACCACCATGAGCGGCAAAACCGTCGAGATACAGAACACCGACGCCGAAGGCCGCATGATCCTCGCCGATGCCATCCACCATGCAACCCAGCTCAAGTGCGACACCATCGTAGACGTTGCAACTCTCACCGGCGCGTGCGTGGTCGCCCTCGGCAAACACATGGCCGGCCTAATGAGCAGCGATGACAAGCTCATCGACCAGCTCAAACAGGCCGCCGACAAAAGCGGCGAACGAGTCTGGCACCTGCCCAGCGGCCCGGAGTACCTCGAACAGATGAAAAGCAAGATCGCCGACCTAAAAAACACCGGCGGCAAAGGCGGCGGAGCCTGCACCGCAGCGGCCTTCCTCAAAGAATTCGCAGGCGACGCAAAATGGGCTCACATTGACATCGCAGGCGTAGAAATATTCACGGACGGCTCGAAGATCGGCAGCCCCGGCTCCCCCGGTTTCGGCGTTCGCCTGCTCACCGAATACGTAACCAATGCCTGATCCCCAGGCAGCTTTATCAGGAAATGACATGACAGAGCAAAACAACAACGAAAACAACTTCGACTTGCCCCGCATCGAAAACGCGGTAAAGGAAATAATAAACGCAATAGGTGAGGATCCGGACCGCGAAGGCCTCCGCGACACACCCAGCCGGGTGGCCCGCATGTACGAGGAACTGCTAGCAGGCTGGAAGAGCGATCCGTCACAGCACCTCCGCGTTTTCCAGGAACGATATGACGAAATAGTTCTGCTCCGCGACATCCCGTTCTACAGCGTATGCGAACACCATCTCATGCCCTTCATCGGCAAGGCCCACGTTGCCTACCTGCCCGACGGCCGAGTGATCGGCGTCAGCAAACTCGCCCGCATCGTCGACTCTTTCGCACATCGCCTTCAGGTACAGGAACGCTGCACGGGCCAGATCGCGGACTTCATTATGGAAAAACTCCAGCCGATGGGTGCCGCAGTAGTAATGGAAGCAACACACGGCTGCATGACCATTCGCGGTGCCAAGAAATCCGGCGCAATGATGGTCACCTCCGCACTCCGCGGAATATTCAAAAGCGACCAGCGAAGCCGAAGCGAAGTTCTCAGCCTCATACGCGGCGACTAAGGACACCAAATGCACAGACTCAATCGACAGATACGCTTCTCGGTCAATCCCTTCCTCGAACAGACACCGCGAGGCAGCAACTCCTTCGCATCAAAGCCCGCCGGAGAAGGTCTTGCCGTATTCCTCTCCCTCTGGGTGGAACTCTGCTCCGATCTCGACCCGGACACTGGCTTCGTGGTTAACGTCGCCGAGATCGATACTATTATCCGCCGCTACGGCATACCTGTAATCGCAGGCAGGATCACTGAAAGGTTCCGACGCGGGGCCCATACCAGCCTCACCGATCTTACCGAGATATTGGAAGATGCCTGGGCTGCAATAGAAGACAGATTCGATGAGGTCACCCTGCACAGCCTGGCACTTGACCTGAACCCATACCGCAAAATCTCTATCATTTCCGAGGATGCCGAAATGATCTACTTCACAGAAAAATTCGATTTCGCCGCATCGCACCAGCTCTGGAACACAAAGTTTTCCGACGAGCAAAACTTCCAGCATTTCGGCAAATGCGCCAACCCTTCGGGCCACGGCCACAACTACATCATCGAGGTGACCGTCGAAAAGCCTGCCGCATCGCCTGAATTCTCCATAGCCGACTACGAAAAGGTCGTAACCGACGAATTCATTGCGAAAGTCGATCACAAAAACCTCAACAGCGACGTCGACCGTTTCGCCGAACTCAACCCTACTGTCGAAAACATCGCCGTCTACGCATGGGACTGTCTCAAAGACAAGTTCGCAACGGCAAGATTGGCTCATGTTAAGGTCTGGGAATCCGACCGGACATACTGCAAATACAGCGGTCCTGTTTGACCTATTGTAGGACATAAATTCTTTCTTCAAATGTATTTTATAATCATTTAAAATACTTCTTGAACCGCCCGCAATTCCTGTTTAAGATACAGTACCATCGTATTTTTACTGATGCTTATGGTGTTTTAGGATTGGAGGCAAATGAGCAGGAACACAACACATGTCTTGCTTGTCGAGGATGACCCCGCTGCCCGTCGACTCATTGAGAAGGCACTGTCGCGAGCAGACAATGCCGCATACAAACTTGATATGGCTTCGGATATCGGTGCGGCAAAAGCGCTGCTGCTGCAGAAAAAATTTGATGCCATGATCCTCGACCTCAATTTGCCTGACAGCCGAGGCATCGAAACCGTTGCCGCGGTGCGCAGCATGGATCAGGATATACCCATCGTTGCCCAGTCCGCACTGGACGATCAGGATATCGGCTTGCGGTGCATTGAACATGGAGCGGACTATTTCCTCGTCAAGGGCGATTTCATGCGTCGTCGCCTGCCCAGGTCCATCGAGTACGCAAAAAGGCACAGGGACAGAAAGCTTTCCGTCGATCAAAGCGATCCGGAAACATCACCCGATAAGCAGCAGGAGGATAATATACAAAGCAGACAACTCAAGTCTCAACTGAAAAAGGTGAAAACCTCAATCGCGGCTAATCACAAAAGTTACGAGCCCCTGGATTATCTGTCCTGATCACCTCGGACAAATATCAAGGCAGCATGTAGCACATTTTTGCGGCGATATTGTTAGGATTTTACCTTTTTGCCGATATAATAATAAATGGAGATTGTGCGCGTTTACAGTATCGCAGCCGCGCACCTGAATTACAGATTTATGGAGAAATGTATGGCCACTCGAATAATTTTGGCGGACGACCATGAGATCATGCGCGAAGGACTTTGCGCCTTGATTCGCAAATGTGATGATCTGGAAGTTGTAGGACAAGCCTCGGACGGACGCAAGGCGATCGAAATGGTTCAGGAGCTAAAGCCTGATATCGCAATTATGGACATTTCCATGCCCGGCCTCAACGGCATCGAAGCGGCCAGAAAAATGCTAGCCGCCAATTCGGATATAAAGATCATGGGCCTTTCTACCCACTCCACCAGGTCGATGGTCGTCAAAATGCTCAAAGCAGGCGCACTGGGATACATGCTCAAAGAATCCGCATTCTCAGAGCTCAAACAGGCCATTGAAACTATGCTCCAGGGCAAAACGTATCTGTGCTCCAGAACATCCGAAGTCGTCCTCGCCGACTACATGAACATGATTTCCGATCCCAAAAAGATCGGCCGCGATATACTCACGCCTCGCGAAAAAGAAGTGCTCCAAATGGTCGCAGAGGGCCTTACGACAAAAGAAATCGCCGCCCAGCTCAGCGTCAGTGCAAAAACCATTGACTCACACCGTGAACATATCATGGAAAAATTGAAGATGCACAACGTAGCCAGCCTCACAAAATATGCCATCAAGGAAGGTCTTACAAGCGTCTGAACAAAATTCAGCAATAGCTAAATGTTTCATGGACAGGAACAAATCAGACAACGCCTCAACCCAGCACTAATTACAAAGGCGTGTCTATAGTCACCAGGCATAATATGCAATATCAAGAGAATATCCGCGTGCTGATTGTCGAGGACGACCCCTCGGCCAGAGAACTCGTCGAACGAGTTTTGCGCAAAAGCAGCGATCTGGCCAGGTGCCACATACAAGCTGCCCCGAACCTGGCAAGCGCCCGACAGCTCTTGCGCGAAAATAGCTTTGACAACATATTGCTGGACCTGGGCCTGCCCGACAGCGCTGGAACCGAAACACTCGAGAAAATTCGCGATATTGATCCTAACGTGTCGATCGTTGTAATCTCAGGAAATGATGATAACGACACCTCCATCCGAGCCATCAAACTCGGCGCCGATTATTATATCGTCAAGAACAAGGGTATGCACGAAGTACTCCCCCGCTCCATTTGTAATGCGATTCGGAGTAGAGCCTCACGGATGCCGAACTCTGATTCCGCCTGTGAAGTCCTGGAATCAAAACTCAGAAACTCCGAACAGTTGCTCAAGAACACCCGTTCCGATTTCATGACCATTTTCGATTCGGTCCCTGCCGCCATCTGGTACCGGGACCGTGAAGGCACAATCCTTCGTGCCAACAAAACAGCCGCCGAGTCCGTAGGCAAAAGGGTCAAGGACCTGATCGGCAAGAACTACTACGACATCTTTTCCTCAGCCGCCCAGACCGCCCGAAGCAAGGACCTGGCCGTCATCGAATCCGGCGAGACCATCAGAGGCGATGTGCGATGCTTCAAGAACCATCTTGACAATGTAAGATATGCACTCGTTGACCGAATTCCATACAAAGACAGCAGCGGTGACATCGCAGGCGTTATCGTTTTCGCACTGGACATCACTGACCGAAAAATTTCCGACGAAAATCTCGCAAAGGCCCGCGAACAACTCGAAGCCGTAAACTCTCGACTTGCCGAATCGGCCAGAGAGGCCAACGAGCTTGCTGAGAAGGCCCAAAAAGCCAGCGAAACGAAAAGCAGGTTCCTCGCAAGTGTAACCCACGAAATAAGAACGCCCATAAACTCCATCCTCGGCTTTGCCGACCTCCTGCAGGACGAACCCCTCAGCACCCAGCAGAAACACTGCGTCCAGATGATATCTTCTGCCTCGAACAGCCTCCTCGATCTGATCAACGACCTTCTCGATTTCTCAAAGATAGAAGCCGGAAAACTGAGCGTCCAGAACGAACCTGTCTCTATCGAAGCATTGCTCACCAATGTCTTCAATCTTCTCAAGCCCCAGGCCAATGCACAAGGGATCGACCTCAAGCTCAATCTCAGGCCCGGCCTGCCCGCAAACGTTCAAACGGACCCGGCCCGCCTCAAGCAGTGCCTGATCAACCTTCTCGGCAACGCCGTCAAATTCACCGAACAAGGCTCCGTCTGCCTTTGCGCCCAGGCCATCCAAACCGACGGAAAACACTCACTCGCGATTTCCGTTCGGGACACAGGCATAGGCATCCCCGCCGACAAACAGGAAATGATTTTCGACGCATTCGCCCAGGCCGACATCACCACCTCCAGCAAATACGGCGGAACAGGGCTTGGCTTGGCCGTCACCGCAAAACTCGTCGACCTGCTAAACGGCACAATAGATCTCGACAGTGCCCCAGGCAAAGGCAGCACCTTCACCATCAATCTGCCCCTGCAGCACTCGTCTTTCCAAAAACCCGCAGCCCCGAAACAACCTGCCCACATCGCTGCCCCGACCGCTGCCGTAAACGAAGTCTTCGTACTCACCAACGACTCCCACAACAGCATGCTCCTCTCAGCCTGTCTCGGATCCACACCTTACCACCTACGCTCGTTCCATGAATCCGCACAACTCCTCCAAACCCTCCAGCGCATCAGGCCAGCATTGCTGATCATCGACAGCGACCTGACCACCGAACAGACGCTCCAGGCTCTTCCACATGAACTTCCCGCAATCCTGCTCGGCCGGACCGACACTCTCCCGACCGATCCTGAAAACATCAGGCAATTACCAAAACCCCTCACCCGCAAGGCCCTCGCAAATACCGTCAGCGACATGCTCCCCCATACCAGCCCCCCAGAAAGTTCGAGCACCAATCGATCGAATGATCAGCAGCTCCCCCCCGAGCTCAGGCCGCTGCTTGAAAAACTGTCCAGAATCTCCCGGTCCCTCAAAGGTGCCGCCCAGCGAAACGATTGGGAGTTCATCGATAAAGTCTCACAGATCCTCAACGACATCGCGGGAACCAGCGGCATCGAGTTCTTCGAAAACTCATCCCACGACCTCAACAAGGCCGCCGCCGCAAGACAGCCCGACCTCATAGACGAAGTCGCTGCCGAACTCGCAGGCTTCTGCAATTCACAGATGCCCTGATCAATACCTGAATAGCCTTCATCCGTTTGCCAACCCCAGCCGCATAATTTCACGGTCCGCCGAGAATGGACCCAACGGATAGTACGTTGGAGGCGCGGCTGTTAAATTCTGCGGCGGCCCAACTCAATGCAGTCCGTTATTAACCGATTGACCAAAACAATCACAACACTTCCCAACTCATCACTTTTCATGTATAATCACCCCACGGGACGATAATTAAACCACGAGGGCATACACATGAAAGCACTAATAACAGGCGGCGCAGGCTTCATCGGCTCCCATCTCGCCGAAAAGCTCGTACAACAGCAGCACTCCGTAACAGTCGTCGACGACCTCAGCACCGGCAGGGCACAAAACCTCGCCAAACTCCACGCCGGCCCCGACTTCGAGTTCGTCAAGGCCAACGCCTGCGACGCCGACCTCATGGCCCCGCTCATCGAATCCTGCGACATCGTCTTCCACCTCGCCGCCGCCGTAGGCGTAAAGCTCATCGTCGAAAAGCCCGTCCACACCATACAGACCAACATCCACGGCACCGAAACAATCCTCGACCTCGCCTCGAAACACCGCAAAAAGGTCCTCATAACCTCCACCAGCGAAGTCTACGGCAAAAGCGAAAAGGTCCCGTTCCGCGAAGAAGACGACACCGTCCTCGGCTCCACAATGTTCTCCCGCTGGTCCTACGCCTGCTCCAAGGCCATCGACGAATTCCTCGCCCTCGCCTACCACGACCAGTTCGGCCTCGAAGTCATCATCACCCGCCTGTTCAACACCATCGGCCCCCGCCAGGTCGGCCAGTACGGTATGGTCGTCCCCCGCTTCGTACAGGCAGCCCTCGCCAACGAACCCATAAACATCTACGGCACAGGCAAACAGACCCGCTGCTTCACCTACGTCGGCGACGTCGTCGACGCACTTATCGCCCTCGTCACCACCGAAGGCACCGAGGGCCGCGTCTACAACATCGGCTCCACCGAAGAAGTAACCATCGAAGAACTAGCCAACATGATCATCGCCCGCACAAACAGCAGCAGCCGAAAGAACTACATCCCATACCAGAAAGCCTACGGCCGACCATTCGACGACATGCTCCGCCGAGTCCCCTCCCTCGAACGTATCCGCCGAACAATAGGCTACCAACCCGACACCGACCTCAACCAGACCCTCGACTCAGTAATAAAATGGTGCAAAGCAAACCCCCTCCCAGGCAACCCGAACGATCTGTCATCCCAAACTTGATTTGGGATCCAGAGAACCCAACGCCAGCCAAATCAAACAAATACGCCCAGCAAAACCAAACATAATCGCATGCACGCCCCAACCCGAGCAACGACAAAGTTTGCCATCCGCCGCAGGCGGGAACCCAGCATAAAACAGCACCGCGAAGCGATTCTAAATTTTCTCGCGCAATACCACGCAGATCAACCCACCGGCTGTCATAGCGACCAGCCAAACCAAACAAACGCATGCACCCAAACTGGCCCATGCCGCCCTGCAAAATCGAAGGCCTGTTATGTGTGGGTCTTCAGCCCGCGGCAACATCAGCGCAAACCGGGAAAAACGTCTGTCATCGCGAGGAGCCGAAGGTGACGTGGCGATCCTATGAACCGGAGCCTGTCAACAGATTCTCGCAAACATTTCTAAACATTTTTGTATCCATTCATGCATACAGAGTATTTTCTCCTGTGTGCCCCTTCACGACAGCCATGGGGCCGCAGGGGAAAATACGGCGGGACGTATTTCGGGTTGGCTGCCCACGCTCCTATTCGTGCTCATCACGAAGACGGCACATCAAATTGCCTGCGGTAAAGAGGCCCTATTCTCTCAGACGCGATACCAAGAGGTTCGCATCGCCACGTACAGGGTCCTCTAAATTCATCCCGCCAACCTTCAATACATCCTAAGCCGATTTTCTCATATCAAAACCGCAAGACCGGCCGACAAGCTCCTCATTAAAAAGCTCACCATTGACCAGCATCGCGCGCATTATACTCAACAGTTTACGAGCCACTGCAACTGCGGCGATCTTGCCGCGACCCTTCTGCCCGTTCATTACCTTCTCATAAAACGCCTTCAGCGCAGGACTCTTCCTGATAGCCTGCCAGGCACTTTCAACCAGCAGCCAGCGGACAACGCTGGGACCCTGTTTGCTGATATGCCCGAGTCGACGAGTAGAGCCGCTCTCATCAAGCTTAGGCGTCAAACCAAAATAAGCACAGTACTGTTTCGTTCGTCTGAACCTGCGTATGTCGTCAGTATAAGCCAGAATTGCTTCAGCAGTGCGTGGCCCAACACCAGGCACACTCATCAGCAGCTTACCGCCACTCTGGCCTGCCAGATACCTGTCAAGGTAGTTCGTAACCCGCTTGAGCTGCGACTCTAGCATATTCAATTCCTCAAGCATATCCGCAAGACTCATCCGCCAAAGCTGTTCAGCATCAGCTTCAAAGCACGCAAGACCGCGCATCCATAAACGATTGGCCAACTTCCACCAGCTTCCAGACTCCACGGGCCGACTGAAGCCGTTGGCCTTTATGATCGCCCGTATGCGATTTTTGACCTGACAGACCCTGCTGACCATCTTCCTGCGGTGCTGGATCGTCACTCGCCATTGACGGACTTCCAGTCTGGGCATATGCACCTTCGGCACCTCGTCAATGCTGAGCAGAACCGCCTGCTTGCGGGCATCTATCCGGTCGTTCTTCTTGCTCGTGCGGTATATCCAGGTCATCCGTGTCGGATTCGAGACAGTCACATCCTGGACATGACCTCTGAGCTGATCGTGCAGATATCCTGCCTGACCGCTGATCTCGAAGGTCAGATGCAGCCGATCACCCCTGCTGCCTTGCTGTTTGAGAAACTGCTTCATCTTCTCAGGATCCGTCTCAAAGGTCGAGAAACAATCTTTTTTGCCTTTTTGAACCACGCATGCCACTGTTTTCTTGCTGTCGATGTCAAATCCGATATACTTGTCCATAGGAGCCTCCTGTATATAAGGTTATTGTGGCGTCCACGAGACGACCACGCGAAAATCGTAGGGCCAACAAACCCGATTATAACCAATGCACGGAGGCTCCGGTTTCATAATTTATCTCAAAGCCGGCGGTTTTCAATGGCAGTCACCTGCTGAGTTACCCATCCACCCTCCAGTCACTTCCCTTTTTCGCAGGTCCCTGTATTAATAGCAGAAATACTTGACGCTTAATTCCTGCTATGCTATCATGGTTCATCAACTAAATTCAATTTAAGAATAATACAATCATACTTTTCGCTAATACGAAAGGCCTAATGTGAATAAATTTTTGACTTTGGTTTTCTGTTTCGTGATGCCTTTAGCCAGTTGCTCGGAGGCATCGGATAATTACAGAATAGAGGGGTATAGTAAAGACGTTAAAGCCGTTACGAAAGCGATGCTCGATGTTCAGGACCTCGGAGTTTTTAGTGAAGAGGGTTTACTTGGTGCTGCAGAATTTGTATTCAGCTGTGTTGGCTCAACTTCTTTCGAAGAAGAACGAATGCTCGAAAAGCTGGATGTCTTTTTAAACGAGTGGGATTCCAGGGCGGCTGGTAAAGAAGTGCTGCCTTACCATGCAAAAAGAGCGGCACTGATCCGGTTTATGGCTTCGCTGGATGACAATGCAAAAGCCAAACAGACCCCCACGGACCTTTTGGAACTGTGCCCGGATAACGGCTTTGTTTGGATGATAGCTGCAGAAGATGCATGGCGCAAGGGAGAATGGACCGAATGCAAAAATTCCTGTGAAAAAGCTTTCAACAGCGAGACGGTCACTACCTATGCCCGGGGCTTTAAGGCGAGAATACATACGGCTGTCCAGGAAATGGGGCTGCTTGGTGATCGGACTGCCAAATTTTCAGCTTTTCAGCGTACATCGCCAGTAGAGATGGATTTTCTGATCCGACATCTTTGTTTGTTAAATAATTTAAAATTTATTCAGGATTTTGCCTATTCCGTGGAGGAGCTTGAATCACCTGAACTTGCAGCCAGAAAATACTTATCTCTTCTCTCGGATTCACTTCCAGTAGGATCTCTCGGCATAGGCAACGCTTTACATAAAAAGCTTTTAATGGATTGCACTACGGCTCTGTGCCAAAAGGAGAAAGAACTGGTTGAAGAAGAATATCAGTTGATCAAGTTGCGCATTAAAGTGAGAAAAATGTTGATTAACGGGGGCAATCCAGAGGCTCTAAAAGCATACCTGGACGACGACATCGATGCATATGTGCAAGATGTAACTGGACAACCGACTCAGCGGCTCAATTGGAAGCAGTTCTGGGAAAGAAATTGGCCAACCAAAGTTAAATGACTGTCCCTGCTTCAATATCCACTATTCATAATAGAAATACTTGACGCTTAATTCCTGCTATGCTATTTTTGTGCATCAACTAAACTCAATTTAAGGATAACACAAATGAATCGCACAAGCATTTTGGGCCTCATTCTGTTTTCATTTTTACCCGCAATCGCATCCGCAAACCTCATCACCGGGGACGGCATACCCCTCGTGCAATATAACACCCTGACCGGATTAGTTCTTGTAGATACTGATGGTGCAAATGTAACTGGACTAGGCGTGGACTTTTATGACAGCGAAACGGGTCAAGTTAGCGAGGATGTAAACCACTTTTTTGACAATTCACCCACCAATCCGTTATTTGCAGAATATGGCGGCATCATACCGGAATGGCGTACAGGTTTTGTAGGCGAGACTATCTACGCAGAGCTTAACGGCGTACGCAGGCCTGCCGGAACCTTGACTCCCTGGGCTCAAATATCAGCAGGGTTAACCACCGACAATTTCATTGGCGCTAAGTACTGGCTTGAAGGATCTTCACGTAAATATACTGACATCCAAATCGTACCCGAACCAGCCACACTCGCAATGCTGGGAATCGGAACTCTCGCGATTCGAAAAAACATTTTTCGAAATTGATAAACAACTTTTCGCTAGCAGTTCGGTAACTGCTGGAGTTTGCTAGTGATTGGGGGAGGCAACGAACCCAATCCGCGACAAGTTGCACCTGCATTGGCTAGTATACGGTTCGGCAATGGGATGAGCTAGCCAAAAGCTTGTATGCATCGCCGCATTCGTTTTTTCAATAAGAAAACGCCATCCGTCTTATATGCAACAGATCTAACACAAACTTGGCAAGCCTACTCTGGCAAGATAATCTTCATACGGCCTTTTAAGCCCGTAGAAGTGCCAAAGCAAATACAGCCACACAGCAAAGTCCACTTCATTCAGCCCGGGATCCTGATAATAGATGTTGGCATAGGAACAGAACCAGTAAACTGAAGGAATCGCAATGGCCGAAGCCATCAAGGCATGCCAGGCATATCGCATACGACGCTTATAAAACCATAAAAACGCAGCAGTGCCTAAGAACCCAAATGGAACGACAGGGGCCATCCAACCCCCACTGCTAGCCGGACTCCCAAGAACAGTATCATTCCCGCTGTACACGTATATATCGTATACAGCTTTAAAACAATATAGAAAATATAAAAATGTTGCCACTCGCGACCAGCGACGCAGCGGATTTTTCATCTTTGCCAAACTTACCACCTCACATCTGCTAACAACCATCCCATTTGGCCAGAGCGTCTGCCACAGTAACTATCCTCGCTTGGCCTTTTTACCCTAAGAATGATTCGTTGAGTAGCATACATCAGTGATGACACAAGATACATTTCCACATTATTCCCAATTGAAAACGCAAAAACTCACAATTTCTAACTATACATAAAATCGCAATGAAAGCAATATATTTAACATCCCCACAGTGACCTGTTTTCGTTCTGATCAGCGCGTCCGGAAACCCAACGCTAACAACATCAGTCAACACAGCCCATCTTGATGCACCACCAGCCCACGCCCCCCCCACATAAAAAACACATTTTCGCAAAATGCTGTAAATCGCAAACCAAATCGGTTACAATCCCAAATCCTTGAACGTTGCTCCCGGCGGCAAGAAGCGTTTTCTGGAAATACTGTTCTGTTTGGAGACAGTAAAATACAGGTTTCAATGTTGTATCTGAAGACTCATTGCGCCCCAAAGCCGCCGGCCCCCACTTGCAATCCCCAGCCGAACTAACTACAATCCACACCCATGACCGCTCAACCGCGACAACCCGAACCCGCCGGCCTGTACTGCCACATACCGTTCTGCGCGTCCAAGTGCCGCTACTGCGCCTTCTACTCCGAACCCGTCTCACGCCACACCACCGCCGAGCTCGTCACTGCCATGATCGCCCACCTCCGCCGCTGCGACCCCGCCCAGCCGATCACCACCGTCTACATTGGCGGCGGCACACCGACCTGCATCCCGCCCGCCGACCTGCTCCGCCTGATCGACGCGATCCACAATCACTTCCGCATCACGCCCGACAGCCGTGAATTCACCGTCGAAGCCAACCCGCACCATCTCACGCCGTCCCTGCTTACCGGCCTTCGCGACCACGGCGTCAACCGGCTGTCGGTCGGCGCGCAGTCGTTCTGCGACCGCGAACTCGCACTGCTCGGCCGAACGCACACCGCCGACGACATCACCGCCGCCGTCCGCAGCGCCCGCGACGCGGGCTATGGAAACATCTCGCTCGATCTGATCTTCGCACTGCCCGGCTCGACGCTCGCCGACTGGCAGCGATCGCTCGACGCCGTCCTCGCGCTGGCCCCCGAGCACATTTCCGCCTATAGCCTGGCCTACGAACCCCGCACGCCGTTCCACCGCGCCCTCGAAGCGGGCGAACTCACCGCGACCGACGAAGAGACCGACCGCCGCATGTACGAACTCACAATCGACACGCTCACCGCCGCCGGGTACGACCATTACGAAATCTCCAACTTCGCCCGCCCGCACCGCCGCTGCCGCCACAACCTCACCTACTGGGCCAACGACCCGTACATAGGCATAGGCCCCGCCGCCGCAAGCTATTATAAAGGAATTCGCTCAACCAACACCCCCGACATCCCCGCCTACATCTCCGCCCTGCAGCAGAACGACCTGCCCCCGCAAACCGAAACCCACACACCCACCGACCTCGAAACCGCCTGCGAAACCGCTGTCCTCAACCTCCGCCGAACCGCAGGCATAGACCTGGCCGAATACAAATCCCGCACGCACCACGACCTCCGAGATCTCTTCGCAAAAGAGATCGACCACAACATACGCGCAGGCCTGCTAACCCTCAAAAACAAAAGCAAAAACCTAGCCCTAACCCCCCAGGCCCTCCCAATAGCCGACAAAATCCTCACCGACTTCGCAACAATATAACCGGCATCTGTATTTCGTATCGCTTGACCGCGATGTAAGCAAAATGCCAAGAAAACTATCCGAAAATCTGTTTACTTCTTGAGTTTACTCGTTGTTTTCGGTATAGTTGCACATCTGTATCCAAATGCGTCGACTTTTCAGGTATAAAGCTATAAGGTGGAAGGTAACAAAATGCGCAAAATCAATCGTCACATTCTAAGTATTGCAGTATTACTGTTCTTGTCAATCCTCACTGTCTCACCAGCAGGCCACATCCCCACCGGCATCCATTTTGATGTGCCTCTCGAAACCGTCCTCAATGACTGGGGCTGGGAAATTGTGTACCGTGGTGATTATGGAGAACGCTTGCCTTTTGATGACGTGTTTGGGGATGTGACTCGGGACACTATAATGCTTGCCGGCATCCGCGATGGTTCTCAAACAATTGATGTACTTGCTGCGGGGCCCACAGACGAAGTTCTTGAATATACGCCTAAAGATGTAACTCACGAAGCTAATGGTGTTCTTTGGTTTTGTAATGCTTATTCGATGGGATTTGCCGGTCCCGGTGACGTTATTAAACAACTGATGGTGGATACCAGCGACGATAGAGATCGCGACAGGCTAACTTGGAATACGAATGGTTTTAGCGTGCCTGATGAAGATTATACCATTCCCGATGAGCTGACACATGGTGGGCAGAGCGGTAGGAACATAAATCTTACTTACAGCACCGAATGGGACCGCCTTGTCCTAGAGTATGTCGGAGATGTGGGGAATCCAGTTGCCCTTGTAATTCAAGGTCCAGAGACGATTGTTAAGGGTGCGTCAGCACAATTCAAAGCGGTTGCCGTTTACGATACCGGAATCAAACGACCACTGAACAGTTCCATGACATGGGCCGTAAGCGACGATTCCCTGGCCACAATAGATTCCCGCGGGGTGCTAACGGCCTCGGATGTATCCTCTCCCCAAAAAGTGACGATACACCTGGAATACATTAAGAATGGCGTCACGTGTGAAGGTTCTTTCGTTTTAACCATTACTACAGTTGAAAAAAAGTTGTATTTTTCAAATGAATATGCTTGCTGGCGGGCGGACCCTGATGGTAGCAATCTTGAACCATTACCGGTTGGCCAGGGGAATGTATTTGACATTGCTTTTGACTATGAAAATCAAAGAATGTATTGGGGCAGTCTTCATCGATATGCCAATGAATTGAAAAGCGCAAACCTTGATGGATCTGATTATGTGGCTATAGGTAAGGCATATGTCAGAGGTGTTGCTGTATATCCCGGTGCCGGCAAAGTGTATTGGACGGATTCGGCATCTGATACAATCGAACGGGCCAATCTAGATGGTAGCAATAAAGAAGTCCTGGTAAGTAGCGGGTTGGCAATGCCATCTGGTCTGGAGCTCGATGTTTCGGAAGGTAAGATGTACTGGGTTGATACTGGCAACAATCATGTGAGATGTGCCAATCTGGATGGTACGCAAGATGAGATACTTGTCCGGTCACTTGACAACCCCATTGATTTAAAACTAGACCTGACAAACCGGAAAATGTACTGGGTTGATCATGGCAGCGGGAAGTTACAAAGGGCGAATCTCGACGGCACGCGAGTAGAGGACGTGGTCACAGGTTTGGCTTATCCTGGTGGTATAGCCTTAGATCTAAAAGATGACAAAATTTACTGGACGGATTTTAGCTATGGGCATGTCGCTCGGTCAGATTTAGATGGCTCCAATATTGAGATCATTGCTGAGGACCTCGACCATCTATTCGCAATCAATATTTCTGCACAGTACAATTCTCCCAGCAAGCTTCTGGGCTTAGAGATATTCGGCCCTGCAGAAGTCCTTGGGACAGAGCCTGAGCAGTACCAGGCAATCGCCCACTACCAAAACAAGAGCCTTATTGCTACGGATCTCGTGACTTGGTCAGTTACGACTCAAGAAATCTGTAGCATTGAAGACGGCAAGCTTTTAGTCGACAGAATTTCAAGACCGGCCGAGGCCACGATCTATGCGGAATACAGTGACGGTGGAAGGGTAGTTGACACGTCAAAGATAGTCACCTGCGTACCTATGTTGACAACGTACTACGTGGAAGCAGCTCAAGGCAATGACAGCAATATCGGCACTGACCCCGATTATCCCCTCGCTACCATCCAGAAAGCTATCGAACTCGCAGAAGACGGCGACACCGTCCTCGTCAACCCGGGTACTTACCAGGGCGAAGTAGACTTTATGGGCAAGGCCGTCACCGTCGCGGGTGTGCCCGGCCCCGACGGTGCACCCGTGATCGATGGACTCGACGACTTCGCGGTATCCTTCTACAACGCTGAAGGCCCGGACACCGTCTTCAAAAACTTCGTCATCGAAAACAGCTATATCGCGGTCTTCCTCGCAGGCAGCTCGCCGACCATCAGCAACCTGACCATCGTCAACAACCGCTACGGCATCGAAGCCTACGCCGACGCTCAGCCGGCCGTTAGCAATTGCATTTTCTGGAACAACGAACTCGACGACATCTTCCAGTGTACCGCAACATATTCCTGCATCGAACGCGGCTACGAAGGCCAGGGCAACATCGCCGACGAACCCCTCTTCGCAGACTTCGAACAGGGCGACTACAGACTCCACTCCGAGATGGGCCGCTACTGGCCCGAGATCGACAAGTGGGTACTCGATGACGTAACCAGCCCCTGCATCAACACAGGCGACCCGGCCCTGTACCCAGCCGAAGAACCGTCACCCAACGGCGGCCGCATTAACATGGGCGTCTACGGCGGAACCACCCAGGCCAGCCGAGGTCCTTGGGCCATCAAAGGCGACATCAACCAGGACGCAAAAGTAGACATGGCCGATCTCGCAATCTTCGCAAACAACTGGCTGACAGCAATGCCCTGGACCCAGCAAACCGATTGACAAAAGCAACAACAGTCATCAAACCAGCAGTCACCAACATGGCTGCTGGTGTTTTTATATCTGGCCATAACCGCCCAGGCCCTCACAATAGCCGACAAAGTCCTGACCGACTTCGCAGCCGTGTGACCGACAAGTTCATTTCGCATTATTTGGCCGACGCTGTAGTAAAATACCAAGAAAGCTGTCCGTAAATCTGTTTACTTCTTGAGTTTACTCGTTGTTTTCGGTATAGTTACACATCTGTATCCAAATGTGCCAACTTTTTTCAGATATAAAGCTATAAGGTGGAAGGTAAAAAAATGCGTAACAGTCACATGCTAGGTATTGCAGTATTACTGTTCTTGTCAATCCTCACTGTCTCGCCCGCAGGCCATCTCCCCTTTGGTGTACAAAACGATGTTCCCCTCGACACCGTTCTCAACGAATGGGGCTGGGAAATTGTCTATCGTGGGGATTATAATCTGCATGAATCTTCTGACACCATGTTTGGTGATATTACATCGGAGTATGTTATGCTCGCAGGTATTCGCGATGGGTCACCGACGATCGACACTCTCGCAGCAGCTCCCGCCAGTGTCGTATTCAAGCACACCAACCTGAATGTCACTAATGAAGCAAATGGAGCATTATGGTACTACAACGGCAACTCAATGGGCTTTGCGGGTCCCGGTGATGTGATTTTCCAGGGCACTGCGGATACCAACGGACAGGATGAACGTGACAGACTCAGTTGGCATACTTCAAACACTTATCTTCGTCCGCCGGTCTACATTCAAAGTGGTTGGCGTTGCGGCAATATCATACGTCTCTACGATGACACCTGGGACCGGCTGGTCTTGCAGTATGTCGGAGACATGGGCAATATGACCGGTCTGCAAATTGACGGCTCAGATTCGGTGGTCGCCAATCACAAAACCCAGTTTCAGGCCAATGCTTTCTATGACAGCGGATTTCGATCTTCTCTTCAGAGTGGCGTTGTGTGGTCCGTCGATAATAGTCAAATTGCAAGTATAGATTCGGATGGAGTTCTCAGTGTTGCAAAAATAACGTCTCCTACTGAACTCACTGTATACGCTGAATATACGGAAGACGGGACAACACATACGGATTCAACCAGTATAATGGTCAAACCGAAACTGGAAAAGAGATTGTATTGGGCAGGAAATGCTTCTTCATTGTTTCGCAGTAAATTGGATGGAAGTCAGAGAGAAGAATTGTTGAATTTTGATTTTTTTGCAGGTCTTGCTATTGATTCTATTAATGGCAAAATTTATTGGATAGATGATAGAAAAGACGCAATGTTCCGTGCGAATTTAGACGGCACACAAATTGAATATTTGTTTGATGTGCAGCAGTCTTCGCCAAACGGTGTTGATATAGATGAGGAGAACGGAAAGCTTTACTGGGCGTCAAGCCGAAATATAACCCGGGCTAATATTGATGGTTCTCAGCGAGAAAATCTGATTGAGGACAGTCGCGGTCCCTGGTTCAAAAGCATAAGATTAGATGTTCCAAATGGTAAGATGTACTGGATAAATGGAACTGACAGAACAATTGAGCGTGCAAATCTGGATGGTTCGGCGCAAGAAGTAGTCATAAGTCAAAATTATTGGACGGTGGCATTGGAACTTGATCTGACAAACAATGAACTATATTGGTCAAATACGGCTACGGACAAAATCCGAAGAGCCGGTCTTGACGGATCTTACATTCAAACCGTGATTTCAAACGGCCTGGACAGAGCATACGATATAGAACTGGATGTGCCGGGACAGAGCATCTATTGGGTTGATCTGAACCTTAAGTTACTTTGCAAAGCTGATATGGATGGGGGCAACGCAGAATATATTTTCCAGAATCTCAACAATCCTTTGGCTGTTGAGATTGCCGAAGAAGTTGATTCTGCCGTCTTTATTCAAAATTTGGAGCTCACAGGACCTGAAGAAGTGGTTGAAGGTTCTCCCACCAAATATTCGGCCATTGCGTACTATGACCAAAAGACTGAAGACGTGACAAATACGGTTATCTGGTCGGCCGAACCTGCCGATGTCTGTACAATATCTGAATCCGGCGAACTGCTGATTGATGGTATTGAAGAGGCCGGGTCGGTAACGATATATGCAGAATTTCTAGAAAATGGTTTTGTTACCGCAGAAGCCACTAAGACGGTGCATTATGAACCCTACTTTGCAACTTTCTACGTGGATTCTGAATCCGGCAATGACAATAATAATGGCATAGATCCTGAGGCACCGCTGGCTACCATCCAGAAAGCTATCGAACTCGCAGAAGCAGGCGACTCCGTCCTGGTCAACCCGGGCATTTATCAGGGCGAAGTCGACTTCCAGGGCAAGGCTATCACTGTCGCGGGCGTACCCGGCCCGGCCGGCGCACCGGTCATCGACGGCATGCAAGACTTCGCCGTATCCTTCTACAACGCTGAAGGTCCGGACGCCGTCTTCAAAAACTTCGTCATCGAAAACAGCTATATCGCGGTCTTCCTCGCAGGCAGCTCGCCGACCATCAGCAACCTGACCATCGTCAACAACCGCTACGGCATCGAAGCCTACGCCGACGCTCAGCCGGCCGTTAGCAATTGCATTTTCTGGAACAACGAACTCGACGACATCTTCCAGTGTACCGCAACATATTCCTGCATCGAACGCGGCTACGAAGGCCAGGGCAACATCGCCGACGAACCCCTCTTCGCAGACTTCGAACAGGGCGACTACAGACTCCACTCCGAGATGGGCCGCTACTGGCCCGAGATCGACAAGTGGGTACTCGATGACGTAACCAGCCCCTGCATCAACACAGGCGACCCGGCCCTGTACCCAGCCGAAGAACCGTCACCCAACGGCGGCCGCATTAACATGGGCGTCTACGGCGGAACCGCCCAGGCCAGCCGAGGCCCGTGGGCCATCAAAGGCGACATCAACCAGGACGCAAAAGTAGACATGGCCGATCTCGCGATCATCGCAAACAACTGGCTGACAGCAATGCCCTGGACCCAGCAAACCGATTGACAAAAGCAACAACAGTCATCAAACCAGCAGTCACCAACATGGCTGCTGGTGTTTTAATACTTTTGCTTTTTCCGCATTTACCTATATAATGGGTTCAGTGCTTGGTCAAATTGACTCGCGGAGCATAAACCAGAATGCGAAAAAACACGATCACCATTTCGGTCACAATAGCGGCTCTGGCCTCCTTCCTGCTCATGGTCCCTATTGTAAGACAGAACCTGCGAAACAAGAAGGTCCAGTCTTTCCTGTCCGATCTGGCAGCTTTCAACGACAGCATAGAAATCCACGGCTACGAGGTCCCGCCGCCAAGTGATGAATACTCGATCAAAATAAAATCTGGCCCCGAGCTTGATATATTTCGCAAAGATCTCTCTACTGTAATTTCCAGCCATGTTACCAAGGCTGGCCCGCGACTATTTTGTGAATGCGATGCCCAACATAAGATAGACTTTCACTCTCCCACACATGCTTTTGAGCTTCACGTAAAGCACTTACCCAATTTTAAATTTGATCAGCCGCTCGACCCGGCAACTATCATAAATGGCTGCGATCTTGTATACATAAACAGAAAATCCAGCACAGAAGGCACACTCAAACTCGACCGGCAGGCAACTGCAGAAATTGTGAAACTTATCCAGAAAACGGCCGAAGAATATGAGGTGACGCTGAAATAATGCCCAAAACGTTTTCACTCATAATCGGCGCCTTCGTCGGCTTTATTTTTTCGATAGCCGGCTTTCTATCTCATTATATTGGTGTTGGCGGAACATTCACTGAATCGCTCTTCTCATTTCTTGCCGCACCGGTCC
Organism: Anaerohalosphaera lusitana; assembly: GCF_002007645.1. Lineage (GTDB taxonomy): Bacteria > Planctomycetota > Phycisphaerae > Sedimentisphaerales > Anaerohalosphaeraceae > Anaerohalosphaera > Anaerohalosphaera lusitana. Next base: position 1,037,106 of record NZ_CP019791.1, read on the forward strand.
TGGGCCTGTTTGCACTGATGGATTATTTAGACCTGAATATGGGCTGTGTCGGCATAATTTTGTATTTCGCATATTTCATGATGCTTGGCGGGGTCTTAGTCATATTCGGCAACTGGGCACTAATGACTGCCACCGAAAAACTGGCCGACCATATCAAGCAGCAAGGCCAAGATGAAGAAACGAACGAATCTGAATCGCAGAGTGAACTATGAACAAAAAAGGAAATATAATACTGGCTGTTTCCGCACTTGCAATCCTCGTGATCGGCATTGTAATCTTTAACGCAGTTGTCGAGTATCGAAAAACGGCACCCGGCCCGGGCATGATGCTTGACTTCAAAGCCAGCCATTATAAGCACAGGAGAAATCATGACCAAAACAAAATCTGCAATGTTCGGCGGGTTGGCAGGCATTATAGTTTTCGCAACTCTGCTCATGCTTACGATCTGGTCAGGAAATGAGTCGTTTGCCAAAACTGTTTTTCTCTGGCTTTCGTTTCCGGCATCAGCTTTCATTGACTTCCTCGTGGACAGAGATGTCTTGTCTGTCCATGCTGCCATTCCCGCCGTGTTTATCATTGGACTTTATTATGTGCTGGTATGTTCAATTCTGGGGATCTTGATAAACATGATTATCTATTGGACAAAGAAAGCTATTCTTACAAAAACAACTGAGCCCGCCAAACCTCGACTCAGTATAGCCTCCATGACAGCTTTCGTTCTGGCGATCCTGAGTATGTTATATGGCCTGTACATAATCAGGCAAAAACCGGACTCGATGGGAGTGCTGATCGAAGGCGTGCCTAAGCTTACCGACATGCAAATCTATCTGCAGGCTGCACTGGTCGGCTCCGCTTTGATCTTCATGATTATAGCTTTGCTCATGATCCGTAGCAAGCACGTTGCACTATTCGGCAAAAAACTTGCGATCGCCGCCTTGCTTCCGGTCATTATAGCTGTCGTAGCGACGGTTTACACCGCTAAGCCGTATTTGAACTCAAAGGACCTCTGTGCTCAGCGTATGAAAATGTTGGGGGTTCATGCTCATGCCAGCCATACTCTTTCTGGATCCCGGTTTCAACGGGCGCGCATCCGCACCTGGTGTGATTGGGTCGTGGGCAAGCACTATGATTTCAGCGACAAATTCAAAGAAACCGGCATATTCCGTTGCCCGGGTTCCGACGAGGGACCGTGTAATTTCGCAATCAATTCAAACATACGCCCAGATTCGGCCGACAACGTGGTATTGCTCTTTGAAACCGCCCCAGGCTGGAACCAGAACGGAGGTCCCGAGCTTCTTGACACCGATAATCACAACGGCAAAGGCTGTAACGTACTCTTCAAAAGCGGCGTAGTCGAATTCGTTAAAACGGAAGATTTACAAAGCCTGCACTGGGAATGAATCACCCCATCCCCAGGTAATTCCGTACTCCGCCGAAGACCACCTGCGCCGCCAGCGCTGACAGCACCAGCCCCGTTATCTTCGTCAGTGCCGACAGTCCCTTCGCGCCCAGCAGCTTCTCCAGCCTATTCGCCGTCAGCAGCAGCACGCCCACCGTCAACACCGCCGCCACGATCGCGCATATCGCGACCGCCTTGCGTCCTGCCGCCGAAATATCCGACCCCATCACCACCAGCGTACCGATCGTCCCGGGCCCTGCGATCACCGGTATCGCCAGCGGCACCAGCGAAATATCCTCGCCCTCGGCCACCTTCAGATCCTCCTTGCCCCCGCGCACCAGCGACACCGCCGTCAGAAACAGCAGTACCCCCGCGCCGATCTGAAAACAGTAAACATCGATACCAAGCACACGGAATATCGACCCGCCCCACAAAAACATCACCAGCACTACCACCAGCGCAGCCGCCGTCGTCTGCGCCGCCATCCGCATCCGCCCCCGCCCGTCGAAAGACTGTGTTAGCGAGATAAACATCGACGTCGCAAAGAAGGGCGTCAAAAGAAAGAATATCGTCAGATACGTATTCACGAACTGATTGGCCATAATACAACACTCCCTGAATAATTACACGCGCATCGCCGCGCACCGCAGATCATCAAAATCCGCATAACTTACATCTTCGCCAATCCATGTAAAGTTAAATCTCGCCGATTCCGCACAAAGTCCCAAAATACCCCCATCGCTGATAGGAACATGCATGACGCTACATACAGGCCCAGCCCTGATTGACCCAGCCCAGTACCCCGTTAATATGGAAGAAGTAATGCAGCGGCGTATCAAAAGGCCGGTATCCTGCAACCTAACAGTATCGGGGGTAAATTTGGAAAGGACAAGCATGCCGAAATGATCACAGCAAAGTACAGGAAAAAATCTAACCACACAACGTTCTAAAATGTTTTCGAGGAAAGGGGTACTTCCAATGAAAATCAAACATGTTTTGACAATCACATTACTTATCGCCGCAGTCTCACTGACGGCATGCTGTCCGCGCGAAAAGACGGCCCGCGTCGAAGAGCCGATGCGCGAGCCTGACCCTTGCGCCGCTTCAGCGATGGCAAAAGCTGAAACTGTCTTCCCGCGCGACATCCGTAACGTCGTACAGCTCGAGAAGATGGCGCCCGAGCAGATCGTCGCCGGCCAGCCGTTCGAATACCGTCTCAAGGTCACGAACCTGACCAGCGAGACCATCTCGAACGTCCGCGTCAGCGACACCATCCCGCAGAATCTTACCGTGACTCAGTCCGAACCCGAGATGGCGTCGATGGAAGAGCGCACCGCCCACTGGATGATCGGCGAGCTCGAAGGCAACGGCACGCGCATGATCACCGTCACCGCCCGCGCATCGGGCACAGGCATGGTCCGAAGCTGCGCATCCGTCACCTACGACAGCCCGTTGTGCGCACAGATGAACATCGTTCAGCCGAAGCTGCGCATCACCAAGATCGCGCCCACCGAAGCTCTCTCATGTGACCGCATACCGGTTAAATATGTCGTCACCAACAACGGCACCGGCTACGCCTGCGATCTGCAGATCACCGATCCGCTGCCCGAAGGTCTCGTCGACGCCGAAGGCAATGACCAGGTCAGCTTCAATATAGACTCCATCGGCCCGAATGAATCCAAAGAGTTCAGCATCATGCTCGACGCTACAACCACAGGAACATTCTCTTCCAAGGCCACCGTCGCCTCTGCAAACAGCGGAACCTCTGAATCCAACATGACAAGGACAGAAGTCACCGAACCAAAACTGCAGATCACCGCATCGGCCCCGCAGCGTCAGTTCATGGGCAAAAGCATCACGTATCAGGTCACAGTCAAAAACACAGGCTCCGGCCCTGCAAGGGATACCACTGTCGTCGCCAACGTACCTGACGGCATAGATTTCGAAACCGCCACCGACCAGGGCGAATTTACCACATCATCGCCCGGCAAGGTAACATGGAACGTCGGCACGATCCCGCCCAACGAACAGAAAACCGTCACCATGAAGATCAGGTACAACCGCGAAGGCGAACTCGTCTCCCGCGTAACAGCCGTCGCTCACTGTGCCGAGGAAGTTGAGCAGACAGCAAGCACGTCGGTAACCGGAATCCCTGCACTGCTGACAGAAGTGGTAGACACCAACGACCCGGTCGAAATAGGCGAAAACACAACCTACAGGATCACGATCACCAACCAGGGTTCCACTGCAGGCAAGAACATCCAGATCACATGTGCACTGCCCGAAAGCATGCAATACGTCTCCAGCACAGGTCCTACCACTGCTTCCGCCGAGGGCAATACGATCACCTTCAAACCTCTGATGTCTCTCGCAGCCGGCCAGCAGCAGACCTGGACTGTAAACATCAAGGCACTGCAGGAAGACGACAGCAGGTTCGAGGTCAAGGTCACCAGCGACACCCTCACAAAACCTGTTCGCGAGACCGAATCAACAATGCTTTATCAGGTAAGGTAATTAATATCTTGATTGACACCCAAGAAACGTCTGCAACAGCAACCCGTGCTTCTGCCGACGCGCGGGTTGCTGTCTCCTGAAAGGAAAACCATGAAGTCCTTGAAACGCACGGCTTTGGTCACAACAACGATCTGCATGCTCTTATCAGGCTGCGGCAAGAGCCCGGAACAAGCCTCTGCCGAAACACAGCAGATAGAAGAACTGCGTTCGCAGGTACAAAATCTTCAACAGCAGCTCCAGCAGACACAACAGCAAAAACAGCAGCTCGAACAGCAGCTCCGGACTGCAACCGGCATGCTCGAAAAGATCACCGCACAACTGCAGGCCGCCGCTCAAGAGAATGAAACCGTACAGCAGCAGATGCAGCAGATGGAACAGACCAACGGCCAGTTGCAGCAGGAGATCCAGACGCTTAAAAACAACAGACAGCAGGAAACGACCGACTTCCAACAGTCCGAACGCTCCCTTGAAGAACTCAAACGCAAGCTAGAACAGTACGACCGGAAGATCGAGGAGTACGAAGAGAGGATCGAAAGACTGGAATCAGAGCTCGAGCGGACCCAGACCCAGCAGAGCCCGGATGCATGACCTGTACCCGTGCTGTGATTGAGTACTTACATAGTATCAATGCAGCCGCTGAGTTATTCCGTGTCGGATGCGGAGAACGAAACGCAGATATGAACGACATCTTTCCGTGCCCGGCACGGGTATTCCAGACCGGCTGAAAACAATATGATCGAAAGCGAGGGATACTGCAATGGAAGCTTTCTTTGAAGACCTATACGCATACGCAGCAGCTTACGGCCTGAGAATCCTCGCAGCCATAATTGTTTTTGCTGTCGGTATATGGCTCGCAAGATTGCTCTCGGGCCTTGCCGAAATGGCGGCTCTCAAATCTCAGCTCGAAGAGAACTTCTCCAGGTTTCTGCGAAATGCAAGCTACGCCACCCTCATTGTCATAGTCGCAGTCGCCGCCCTCGGTGTGCTCGGTATACCAACAGCCTCGATCATAGTGCTCATCGCAGCCGCCGCACTCGCGGTTGGCCTGGCGATTCAGGGCTCACTCGCCAACTTCGCTTCCGGCATAAATCTTTCGCTCGACCAGCCGTTCAAAGTTGGAGATATTGTCGAGATCGCCAACCGCCGCGGAAAGGTGAACCAGATACGCCTCTTCACGACCATCATCAACACCCCGGACAACGTTCGCATAATTATACCAAACAGCAGGATCACCTCCACCAGCATCTGCAACTACACCGTCAACGGCACACGCAGGTTGGATCTGACTTTCAATGTCTCCTACGAAGAGAAGATCGACAGGGCCCGCCACATAATCATGAACGTTCTTGCCATGGACGCTCGCGTCCTTGCCGACCCTGAACCCGTCGTCGCCATCAAAGAGCTCGGCGACAGCGCCATCCGTTTTGCCGTCCAGCCCTGGGTTCGTGCAGCCGACTACTGGCAGCTCAAGTACGACCTCAACACCGAGATCAAACAGGCCCTCGACGAAAACCACATCGCCATCCCATATCCGCACAGAGAGATCCACGTCATTGGCTCTTCGCCCGCATCCCATCAAGAACACGCCCCAATCGAACACTGAACGGACCGCCAGGACAAGGTTTAGCTTGCCCAATACGTCAGCTTTACCGGTCCGGCCCCAACTCTCCCCTCCCTCACGATCATCGGCAAATGACTTTACCCGCCAAAGAAAAAATACACAACACCTTCAGCCTTAAGTCCTGCAAATAAAAGGCTTTATGGCACAAGGTCAGTGTGCGGCCCTATCTCTAATTTGATTTTTCCCACGCCGCGGTCCTATAATAACCCCGGTTCGAATGCAGCAAGATCGTGCGGGATGACTGTCTTCTAAAGATTTTCTGATTTTTCTTCATGTCTGCCTGTTCGCGCTGCCGAACCTCTAACAGAACCGAGCGGGTCAGCGGGACCGCTGCTCAGGCAATTATACCAAATTATATTTCAGGGGGCATCATGAGCGCAAAGAAGCTCACGTTTGCATTTATCACAGCGCTGTTCGTATTCGCGCCGATCACCATCGCGGACGGCAAGGTCGGCGAAAAAGCACCGGACATCACGGTCCGTCAATGGCTCACTCCGAATTCACCCGACGTAAAAAATCTCCAGGGCTCTCCCTACGTCGTCGAATTCTGGGCAACATGGTGCAAGCCCTGCGTAAAGAATATCCCTCATCTCGTCGAGCTCAACAAAAAGTACCGCGACTCGGGCCTCAAAATACTCGGCCTCTGCCAGGACAAGGCCCCGCGCGAGATAAACAAACTCATCCGCAAAAACAAGATCGACTACCACGTCGCCATCGACAACGGCTCCGCAGACTGGTTCGCCATCCGTGCTTATCCCACCGTAATGGTCGTAGACCACACCGGCACCATCACATGGCGAGGCCTGCCATGGAGATCCGGCTTCGAAAAGGCGATCAAAGCCGCCATCGAAAAGGCGCCCCCGCAGTTCCTCGCCGACATCGATCTCGGCCCCTTCGCCGACCACAAACAGGCCCTCAAGGGCGGCAAGAACTTCACCAAAGCCTACTACGACATAAACCATTATGCATCCGAGACCGATGGCTCATCCAAAAGCCGGCTGGCAAAAAAGATCGTCGACCGCATCGATACCGGCCTGCAAAAACAGCTCGACAAAGCTGCGAAAGTCAGCGGTTCCGACCCCGTCACCGCGTTGTGCATCTACGACCAGATCGCCAGACGCTACAGCGGAATAACACCCGCCATCCGCGCAAAGATACTCAAACGCCAACTCACCGAGAACCTGCACAAACAGCAGTCCGAAAATAAGGAGCTGGCATTCTTCTACAACACGGCCCGAACTACGTCGAATCAAAGCCGTGAATCCGTAGACTGAAACGAACACGGGAAGAGACGAACGTGCCTTTAGGCCATCACTTCTTCCACCTGTTATATCATTTGTTCATTGTCTAACCTGGTACACCCTCAGTTTATAAGGGGCAAACATGTTTACAAAATTCAAAACAATAAAAGTGTCTCAGCAGCTTTCACTGGCTCTGCTCCTCGCGTGTGCCTTACACGTAAGCTCTGCATCAGCATCCACCAGCACCGATTTCGCACCTGCTTACGGCACGGGCATCTCAACCGATGCACAGACGGCCATAGACCGCGCAGTCGCATCATGGTCCACCTACCTCAAGGACCCTGTCGCCGTAAACCTTAACTTTGAGTTCCGGACCCTCGCCGCCGGCACCATAACCGAGACCTCCCCCGGCACCCTCTACGGCGATTACGACCAGATACGCAGCATGCTCGTAAACAATGCCGGTCAACCTTACAATGACCGCGAACAATCACTCCTGCCAAATCTGCCCACCGCATCCCAGTTCGCCGCCACCGTCCCGGAAGGCTTCAGCGTACAAAAAAGCATCGCGATCACACAGGCAAATTATCACGCTCTGGGCGGCACCGGCTTTACCGGCTCGGACGGCTCGATCGTATTCTCGAATAACGTCACATGGGACTTCGACCGCACCGACGGCATCACCGCAGGCAGCTACGATTTCCAGGGCGTCGCAATGCACGAGATCGGTCACGCTCTCGGCTTCACCACCGAACTCGACTACGTGGACAGGGTGATTTCCGACGGCCTGACGCGCGATACGACCTGGCCCACCGTTATGGATCTTTTCCGTTTCAACTCCGCCGCTCTCGACGACCCCTCTTTCGATTTCACGACCACACAGAGAAACCTCACGCCCGGCGGCTCCCACGCATTCTATCTCGGCGACGACTACCTCGACCTCTCCACAGGTGAACACACAGGCGATGGTCAACAGGGCGAACACTGGAAAAACAACCTGTCACTCGGCCTCATGGACCCCTTGGCCCCCGGCAAAATGATCGACATTTCCAACAACGACCTCGCGGTTATGGACCTCATCGGCTGGGACGTCGAATATTCCGCTGTCCCAGAACCGGCTACCCTCATTCTGCTCAGCGTAGGTGCTCTGGCACTGGGCAGGTCACGTCGAAAATGATGAATTAGAAGAATAATCAGAAAAGATCAGGATGATTTTCTAGTAGAGAAAGTCCTATAGACCTCTTTTTCCTAGAAGCTGTTCAAACAGCTTCAAGAGTTGCCAGGTACCTTTCTCATGGTTGCAGTCGGGTTCCAACGGATGGAGCCTGGCTGTTTTTACGCGCATACGCAATGACGTCCGCCGCAATCCACAATTATTTTTCGCCTCCGCCCCGATAAATCTTTCAGCAAAAATCGCCTGCTGTTTTGACTATCCCCAATTACGGAGTATACTTTAATTGTTGCGAGTGCAGATAACGACGGATTCGTCGAAGCGCTGGCCTAAATCAGTGCAAAATGGCATTTCGCATCAAGGAAGCAATGCTCGCGAACCGATTAGGTTCCAAGGCATTGCTTCTTTTTTATGAGCGGTTCGCAAATTGATCACAGCTTACTGCCTGCAAAAGCATGCCTTTATCGTTGCTTTTATTTTCAAACACCGCAACAATAGCTGTCGTACTATTGATGATACATATGTACAAAAATTGCCCAAAACAATTCACTTTGGTGTTTTTCCTGATACTCATTTTCAGCGGATTTATCCAGGCACAGCCTGCCAACGCAGATATTAATGACCGACAACTGGTCGCCAAGGACGATTTTGACTACCCGCCGTACTCATTTCTCGACGATAACGGAAGCCCTACCGGCTTTAACATCGAGCTCCTTAAAAAAATCGCTGTAGAAATGGACCTTGATATCCGGATCGAGCTCGATCCCTGGTCCATAGTTCGCAACGAGCTGGAGACCGGACAGATCGACATCATCGCAGGCATGTACTACAGCCCTGAACGAGACAAAAAAGTCGACTTCACCCAACCTCATTCCATAACCTACGGCGCCATATTTTCCAGAAGAGGCTCGGACATCCGAAGCCTCGAACAGTTAAACGACAAAACCATAATCGTCCTCGAAGCGGACATAATGCACGATTTCCTGCTCGAAAGCGATATAGCCGCGGACATCCTGCTCGTTGAAAGTCTCACCGAGGGTTTCCGCAAACTTGCTGCCGGCAACGCCGATTGTATGCTCGCAGAGAATCAGCAGGGGCGCTACGTTATACGCAAGAACAAGCTCGGTAACATCATCACCGTCGGCCCTCCCTTGAGCCCGAACCTGTACTGCTTCGCCGTCACCGAAGGCGATACACAACTACTCGACGCTCTCAACGAAGGCTTGAACCGCCTCAAGGCCTCAGGCGAATACGACCGACTGTTCGCCAAATGGCGGCAATCAATGCACCACAAAAATCAGGTCCGAAAGATCCTCGCCTACGCTGCACTGGTAATGTCCGTACTCTCCGCACTCGTCGCCGTCATATTCTTCTGGTCCTGGACACTCCGTAAAAGAGTCGCGGAAAAAACGCAGCAGCTCCAAACCGAACTCGCCGAACGCAAACGAATCACCAAGCTCCTCAACCTCAAAAACGAAGAGCTCGAAAACATCATCTACGTCAACTCACACGACCTCCGCTCACCCATCGTCAACATAACAGGCTTCAGCACCGAACTGCATTTCCTTTTCGACCGTCTGGAAAAAATACTCAAAGAAAACTCACTCCCGGATGATGTCCAGGCCGAGATATCACACATCATCGACGACGAGGTCCCCCAGTGCGTCAAGTTCATCACCTCAAACGCCAAAAAAATTGACGATCTCCAGTCAGGCCTCCTCAAGATCAGTCGCCTCGGCACCCAGACACTGAATATCACTAACGTGAACATGAATACCCTCGTCACCGAAGCCATCCAGCTCCAGCGGGACAAACACGCCGATTCAAGTCCGCACATCTCCGTCGGCGACCTTCCCACATGCTTCGCGGATTTCGACCAACTGCGGCTGGCGATCTACCACCTCATCGACAACGCCGTAAAATACGCCCAGCCCGATCAAAAAGCGGTCGTCCACATCACAGGCAGCCACGAAGACGGCTACTCAACATACTGCATCAGCGACAAGGGCATCGGCATAAAACCGCAGTACCAGGAAAAGGTCTTCGAAATGTTCCACCGCCTCGAACCCTCATCACCCGTCACAGGCGAAGGTCTCGGCCTCACCATCGTTCGCCGAATAATCGACAGGCTCGAAGGCCGCATCTGGGTCGAGTCCGAAGTCGACGCCGGCACCCAGGTATTCATAAGCTTGCCCGCTCCCACGCAAAACCATTCACCCGATCAACTGTGACCGCAAATGCCCTCCAGCAGATAAGGCATCCGGAACACGGCCCCTAAACCATCTCCCGGTCGATCTCATCCTCCATCATGTCATAAACATCCCCGGTAATCTCAACACCGAACCAGTCGCAGAAACGATCATAATCCATCCCCTCGGGCATCCTGCTCTGATCCGCCAGCCGCATCACCACCTCGTGCCGCACTATGTCCTCCCAGTTCTCGCGAATATATCGCTCCGCCTGTGTCTCATCGTCAAAATCCGGCAGCAGTATCGCCGTCTTGCTCCGGTTGCACTCCTCCAGCGAAAAATCTTCCCCAGTACCAAGCCCCCTCAGCCAGTCCACGAACCCCTGCTTAACCGTAACCACCGCCAGCGACCTGTTGATATAATGCATAGCTTCAAATTCTCCGTTTAATCTTGAAAACCCCATTTTAACGCCCAAAACCCCATCGCAAAACCCAAAAAAGCCCCAACTAAACCAGCTTTTCGAACTTGCCGATTCCACGCCCTAAACACCCGCCAACGCAAAGCCGCGAGTTGCTGCCACAAATTTTTTTGCAAAAATACTTGGAAATATCGAAACCTTACGATATATTGATGTGTAAACAATGCCAACGGAGAACGATCATGACCAAAGAAAACCAAATGCAAAAACAGAAACTGGATCTGCTGCCAGACGACTACCTGGAAATGGCCGCCGACTGCCTCAAGGTCATGGCCCACCCGGTCCGCCTTCGCATCGTCAACATCCTTATGCAGGGAGAATTCGCCGTCCACGAGATCGCCGAGCTGTGCGACCTCGCCCCGCACCAGACCTGCGAACACCTCCGCCTGCTAAAGGGCCACGGCTTCCTCGACAGCGACCGCCGCGGCAGAACCGTCTACTATAAAATCGCATCGCCGCAGCTTCCGGGCCTGCTCGAATGCATAAAGAAAAACTGTAACATCAGCAAATAAACGGAGTAAACAATGTCCGACCAAAAACGCATACTCATCGTCGGCGGCGTCGCCGGCGGAGCCTCAGCAGCAGCACGAGCAAGACGGCTTTCCGAATCCGCCGAGATCATCATGTTCGAACGCGGCCCGTACATCTCCTTCGCAAACTGCGGTCTGCCGTACCACATCTCAGGCGACATCACCGACCGCGACCGACTCCTGGTCCAGACCCCCGAGTCCATGCGCTCCCGCCACAACATCGACGTCCGCACAAACTCCGAGGTCATCGAGATCGACCGCCCCAACAAACGCATCCGCGTTCGTGATCTGCAGTCCGACACCGAATATACCGAACCCTACGACACCCTCATCCTCTCACCCGGCGCAGAACCCGTACAACCTCCCATCCCCGGCAGCGACAACCCCCGCGTCCACACCCTGCGAAACATCCCCGACATGGACTCCATCATCACCGCCGTTGAAAAAGAAAACGTCACCTCCGCCGCCGTCATCGGCGCAGGCTACATCGGTCTCGAAATGACCGAGGCCCTCATCCAGCGAGGCCTCAACGTCTCGCTTATCGAACTGCTACCCCAGGTAATGGCCACCGTCGACCCCGAAATGGCCGCACCCCTGCACCAGCATCTCGAACTTCACGGCGTCGACCTCCGCCTCTCCACCAGCCTTACCTCTATCGAAGAAAAAGCCGACCGCCTCGCCCTCAAGTTAAACGACGGCTCCGCCCTCGACGCTGATATCGTCATCATGGCAGTCGGCGTAAAACCCGAAACAAAACTCGCCTCCGACGCATCCCTCGAACTCGGCCCCCTCGGCGGCATCAAGGTCGACGACCACATGCGCACCTCCGACCCGAACATCTACGCAGTAGGCGACGCGGTCGAAGTCACCGACACCATTGCGCAGACTCCCGCGCTGATCCCTTTAGCAGGCCCCGCCAACCGCCAGGGACGCGCCGCCGCCGACAACGCACTCGGCCGCGACTCCGCCTATCCCGGCACACTAGGCACCGCCATCTGCAAGGTCTTCGACCTCTCCGTCGCAACCACCGGCACCAACGAAAAGCGCCTCAAAAAGACCTCCGCCAAATACGAAAAGATCTACCTCCACCCCGCAAACCATGCCGGCTACTACCCCGGCGCATCACAGATCAGCCTCAAGCTCATCTTCGACCCCAACACCGGCAAGATCCTCGGCGCACAGGCCACCGGCAAAGACGGCGTAGACAAACGCATCGACGTCATCGCCACCGCCATAAAGGCAAACCTCACCGTGCACGACCTCCAGCACCTCGAACTCTGCTACGCACCACCATATGGCTCCGCAAAGGACCCCGTCAACTACGCCGGCTTCATCGCCTCCAACATCATTACCGGCGACATGAAGGTCTTTCACTCCGACCTCGCCGACAACCCCTCCGACGACCAGTTCCTCCTCGACGTCCGCTCTCCCGCCGAGGTCCAGGCAGGCACCATCCCCGGCGCGACCAACATCCCCATCGACGAACTCCGCGACCGCCTCTCCGAACTGCCCGCCGACAAGGAGATCCTCGCCTTCTGCCAGGTCGGTCTCCGCGGCTACCTCGCAACCCGCGTCCTCGAACAGAACGGCCTCAACGCCTCCAACCTCACCGGCGGATACAAAACCTACAGGGCATACAAAGGAACCCTCGAAACCCCCGACTCCGAAGAGATGACCGACGACACGGGAGAAAAACAGATCACCCTCGAAAAAGAGATCGTAACTATGGACAAGCTCAATATCGCAAAACACGTCGACGCCCGCGGCCTCCAGTGCCCCGGCCCCATCATGGAACTCAAAAAAGCTATCGACGAAGTATCCTCCGGCTCTGCTGTCACCATCACCGCCTCCGACCCCGGCTTCGCTCCCGATGTCAAGGGCTGGTGTCACAGCACAGGCAACCGCTTCATCTCCGTAACCACGGACAACGGCGCATACACCGCTACCATCGTAAAGGAACAGACAAAACCCTCACCCACACCGACCTGCAGCCTGGACAAAGACCCAGCCAAAGAAAAAACCATCGTCGTCTTCTCCAACGACTTCGACAAAGCGATGGCAACCTTCATCATCGCCAACGGCGCCGCCGCAATGGGCTCGAAGGTCACACTCTTCTTCACCTTCTGGGGACTCAACCTCCTCCGCAAACCCGAGTCCGTCCCCGTAAAGAAAAACCTCATCGAAAAGATGTTCGGCTTTATGATGCCCCGCGGACCCGAAAAGACCTCGCTTTCAAAGATGCACATGGCTGGCATGGGCACCGCAATGATCAAGGGCATAATGAAAAACAAAAACGTCTCCTCCCTCCCCGAACAGATCGCCAACGCCCAGGCCGCCGGTGTCCGCCTCGTCGCCTGTGCAATGAGCATGGACCTGATGGGCATCAAGCCCGAAGAACTCATCGACGGCGTCGAGCAGGGCGGCGTAGCCATGTACCTCGACAATGCCGAATCCGCAAACGTAAACCTGTTCATATAAATTAGAAGTTGTCTCAAAACGAAAACAGTTTTCAAAAGCACCCGTAAACAATGGCTGACTAACAGCACAAGCCGTCCAACCAGCAGGGGGGGGGCTTGTGCATCCTTCATACCTTAATCCAAGTCGAGCAAAGATCATGAAAAAACTTACCCTCGTCCTCACCATCATTTTCGCCGTACTCGCAACCTCGGCCCTCTCAACCCGCCTCTGGTCCGGCCCCGCCGAAAAGCATACCGAATCCTCTCCTCAGCAGCCAAAGCAGCTAACCTACTCCCCCGACATGACCCTAAAACAATTCGCCGCCGCCAACGATATCCCCCGCCCCGCACTCAAAAAAGTCTTCTCGCTCAGCTCACCAAATGACCTCACCAAAACCCTCGCATCCTTCGAACTCACCCAACCCCAGCTCAAACAGAAACTCTCGCAGATCCGCGCCCTCAAAAAAGAACACGCCACCAAGGACTGGCGCAAGATCGTAATAAAATTCGCCCTCTGGTTCGCCTGGCTCGCCGTCGCATTCACCTTACTCCGCAAAGCCAAACTCACCCGCCGCAACCGCACCGCACTGCTCGCCGTCCCCGTCGTCCTCTTCGGCATCGTCCTCGGAGCCGACCCCAATCCCATGCGCACTGTCAAGGACGCCATCGCGCTCTTCGCAACCGAAAACATAATCTTCCCGCCTCGCCTCCTCGCCTTCGCAGTCTTCACCCTCCTCGTGATCTTCGCCAACAAGCTCATCTGCTCCTGGGGCTGTCAGCTCGGCACCCTCCAGGACTTGCTCTTCCGCACCATGCACGAAAAGGGCACACCCCCGCGCCTCCTCAAACCCCGCAAGATCCCATTCGCCGTAACCAACACCGTCCGCATCCTCTTCCTCGCCGCCTTCACCGCCGTAGTCTTCATCACCGGCTACGACTTCATCGAACACATCGACCCTTTCAAGGTCTTCAAGCCCCAGGCCCTCAACCTCGCAGGCGGCATCTTCCTCGCTGGGATCCTCCTCGCCTCCCTCGTCATTTATCGCCCCTGGTGCCACCTCTTCTGCCCCTTCGGCCTCACCGGCTGGATCGCCGAAAAACTCAGCATTTTCAAAATAAAGATCAACCGCCATACCTGCATCGACTGCAAGGCCTGCGCCCGCGCCTGCCCCTCACCCGTCATGGACCACATCCTCCACAGCAAAAAGCCAACCCCCGACTGCTTCTCCTGCGGCAACTGTATCGAAGCCTGCCCAACCAACTCAGTATCCTTCACCGCCGCAAACCCAAACAAAACAACCAACCCCGCCGACATCACCGAAACCCAAGAACAAACCAGACACCCCAAAACAGCATGATTGAACTATTTCCTACCGCCAGCCGCTATTGCAATCAAAAATCATAAACACTCAACAAACGCATGCAGCTAATGCACAAACGCCAGCGGCGGCCCAGCCGCGAGTTCCCGCACCCTAAACACGATAACCGTACCAATTACTCCTGCTCGCTAGTATAGCTTTCCATAAGGAGTTGATAGTTCGGAATAACATGTTCGCCGTAGATCCCGGCGTACTCCATAGCGTCCGGCCGATTCCACGTCTGCTGCAGCTCCGTAATTATCGCGAATGTATCCACAGGCACCACACCCGCATGCGCCATCCGCGCGATCGCCAGATCCGTCGCCATCCTGCTCCAGTTGCCCGACGCGTCCACCACCCCATAAACCTTGTACCCCGCCGCCGTCGCACTGACCGCCGGAAACGCCAGGCACACACTCGTCAGTGTCCCCGTCATCACAAGCGTCTTCCGCCCAGTATCCTCGACCGCCTTGACGAACCCCGGCACATCCCACGCATTGATCTGCCCTTCCCGCGCGACATACTTCGCATGCTTTGCGTAATGGTGTATCTCCGGGATCATAGGTCCGTTGGGCCCCTCCGGCACCGATGCGGTCGTGATCACCGGTATATCCAGCAGCGCCGCCGCCTTCGCCAGCGCGATAACATTGTTCCGCAACTGAGCGACAGGCATATCCTTTACCAGATTGAACAGCCCGGCCTGGTGATCGATCAGCAGCATCACGACATCATCCCGATCGATCATGACCTTATTCGTGTTGGCATCCATAAATTCTCCTCGTATCCTCTGTACCCATTTCGATTAACATTCTGAAAGCTGATCCATATACAGCGTCAAATTTAAAATTCATCAAGCTGCGACTGACCATGTCAACTCGCACACTAGCCCCCCAACCGTCTGCGCTTGTACTTTAATCGTTCCGTGAAATCTCCCCGTTCGAACTGGACCGTCCACCGCCGCAGTATAATCCACCCGCCGAACCGCACCAGGTTGTTCCGCCACGATCTGTACCACCTCAGCCACCCCGACTGCAGCCTCCGTGATGCCAGCACAACCGCCGGGAACGAGATCACACTCACCGCCAACAGAAACATGCTCCTGAACCTGTAAAACTCAGCCATTATCTTATGCGTCGCCGCCTGCATCTGTTCAGCGCTCGTTTCACCCGCAGGCTCGAATAAGGGAAAATTGCCGTCATAATACTTCCACCCCACATCCTCAACCGCATACAGCCTGCCCTCCTCGTCCAACCGCTCCCGCAGTTCCGTTCCCGGCAGCGGCACCGGCATCAGCACCTGTATCGTATCCAGCTTGCTCTTGCGTATAAACTTCGTAAACCGCTTCCGCCTTTCCTCAATGCTCATCGCCACGCTCTGGTCTCCGCGCAGCGGATATCCGAATATGAACATGCCGTGCACCAGAAATCCGCACCGGCGAAACACCTTCACGTACTCCAGCATATCTTCCGCCCGAATACTCTTACGCATCATCGCAAGCTCCTCGTCGATCGGCGACTCGAATCCGATCGCTGCCGCCTTGATCCCCGCCCGCCGCATCGCACGCAGCAGCTCTTCATCCCGCGCCCGGTCCAGCCGGATCTGAACAGTAATGAACAGTCTCACCCCCATCCGCTCCTGATACTCGCTCAGCATATCGCATAGCCGGATCGTGTCATCCCGCATCTGTCCGAACAGATCGTCCACCACGAAAAACTGCCGCCCGCCATGTATTTCCACGATCCGCCGAAACTGTTCCATTATCCGTTCCACGCTCGCCGCCCTGGGCCGGCCCTTGACCGTGCAGAACTCGCAGTTCATACCGCACCCGCGAACCCACTCCACCGGATATATTTTCAGTCGCGCATACCGCACCAGCGAAAAGTCCGGCAGCACATGCTCCTCAAAATCGCAGATCTTCTCCCGCTCCTCTGTCTGCACCACCTTCCCGTCTTGCATATAGGCGAGGCCCGCAATCCCCGCAGGCTCCTCATGCCGCTCGACCATCTCCAGCAGCTCCCGGATAACCGGCTCGCCTTCACCGCGCACGATCACGTCGATTCCCGCCCGCAAACCTTCCTCCAAATTCTCCCCCATAAAGTGCTGTCCGCCCCCAACGGTAAATACTCCACGCCCCTTGTAGAACTCCGCCAGCCGGTATATCCTCTCCGCGGTACTCGTCAGCCCTCCATAAAACCCGACCACATCCGCAGGACGCAACCGCTCCAGCTCCTCATGATCGGCCCCGCCTTCCTCGCTTCTCGGCCCGAAACGCCCAAGGTTATTCTCGTCCACCACCTCGACGTCCCATCCCGCCAGCTTATTCGCGGCACTCGCCACGCACACCGGCCCCAGCGCGGTCGTCTTCTTCGCAATGTTCGAATAAATATTGAACGCCGGATAAGCCAGCACAACCATCCTGAACAACTTTCGCTTTTCCAAAGCAGCCCCCTTTAAGTATCAAATAATCTCTTACTCACTCATTATCAACCCATCCGCACAAAAACGCAACCTTGATCAAGCAGTGTCGCAAAAGAAGAAAATTATGCACAAAATACCAGCAATCTTCTTGACTCCCCGCAGATTTCTGTATAGAGTAATGCTTGATAAAGTCAAATGGCGCCAAACCCATCGTCAGAGGAGAAAATAACAATGAAGAACCTCATCCCATGCCTGGTCATCACCATCCTCTGCGCCTCTATTTCATCAGCAGGCCTTGACTTCAGAGATATCCCCATCACCGGCGAAACCGTAACCGTCATCACAGGCCCTGGCTCTTTCCCAGTTGACTCAACATTTGATATAGTCGGCACTACACCACTCACGGACATTCAGATCCCAGACGGCGTAACTGTTAGCAACCCCTTCGATACCATTGAAGGCCCGTTCGGCTCGTTACCCTTCACCTTCGATAATTCAAACCTCGCAGCAGTCCCAGGCACGATCTTCCTGGCCAACGGCCAGGCCCTGATCCCCTACACCCAGCCGGACACCGACTCATCATCCACCGCAATCACCTACATCCTTATCCCCGAACCCGCCTCCCTCGCGATCCTCACCCTGGGCAGCCTCATTTTGCGAAAAAGACGTATCGACTAATCGGAAACTGAGTGTCGGCAGGGTTTTTGAATGCGGCAAATCGATATCACAGCACAACCACAGTTTTTCTCTGTTATAAAAGCTCAGATGATCACACTTTGGTTTGGATGGCCCCGACGGGTATTGGGATTTACCCCTCTTCTAGTGTTGGCATGTTTTGTCATTTATGATAAGTATCCGGATGCAAGATATTTGGCATGGTTGATCGTGGGAGCTTTGGCGTTAGTGTGGACTGTAATCCTGGTCAGATACACTACAGCGGCGGTTAAATACTATAGAGGCGAAGAGCTGCGGGGCAGAAGGTTTGAGCATTTCTACAAGTATATCAATGACCAGGGGCTCGGAATAGAGAGTGATGAATATGAGATATTTTTCCGTTGGTCCGCTTTCGAATATATGATCGAAACGCGAAATTTCATATTCTTGACGACAAAACCTGTTCGGGTTTCAATAATAGTTTTTAAAAGCCTTTTGCCCCCGGAGACATCTGCCGCTGTGATCGAAGTTATATCGAAAACCCAAATTGAAAACAAAAAGTTTCACGGCAAGCCCTGGATCAAAACTAAGAGTGGCGGTGAGAAGTAAAAGTCAAATATCACGCGACAAATTGATACTTGCTCTGTTTTAGATCGTTGGAATTACGAAAAAAATGTTCGTGTAAGTAGACCGCATCGCCAGTCACTACCGCCAAAAAAAACCGCAATACGCTCAACAAACGCATTCACCCATAAATAACGCGAGCGGCGACCCAGGTTGTCATCCCGTACCCCGATACGGGACCCAGCATAAATAAGCCGTCGCGAAGCGACTCCTTGCGAGTCCCCGCACATCGCAGCAATCACTCCACCGGCTCCGCCGCACCAGCCAACATCTGTCATCGCGACCAGCGCAGCAACGTGCGATCTCAAACGCAGCAAAATAGCTGGCACGCACATAACACACCATCACTCCACCATCGCTGCTCCGCTAATCCCGATCACAACCTCCAGCCCCTCACCTGGCCGCACCAGCATATTCTCAACGGTAAACTTCTCTTCCTCAGCGTCTTCAGCAACTTCGAACTCCACCGATGACCGCGCCCCCAGCACGATCTTCTCCGGCCCATCCTCACCGGGCCTCACCAGCTCCAGGTCTATCAGCCCACCGTTCGCCACCTCCACCAGCCGCGTATTGCCCGCAGCCTCGCGCTCCCCGACCACCTTCACCATCCGTCCGAACAGCGGCCGCAGATATCGCTCCTTGCCCACCAGTCGATTCCCCACCCAAACAGTCGTCCGCCCCCTCCGCAGTGCCTTCTCGACTTCCTCCAGGTTCCGCTTCTTGACAAACACAAGCGTCAGCGTCCGATGCTTCTGAGCAGTATACTCATAATCGATCGACGGCCCGTGAATATCCGAGTTCCCCACCATCGTCAGCCCCTTCTCCATACACCACGCATGCGCATCCGGATAATAGTCCCCCGCGTTCGCAACCTCCATCCCGTGCAGCCAGCCTTCGTCATACATCACATCCTGCACCTCTTCCCACTTGCCCCGCTCCTCACCCTGCCACGCATGATGGTTCCAGAACACGAACCCGCCCTGCCTGTTCGCCTCCTCGATCACATCCATAAACTCGTCCGTTTCCAGCGGATCTACGTCTTCGATAAACAGTGCATTGTAATGTCCCGGCGGCGTATCCCGCGTGATCTCCGTACCCTTTACCAGCAGCACGCCCGCCTTCTCCGCGGCCGGTTTCGCGATCTCGTACGACCGATTGTGATTCGTCGGTATGTCCCACTTGTGCGGCTGATACTCGATATGATCGCTGATCGAAATGACGTCGATCCCTTCCCGCTTCGCCTCGTCGATCCGCACCGTGGGCCACACCGTCCCGTCCGAAAACACCGTATGCGTATGCAGATCCGCCGTCAGCGTCTCATACCCCTCGATATTCGGAAAATACTCCTGAGCCCCGCAAAGCCCGACCAAAAACAAAACAACCGCCAACCCAGCAACCATCCGCATCTTCATAACTTACACCCTTAAAAAGAAATTGGCCCCCGCACAAACCCAATTATGCATCATCCAACCACATTTTGCAACACCTCTCACCCCACGCACAATATAGTCCCCCCGCCTGATTAGCGGTTCATCACGAAATATCGCCGAACCGAACCAACTTTCCAGAATTCCCTTTATTTTACCGCATTCCCAAGCCGCATAATTCCACATCCCGCCGAGAATGGACCAACGGACATTTCGTCGGAGGCGCGGCTGTTAAATTCTGCGGCGGCCCGAATGGATGTACCTGCCGATTATTAAACCTTCCCACCCCAACTGTCATCCTCCCAAAGCCCGGATCCAGCAAAAAACAGCCGTCGCGAAGCGACTCCATGTTATAAACTACAACCGCACCAATAAAAGCCAGAAGATCATTCAAAACGCTAATCACGACCCTTTTCGCTGACCCAAACCCAGCTTCCTTCAGCGTTGACGTAACCCATCCAAAATTTTGTTTTAACCTTGGCTAGGCCATGCTTGAATTTGAACATCGTGGGTACGCCTGGTTCCTTCAGTGTTTCTGTAGTTGCGACCTTTATGGCCATTTCACCCTTCTTGTTAATGTAGCCATGCACATAACCATCCTGGACCGGTTTGATAACGTCTGCAAGGCCTTCGTTGAAATCGGCAGCAGTTATGAACTGAGGCTTGATAACGAAACTGCCTGTCTCGTCAATATATCCGTACAGGTCAGAGTCAGTTTTGGCTTTTGCCAAACCGTCGTGAAAACTCCAGAGACGGTTGAATTTGGCGTCGTACAAAGGCTTTCCGCTGTAATCGAGATGAAAGTGGCTGCCATGCGAATCTTTAACGATTATGCCCTTGCTGTCGGCACCTTGGACATCATAGTCTCTGCTTACAAGAGTCCCCGCATAGGTAAAAGCATGGAAAGGCTCCCCTTCGTTCCCAGCAGTAATGACTCTAGGGTATAGGAAAATAAGGTCATATTCAGCCTGCTGCCACCAGTTGCCCTGCATATCATAGACACGCATGCGATTGGATTCTGTACATACGACAGCGAACTGGTTATCAGGGCCGCCGCGTTCCCAAATCTCCTCGAATGCAAAATCTATTACCGGCTCACCTTTTGTGTTTATGACGCCCCATTTGCCATCAAATTTAGCAGCAGCATAATCATCTCTGAAGTTTTCAGCATCGTCAAATTTAAAGTCAATCAAAACCTCGCCGGATGGATTGACATAGCCCCACTTGTCTGCCTTCTTGACTGCAATATATCGAGAGTTATAAACGTACTCAGAACAAACTAGATCATTATGTGGTTTGACATCCTGACACTTACAAATTTTGTCATTAGTCTTAAAATTAAATAGCCATGGCGAAAAAGTGGGGTCGCCGAATAGCAAACCTGGGTTTTTAACAAAAACCAAGTCATTTGCTACAGGCGAAGCTGAACCTTCACCCATAGACACGAGTTTACCTTGTTTATTAAATATATTGTAAAAAGACTCATGTAATCCCACAATATAGTCAAGCTGTTCGTAAGGGCCAAGAAGACCGGCAAAGTCTGGCAAAATAACTATAGTACCCTTGCCATCAATCGCACCCACTTTGCCATCCTGCATTTCCACCTTAAACAGATGCCCCTTGCTTGCAGACAGCATTTTTGCATCGGGATCAACATCAGGTATTCCATCCGAACAGCCTGACAGGGCCAAGGTTGAACCAAATATAGCACTCCATAGAATTGCAAATAAAACCATCTTATAACCGTTCATCAGTATCTGCCTCCCTGTCAACATATCCATATTCATAAGGTCCAGTTGCACAAACATAACAGATAGATGCACATACAGCAAATCCGATTTCTGACTTGAAAAAAGATAATGTCTTTTTAGAATCATCCCATGGCAAAAACGCATCGCAAATACTGGTTCCGCATGGCAGCAAGATCGGCATACCTTCTGATCAGGCCCTCCAACACCGCCGCTCTCGTGGACAAAAGCTACGACCGCATAAGCCCGACCTATGACCGGGCCTGGACGGACCACATGCGAAACCTCACCGAGCACCTGATCGACAGGCTCAACCCCCAGCCCGGCAACACCTGCATCGACCTCACCTGCGGCACCGGTTTCGCAACCAGCCTCCTCGCCGCAAAAACAGATACCACCGTGACAGGCGTGGACAGATCCCAAGGCATGCTCGACCAGGCCCGACAAAATCACGCCCACAACTGCAAATTCGTACAGGCCGACATCCTCGAATTCCTGAAAAACCGGCCCACCGCCTCCGCCGACATAATAACCTGCTGCTGGGGCCTGGGCTATTCCCGCCCCTTCGCCGTCCTCCGACAGATCAAACGCGTCCTCAAACCGCACGGCAAAGTCGCGATAATCGACAACTCCCTCTTTTCACTCCGCGAGATCATATTCTGTTCGTTCCTGACATTCGCCGAAAACCCCCGCGCCCTGCAAAATGTAATGCATTTCAAGTTCCTGCCCGGCCCGCGCACCCTCCGCACAATGTTCGCAATGCTCAACCTCAAAACGCTCCACTCCGACCAGGGCAGCAGATCCTACACCGTCGACACCGGCCGAGATGCCATCGCCCGCCTCAAATCGACAGGAGCCGCCGCGGGCTTCGAATACGCCTCCGGCAGAACGGACGACACTGCGATCTTCGACAGGTTCGCCCAGATCATCGAAGATAAGTACATGACACCCGACGGCATCAAAGTCACACACCGCTACCTGGCAGGAATAGCACAAAAATGATTATCTCTCTGCTCCGCCTCACCCGCCTCTACTATTCACTGCCCCTGGCCGGCGGCTTCATAGTTATCCTCTCATACCTGACTGCGGGAAACCTCTCCCCGGCCATGAATGAAATAATCCCCGCATTTTTCTCCGTGCTCACCATCATCTCAGCAGGCTACGTCCTAAACGATGTCTGCGACGTGCACATCGACCGCATTAACTGTCCCCGCAGAACCCTGCCTTCGCGAAGACTCGAACCAAAACCCGCCCTGATCTTCTCGATCATGCTCTTTATAACAGGTCTCTCGCTTGCCGCCTTTTGCGGCATAGCTTTCTTTCTCACGTCCGCCATCGTAACTGTTCTGCTGATCTGCTATGACCTCGTCTCCAAACGCATCGGCGTATTCAAGGACCTCTTCGTCGCGGCCCTGATGACATCGCTGTATCCGCTGGCATTCGCACTTCTCGAACCCGTAGACACTCCGCGACTCAGCGTTCTCTATATACACCCCGCCTGGCTTTTCTTTTCATCGCTCGGATACGAAATGCTAAAGGATATCCGCGACGCCGCCGGTGACAGCCGCAACAGCCCCCAGCCAGTCTATTACTCTATCAGGAAAAGTTTCGCGATTGCTTCCCGACTATCCATCATCACAGCAAGCCTGATAACCCTCCTGCCTTTCATCCTCGGTCTCTGCCATGAAGTCTACCTTGTATCATCCCTCACCGCCGTCGTGCTCGCGACCCTCGCAGCTTTCAGCAGACCGACCGTCGCTATTAGATACGTCTACGCCGAGGTAGCATTGATCACTGCCGGTTCTCTGGTCGACTTACTGGTTTTCGGCCCTTGAGCAGATTCTTGTAAACCTTCGGCAGCGGGCCGTCCTTTTTCACAGCCTCGCACACCTTCAAACTCCTCTCCGGATCGATAGGCAGTTCTTGTGCATTCTTCAGCACATACGTCTGCCCGCATATATCCTTCATCAGACAGCCGCATCTGGGCAGCTCGAACGTCTCCCCCATTCTAAGCCATATACTTTCGAGTGATTCATCCAGCACGTTGCCGAACGACAAGGGCGTTAGGTCACATGGACAGACGTTGCCCACCGCATCTATGAAAAGATGATGAAAGCCCGCACCGCAGCCGAACATCTCATCCGACTCCAGGTAAGAAAAGCCCGATACCGCGGGCCCCTTGTTCCTGCGGTTCCATCGCTTATGAAAATCTGCAAGCCGCTCAGACTCCTCACTTCCAAGTACTTCATTTTCCTGCTTACAGAAACTGCCCGTCGGCACCGGCTCCAGCACCCGAAACTCGTGTACGCCGTACTCCCCAGCCAAACGCGCCAGCTTTTCGATCTGTCCCGACCGAACCTTCTCCCTCGTCGCAACCGTCGATACAGCAGTATAAAGCCCAGCTGATCTCGAAAGCTCTACTGTTCTTATCGCCTGCTCGAACGAACCTTCCACGCCCCTCACCGCATCATGCTCCCCCGCATCGCTCGATTCCATCCCGATCATAATACAGCCAAGCCCGGCCCGCCTGAGCTCATCCGCCAACTGACTGTCAAGCCCGCATCCTGTCGTGAACATAACAGATGCAAGCTCATCACCACACGCCCGCACCAGCTCGACGATATCATCCCGCAACAACGGCTCACCCCCGGTAAAACCGATCGTGGGCGTGCCCAGCGACTTGATCTGCTCTATGACTTCAACCGCCTCCTCTGTCCCCATCTCACCTGCCTGATGCATTCCGTAACTGCAATGCGGACAGTCGAACGGGCACCTGTCCGTAACCGCAAAATAGACCGAGTAAGGCACTCGCCTGCGTTCAATTACACTATCGAGAAATCTGTCAAACGCCTTCGAAGGATAAGGCGGAAAGAATGCGTTTACATGAAGACCGGTCTCATGACGTTTCGGCTGTTCGTTGCGAAACTGTTTTGCCAGGTACAGCAGATGCCGTAACGGCAGCTTGCCCAGACATCGAAGAAAGATCGGCGTCAACAATACCCAGTCACGCAGCTTCACGGATCGGATCCTTTGCAATCGCAACATAGATCGAAGTACATATACCCCCAACCACAAGCCCCGCGCCCGTTCCAAACATCATGCCGACCGCCACAAATAATGGCCAGAACCCTTCAGTGTGCTGGAACAAAGTTTTCTCTGAAACCATAATTATCATAGCGATCATAACACCATGAACGATAGCCGTGCAGATAAGTCCACACAAAACAGCATTGCAAGTACCCGAAAGCCAGATATAAAATTTATCACCATCGCTTTGTGATTTCTTGGTAAGGTGCCCCAGGTAAAACTTCGCCAGAGGATACCCGCTGATAAGCCCGGCCACCATACCAACTGCCCAGTAATCAGAATAGTACGCCAACCCCGTCAGCCATCCAAAACCACCGCCGGTGAGCATTACTGCCGCAATGACGAATATCGAAAAAGGGCTGTTCATTTTCATGTCCGCACACTCCCGACTTGTAGTTATATAAAGAATCCAACGCCTGAGTTTGAATAAACGACAGCATATATTAACAATAAATATCGAATGAGTAAAATCATTTTATAAAATGCAGCAAACATAAAATCCATGAAGTCTGCTCGCATAGGCTATTGCCTTACACCCTATTCAGGCTCAGCCCCTATTTACACCATTTCAGGATGTAGTAACATTGCCCTTGCTGAAACTGACTTACCTTTGACATACACCTCTACCATCAGCGGACAGCGGCAGGGTCTGATGCAATTATAATACTGAGTCTGCGGCACTGTATAAACGTGAAAACTAATGCAATTTTGATAAGGAAATCTGGGGAGGAAACAAAATTATGAAGCTTACCATCAAAACATTGCTCGCTCTAACTGTTTTATTCACAGCATCTTACGCGCAGGCGTCACCAGTTGCGCTCGATGTCACGAACCACTCGGAATCAGATCTGCGGGCAGTGCTCTGGGGAGGTTTGGCCGAGACGGATTTTGTATATGACGACGGAATGCGGACCTGGCAGAGCAGTTGGCAGAGCGATTTCTGGAGTCTGCAGGCCACTATAATTGAGGAGTACCGGATGGGTGCGATGCTTGCAACGCTGAAGGTGGAAGCACAGCACCTGACGGGGCTGCACGACGGGGAAGTAGCGCCCGGATTTGTGCTCGATACCATGCACATAAACCTGACGGGCGATCCACGATTTGCCATAAGTGCTGAGCCTGTAAGAATTTCCAACAAAATCCATCCCGGCGCGGTGGAGCATCATGATGTGCTGCACACATTCGTAATGGATCTGGACCAGAATCTGCCCGGCTTATTGAGCGGGGACGGGCAGATATATGCAGTTATAGAGGCGGCCCATGTGATGCCTGAGCCGGCGACATTGGTGCTGATCGGCGTTGGGGCGCTGGCTCTGGCGGGCTGCCGGAAGAGGTAAGCAGTGTAGGATAGTTTGTAAGTCATTGCTATGGTTGGACTTAGGCTCATTAAAAATAGGAGGTGAGGAGGAATTGATCGGCCTGATATGTCTTCCGTGCTGACGTAACTTGAAGCGGGGGGCGGTACGGAATTGGCCGGATCGGGCTGGTTTTGGGAGGAGTGAGGCGGCGTCTGAGGGGGACGCGAGGAGTGCTTGGCGGTTCGTAAGTTACTGTTTTGCAGTAGCTTACGAGTCTGCTGAGTCCGGACTAAAGGGCTTTGATGTGGAACTGGAGGTCAGCGGGTGAATCCGCTCGGGAGGATGTGAGAAGGGGGGAAGAGGACCCGGCGATGAAGAGCAGCGAAGGAGGATGGCATGTATTTGTAAGTCATTTGCTGCAAGGGAGTTGTGAGGGATTGGCTGTGTGTTCAAGGGGGAGACACACGGCTTTTTTTGGGTTCATCACGGAATATCGGGGAAATAGACATCAACGGCAGTACTTTGTAGCTTTTAGTTACCCGACTATTAGCTCAAAGGAGACTGCCGTTGACTGGACAACATCTTATCAAAAAACTCGGCCAATGGGAAGGATATCGTGTTGGAACTGTTGGGCCTGCTAAGAAAGGCCGTGAATTCTGGGTCGAATTGATCCCGGAAAATGGATTCGGAACCTGTGACGGCTGCGGCCAGGAATGCAGCAGCGTTCACGAGACCGTCCAGCGTTGGATCCGCGATCTGCCGGTCTTCGACAAGACTACCCACCTGCTCGTTCACCGAAGGCGTCTGCTGTGCCCCAGATGCGGGCCGAAGCTTGAACGAATCTCCTGGCTGGACCGTTACAGCCGCCACACCACCCGGCTGGTAGAATCGGTCGCCCGGCTGTGTGATGTGATGAGCATAAAGCATGTGTCTGAGTATTTTTCGCTGTCCTGGTCGACCGTCAAGGACATCCACAAGCGTCATCTCAAGAAGAAGCTCGGCCCTGTCGACCTGTCAAATGTCGAGCTGCTGGCGATGGATGAATTTGCCATTCAAAAGGGCCACAGATATGCAACGGTCATCATCGACCCGACCTGCAAGAAAGTGCTCTGGGTGGGACGAGGGCGTTCGAGAGCCTCTATCAGGCCATTCTTCGAAATGCTCGGCGACCGCTGCAAAGACATCAAAGCAGTAGCGATGGACATGAACGCCAGCTTCGAGCAGGAGGTTCAGCTGCATTGTCCGCAGGCTGAAATAGTTTATGATCTGTTCCATGTCGTGGCCAAGTACGGCCGTGAAGTTATCGATCGGGTCAGGGTCGATCAGGCCAATCGGCTGAGAGACGACAAGCCCGCTCGCAGGGTGATCAAGGGTTCGCGATGGCTGCTGCTTCGCAATCGTGAGAACATCGAAAAGCCCGAGGATCTGGTTCGCCTCGATGAGCTGCTGGCAGCCAACGAATCGCTGATGACGACCTATGTGATGAAGGACGATCTCAAGCTGCTGTGGAATCTGAGCGATCGCAAGGCCGCCGAATCGTGCTGGGGTCAGTGGCTCGATCGAGCCATGCAAAGCGGGATTGAGCCGCTGATGAAGTTTGCCAAAAGGCTGAGCAAATACGCCGCCGGAATCATCGCACACAGCAGATGGCCGCTGCATACGTCACTGCTGGAGGGGATCAATAACAAGATCAAAACCATCAAGCGACAGGCATACGGCTATCGAGACGATGAATATTTCTTCCTGAGAATAAGAGCAGCATTCCCCGGTATTCCGTGATGAACCTTTTTTTGTATCTGCAAGGGGGTGCAGTGGAGGATTTGAGTTGTCAAATCCGGGTTTATGAGGCTGTTTCGGGGTTCAAGGGGCGGGGTTTTAGGGTCGTACGAAGGGTTTTGAATGGCTGTTTTGGGGTGATCGAGGCGGTTTTTCAGGTGTTGCGGCGAGGGGTCGAAAGTGCTGCCTGGCTGGTATGGTATATCTGTAAGTCATGATTGTGCAATATCTTACATCGATATGTCTTGATGCGGGCGGGGTGAAAATGGTTTATTTGCGAGATTGTAGGCTAAGAGTTATTGACAGGGGGGCGATTACGTGTAAAATGCGGCATTCTGCGGTGCCGGTTCGGCCGGTGCTGTTTTCGCGGTGGGAGTAGCTCAGTTGGCTAGAGCACCAGATTGTGATTCTGGGGGTCGCGGGTTCAAGTCCCGTCTTCCACCCTTTTTTATGCGCGAAACTGGGGTGTGCAGGGTGTTTGGGGGCGAAATCCTGCATTTTGAGCGGCAAATGGGGCGGTAAATATGTAGACTGATCCAATCCTTTTAGGTCTTTCCAAGTTGTTTCGGGCTGATTCCGCGCGCGGTTTGGGGTGGTTTCGGGCGGGTGGGGGATATTGCCCAGTGTAGCGGGCCGAAATGGGGGTCGGCTGAAAAATTGTAGGGTGTTTTGCTTGTTGAAATTGGGTGTTTTCCTCCTTCGGAAATGGGGTTAATTACAGGGGTGGACACTTAGTAAGATAAGACTTTGGGGCAAATCGGCTGATTTCGGGTGATTTTGAGGGGGCAAAAGTAGGGTAAAAACGAGCAAAAGTGGTATATAGGTGGGGTGAAAATGGGGTAAAAGTGGGCAAAAGCCGACAGGCTATTTCCTACCTGTCAAGTGGGAGAATGTTTCACCACGAAGGCACGAAGATCACGAAGTAAAGCTAAAAAGGTAAGTATACAGGAGTAAAGAGGTCGCTTCGCGACTCTGTTTTATGCTGGGTCCCCGCCTTCGCGAGGATGACATACTGGGTGCAGATGTGCTCGTTATTGCTGCGGATTGGCTTTTGTTGTTGTGTGGATAGATTGGTCGTGTGGGCGTTGGGCCGCCGCAGAATTTAACAGCCGCGCCTCCGACGTACTTTTTGGAGGGTCCATTCTCGGCGGGATGTGAAATTATGCGGCTGTTGGGTGCGGTAGATGGTCGGGAGTGCGGGGACGTTGATTTGGTTGGCTGATGTTTTGTGATGATCATTTCATTTGTTTGGGCTTGACAGTTTGGGGTGTGCATGTGGGTTTCAACCGTGGTGTTACTGAGTTGGGCTAAACACGCATCGCAGATGTAAGTTATTGCTAATAAGGCACTTATGAGTAAATAAAAAGTGTCTGACCCTTTTTATTCTCTCTTTTTATTCTCTCTTTTTATTCTCTTCTTTTTATTCTCTTTTTATTCTCTTCGGGCTATGAAATTATGCGGCTGGTGGGTTCGGTACCGGATCGGGTTTTGTGTTTGCGTGTTTGTGGATGTTGCTGTATATGAAAGTTGTGGAATTGCCGGTGAGCTTTTCTGGCGGTGAAACGTCCTGATAGCCGATAGGTAGAACAGTGTTTTGCGTGGGGGGATGTTGGGAACTGAGTTTATTCGACAAGTTGATTTTATATTAAAATTTATAACTTTTTATTGAGTATTTATTATTGGGGCGGGATGGAGAAGTTTTTTAAATGGTGCATTTGCGGCGGGAAGTTTTTGAGCGTTATATAAAGAGCGTCAACGATGCTTATTTGAAGGGTGATGCTACGGAGCATACTTATCGGCCGGCGATGCAGGGGCTGGTTGAGGGGCTTGGGGAGAATGTGCATGCAACGAATGAGCCGAGCAGGATCAGGTGCGGTGCGCCGGATTTTGTGGTGACGCGGAGCAGGTACGGCAATCATCAGACGGTGGGGTATATCGAGTGCAAGGACCTGGGGGCGGATCTGCGGAAGATCGAGAAGAGCGAGCAGATCAAGAAACGGTATCTGCCGAGCCTGCACAATATGATACTGACGGATTATGTGA
The DNA here is from genome assembly GCF_002007645.1 of Anaerohalosphaera lusitana. GTDB lineage: Bacteria > Planctomycetota > Phycisphaerae > Sedimentisphaerales > Anaerohalosphaeraceae > Anaerohalosphaera > Anaerohalosphaera lusitana. The sequence goes on from NZ_CP019791.1 coordinate 1,067,138, forward strand.
AGTTCCGCTGGTACGTCGGCGGGGAGCTGCGTGAGACGGCGGAGCTTGCGCGCGAGGGTGCGGGCGGTAAGTTCGTGCTTAGCGATGAGGGCGTCGAGCGGGTCGGTGAGATGCTGGGGCAGTTCATGAACGTGGGGGTGGAGCGGATCGGCAGTTCGAAGGAGCTTGCGAAGCGGCTGGGCGGGATGACGCGGCTGATGCGTGAGATCATCAAGCAGACGTTCGAGAAGGAGAGCGAGAAGGGGTCGCTGCACGGTCAGTTCGATGCGTTTCGCAAGGTGCTGCTGCATGATCTGGGGGAGGATGAGTTTGCGGACATGTATGCGCAGACGATAGCTTACGGGCTGTTCGCGGCGAGGTGTCATATCAATGATGTGGCGGCGTATGGGGGGAAGAAGGGAAGAGCAGAGGGAGAAAAGGTGTCTGACCCTTTAAATTAAAATCAGCTGATAGAGAGAATTAGATTTAAATTTTCTGAAAGGAAGTGACATGTCCGATCAACCCTATAAAGCTATCAATGATTTTTGCAAAATTATTACTCAACTTCCAGATAAAGAAATGGCTGAGGAGGTGGTTTATTGGGCCTGCTATGCGGCAGGGAAACTTCCCGAACCCACCGGACTAGAACCAGTCCCTAAACGCAAGATGAATGCTATTTTTTGGGATTTAACAATTGAGGATTTAAGAAACAAGCTTATTGAATTACACGAAAAGTATAGAATTGATCAACAGCTGTTAATATTGGGTGAATTAGAGTTTGTTAAAAATCACCTAATTGGAATTGCAGATCCTAAAAAGTTAGAAAAAAACAGGCAACTTGTAGAAGCCTTAGAAGAGCAATTGAAATTACCGCAAAATAAAAGAATAGAATGTCTAGCTGATGATTCTATTCTCGGAATGATGCAGACGGCGAGAGATTTAATTTCCAATTTTGACCAGCGGCGCTCTAAAGCAGAAAACGCTCTAAGTTTCATAATAGATAAGCAAGCTGATCATTTTACCGCCAGATATTGGAGTCTACTCTTAGAAAAGGACCTACAGCGAAAAAGGAAAAAGGAGGATAAATAATTGAATTGGTATAGGAAGAAAGACGAGCACATGACGTTGCTGTTTGAGGTTCTTCGGAAGAGAGGGGAGGATGACCTTCTTGTGAAGTTCGGGGCGGGCAGGTTGAGCGAGGGGGATATTAAACACGCGGTGGATATTGTGCTGGGTGAATTTTGTGAGACTGGTCTGCGAGAAGACGATGAACCGAATAGACGCGGTGAGAGGCTCGATGATTTGATGGGTTTTCTGGTGGGAGAGTTAGAGGAACTGGAAGTATGTGCGTCAGAGGGGCGTGAGTATTTGTTTTAGAGGTTTTTTTAGTTGGTTAGATTAAGTCAGGGGTACTGAAATGACAGAATATAGTTTTACATGGTTGATATGGTGTCGAGTGCTTACAGCAGCTTTCTTTCTAGCGCAGGGGTTTCATACTGTTGCAGAGGCGAAAATTGTGATTGATGATGGTCAGCGACATGTGATCGATGACACAGAGTCTATTTTCAGCGATGGGGTTGAGCTCGATCTGGGGATATTTCAGGATCCGAGCACTCATTTCGATCTAGTGGAAGGAGGCTCTTTATTAGGCCTTGGCGTACATGGTAATGCTACGGTAACTATGACCGGAGGGGAAGTTGAAACTGATATCGTAGTTACTGACAATGCTAGAGTGACAATATCAGGCGGCAGTATAGGTGCAAGGCTGGCTAACTTTTCTGATAATTTTATCTATCTTAATGGGACAGGTTTTCAGGTGGTCGATCAGGCTGGTATTGAGACAGATCTTCATTATGGAGACAGTTTAAGCGATTATGTGCCATTCGTTCAGGAGGTTGAATTTGGTATTGCAACAAATTATTATACGGGCACTATCAGGGGTGTGTTGGCGGATGGTTCTATTATAAATAACCGGTTTGATATTTTTAGAAACAGTACGTTTGGCGGAAGTGGAGATATTATAGTTTTGCCTGAACCGGGGACTCTGATTCTATTGAGTTTGGGTGGATTTTTATTCCGGCGGGAGACTGTTAGACGGTAGCATAATGTGAACAGGAGCTGAAAAATTTGACTGTGGCTGGTAAGAGTTAATAAGGAATATGGAAACGCTTCGCGTTGCTGTTCTTATGCTGGGTCCGCCAGAGGCGGATGACATAAGTGGGGGCGGTGATGACGGCTGTTCAGCGAAGGATGGGCCGGCGGACTCGTCGGGTTTGAGATAAATTATGAAACCGGAGCCTCCGTGCATTGGTTATAATCGGGTTTGTTGGCCCTACGATTTTCGCGTGGTCGTCTCGTGGACGCCACAATAACCTTATATACAGGAGGCTCCTATGGACAAGTATATCGGATTTGACATCGACAGCAAGAAAACAGTGGCATGCGTGGTTCAAAAAGGCAAAAAAGATTGTTTCTCGACCTTTGAGACGGATCCTGAGAAGATGAAGCAGTTTCTCAAACAGCAAGGCAGCAGGGGTGATCGGCTGCATCTGACCTTCGAGATCAGCGGTCAGGCAGGATATCTGCACGATCAGCTCAGAGGTCATGTCCAGGATGTGACTGTCTCGAATCCGACACGGATGACCTGGATATACCGCACGAGCAAGAAGAACGACCGGATAGATGCCCGCAAGCAGGCGGTTCTGCTCAGCATTGACGAGGTGCCGAAGGTGCATATGCCCAGACTGGAAGTCCGTCAATGGCGAGTGACGATCCAGCACCGCAGGAAGATGGTCAGCAGGGTCTGTCAGGTCAAAAATCGCATACGGGCGATCATAAAGGCCAACGGCTTCAGTCGGCCCGTGGAGTCTGGAAGCTGGTGGAAGTTGGCCAATCGTTTATGGATGCGCGGTCTTGCGTGCTTTGAAGCTGATGCTGAACAGCTTTGGCGGATGAGTCTTGCGGATATGCTTGAGGAATTGAATATGCTAGAGTCGCAGCTCAAGCGGGTTACGAACTACCTTGACAGGTATCTGGCAGGCCAGAGTGGCGGTAAGCTGCTGATGAGTGTGCCTGGTGTTGGGCCACGCACTGCTGAAGCAATTCTGGCTTATACTGACGACATACGCAGGTTCAGACGAACGAAACAGTACTGTGCTTATTTTGGTTTGACGCCTAAGCTTGATGAGAGCGGCTCTACTCGTCGACTCGGGCATATCAGCAAACAGGGTCCCAGCGTTGTCCGCTGGCTGCTGGTTGAAAGTGCCTGGCAGGCTATCAGGAAGAGTCCTGCGCTGAAGGCGTTTTATGAGAAGGTAATGAACGGGCAGAAGGGTCGCGGCAAGATCGCCGCAGTTGCAGTGGCTCGTAAACTGTTGAGTATAATGCGCGCGATGCTGGTCAATGGTGAGCTTTTTAATGAGGAGCTTGTCGGCCGGTCTTGCGGTTTTGATATGAGAAAATCGGCTTAGGATGTATTGAAGGTTGGCGGGATGAATTTAGAGGACCCTGTACGTGGCGATGCGAACCTCTTGGTATCGCGTCTGAGAGAATAGGGCCTCTTTACCGCAGGCAATTTGATGTGCCGTCTTCGTGATGAGCACGAATAGGAGCGTGGGCAGCCAACCCGAAATACGTCCCGCCGTATTTTCCCCTGCGGCCCCATGGCTGTCGTGAAGGGGCACACAGGAGAAAATACTCTGTATGCATGAATGGATACAAAAATGTTTAGAAATGTTTGCGAGAATCTGTTGACAGGCTCCGGTTCATAGGATCGCCACGTCGCTGCGCTGGTCGCGATGACAAAGCTGGGGAGGGGGACGATGTTGGAGAAGATAAGGATGGTACCAGAACGTAACGTCGCGGGGGATGTGGTGATGCTGAGGCTGGACGTGCATGCGGAGGCGATACGTTCTCTGGATCCCAAATCAAGAGACTGTGTCGCAATTCTCGTTGATTGATCTTGCGGTTTTATTGTGATGGCGCTAAAATTCATTCGTGGTTCGAATGAAAGGTTTTTTATGGCATATCGTTATGGTGATCGCTACCAGCGGAGTCTATTTCCGCAGAGTATCGACGATTATGTGCCAGCCGATTCTCCGGTGCGGGCATACGATGCATTCGTCGACTCGCTGGATTTTGATGAGCTGGGCATCGAGATAAACACCGGCAAGGTCGGCTGTCCGCAGTACGACCCGGTGAGCATGCTCAAGCTTCTGCTGTACGGCTATAGCTACGGCGTCCGCAGCAGCCGCAAGTTGGAACGTGAAGCGAATTATAATATATCGTTCATCTGGCTGACCGGCGGGCTCAAGCCGGACCATAAAACGATCGCTGAGTTCAGACGCAAGAACAGAGGCGCATTAAAAAAGGTTCTGCGTCAGTGTGCCCGTCTTTGTATAAAGCTGGACCTTATAAAAGGCAACACATTATTCATAGACGGTACGAAGGTCCGGGCGAACGCCTCGAATAAGAATACCTGGACGAAGGAAAAGTGCCAACGTCGCTTAAAAAGTATCGACAAACGCATCAAGCAGATACTGTCGGAATGCGAGACAGTCGACCGCAAGGAGGTGAATCAGGGTTCGTGGATAAAGATGGACGAGGAGCTGAGCGATCAGAAGAAACTGCGGTCGAAGGTCGAAAGTATAATGGAGCAAATACAGGCAGAGGACAGTAAATCGACCAATATGACCGATCCTGACTGCAAGATGATGCACAGCATACAGGGCAGTCATTCGAGCTATAACGTGCAATCAGCGGTGGATGACGAGAACGGCCTGATCGTCAACAGCGATGTGGTATCGGACAATCACGACTATAAGCAGTTCGCCGATCAGGTGGACAAAGCCAATGATACACTGGATAATGATTGCGAGACAGCCTGTGCGGATGCGGGCTATTCAAGCGTGGATGAGCTTGAGAAGATCGACGAAAAAGGGATCGAGGTGGTTGTTCCTTCAAAGAAGCAGGCAGAGAAGAAGAAGAAAGACGATAATCCGTTCGACAGATCGAAGTTTGAATATGATAAAAAGAACGATTGTTTTATATGTCCCGAGGGACATGTTTTAAAATACAGCTATACTAATAAGACTAAAAAAGCGAAAGTTTATAGAGGCGGAGCGGCATGTAGAAAATGCCGTCACTTCGGCAAGTGTACGGATCAGCAACGGGGCCGAAGCGTCTCCCGTCTGCTCAACGCGGATGTGCAGGAGAAGCTGGAGGCGAGGTATGAACAGCCGCGGGCGCAGGAGGTTTACAAGCGTCGCAAGCAGAAGGTGGAGCTGCCGTTCGGACATATAAAGCGGAACCTGAAGGTCGACAGCTTCCTGCTTCGAGGGCTTGAAGGCGTCAGAGCTGAGGCATCTTTGCTGGCTAGCTGTTTCAATGTTGCGCGGATGATGAGTCTGCTGGGTGTCGAAAGGCTGATCAGCACGCTGGCGAAGTAGTAAAATGGCCGCTTACTGCTGCGCTATTACAAAATCGCAGCCAAATGCGGCCAAATGAACGAATGAAAAATGGAAACATCAGCGATTCTCGGACAGAGACGCAGAAACAGCAGAAAAGCTAAAACTGACAGCAGTAGCGACACAGTCTCCGGGTCCGGGATGACGGCTGAGGAGGTGTGCGTACGCGTTGTGTGATCCTTAAATGGAGCAATAGATGAAATTTGAGCTGAATGCTGGGGATGTATGCGTCAGTCTGTATGAATGTGACTCGCGGAGTGAGCTGGAGGAGCGGTTGAGGCGGGTTGACGGGGTGGTGCTGCTGGATGAGGAACAGTCGGGCAGCCGGTTTGTGCTGGTGGAAGTTCAGCGATGCGGGGGTGAGGAGGTGCGAGCGTGGGGGATGGATATTGTCGAGCATGGGCCGAGCCCGCAGATGGTTGTGCATGGGGAGGAGTGCTTGCGGTGGGTTGCTTTCGGGAGCAGTTTGTGGCTGGTGGATGTGTGGGAGGCTCGGGTGGTGAAGTACAATCGGCTGGATTGTGTGTTCTGGGATATTGTGAGGATGGATAGTGGAGCTGCAGCAGTCGTGCACGAGTTGGGGGTGACGGCGTATGATGCTGCGGGTGAGCGGTTGTGGGATGTGAGCGGGTCGGATATGCTGGCGGGGTTTGAGGTGGAGGACGAGCGGATCCTGTGCCGGTTTGATGATGGGACGAGCGCGGAGCGTAAGCTGTCGGTATGATATTGAAAACCTAATGGATGACTATAATGCAGGTGCGAAAATAATATCACTTCATTAATGGTGTCACTTTTGCTGCGCAAACGCAACACGGTCAATGAACTAAGAGTTTCTGCCTTTTGGGTGGTCGCTGGGTTGTTGGTTTTGGGATTATAACGTGGCGGTGTTTGCGTTTTGGCGAATCTGGGGTATGGTTTAGTTGGGGCGGTGGTGGCGGATTTGTATTGAAATGATATCTATCTCAAGATTTTTTATGGGGGTGCGTTATGCAGGCTGTGACCAAGGAAATTGTGAACGGGTTGAATGTTGCTAGTATGCAGGAAGCGATCGATGCGATGAAGTCGGATCCGGGGGCGGGTAAGCTGGAGCTTCGGGCTCATAACCGATGGGTTGGCGGAGCTCATTGTGTGACAGCGATACAGGATTTCAAGCTGGGCGGGGAGGAGAAGAAGACGCGTAAGCAGTTGTTCGAGCTGCACGGGGACGAGCCGGCTGAGCTGCTGGGTACGGATACGGGGCCGAACGCGACGGAGGCGCTGCTGCATGCGCTGGCGGCGTGTTTGAATGCCACGTTCATTTATCATGCGTCCGCGCAGGGTGTGGAGGTGGAGTCGCTGGAGATCGAGCTGAAGGGTGAGCTGGATCTGCGGGGATTTCTTGCGGTTGAGCCCGGGATACGGAACGGGTATTCGCATATCGATGTGAAGTTCAAGGTGAAGGCGGACGCGGGGCAGGCGAAGATCGAGGAGCTTTGCGGGCTCGCGCAGCGGTTTTCACCGGTGTTCGATATGGTGAGCAATCCGATGCGTGTGCATGTGAATTGTGAGAAGGTTTAGGTATGGAGTCGCTTCGCGACGGCTATTTATGCTGAATCCAGAGCCTTCGGCTTTTTGTGATGACAAAATGGGGTGGCCGTTGGTTTTTGAGGACGTGAATGAAAAAAGAAGGCGGGGCCTGGTGGGGAGGCGCCCGCCTTAGAGGGTTCGGGAAGTGACTAGGGGACACTTCCCAGGATCATGTGTGGGATCCTATTTGTAACTGACATACCAGAAGCCCTGTATGTTTGATCCGCGGATGTCTGGTCCGATCGGGCCTTGGCCCCAATAGTAGTCGTTGTAGTTCGTGGTGCCGTTCGGTCCTATTGGTCCCATCACTGCTGCTCGGTTGCCGGAGGGCTGCTTTTGCTGTTTAGCCTTGAACCATGCAGCCCTTACGGGAAGCGTCACTGTTGTGAATGCGAAGTTGCGGCCGAGCATGTACTGTGCGTAGCGTTTTGAGAACTTGCCCCAGTCATGTGCGTTGGTGTGGAAGCCGGTCAGCAAGTGGAGGCCCGCGAATTCATCACGCCAACGGCTGATGGCGCTCTGGTTGTTGGCCGGGCTCTTGAGTACCTGGCACGAGAGGAGCGAGAGGAATTCGAGGTCCTTGTTGCCCCATGCGATGCCGGATTCGTTGTGGCGTATGCTGCCGTCGGTGTTGCTTGATTCGAAGGTGAATCCGCCCGGCCAGCCGTGACCAATGTAGAAGCAGATGTCGACGTTGTCTACGTAGCTGCTGTCGTAAGCGTCTTCTTTGAAGTCGGCTTCCCAGGAGTTCTTGCCTGTCCAGTTGAAGCGCTGTGTTACGCCTTCGCTGTTGAAGCGGTTGGCGAAGTTGCGCTGGTTGGCACCGCCCATATCCGAGACCGCGCGTTCGATGCCGTAGTCTGAAACGCCGCCGACAGGTGCCGACGCTGCTGCGAAGACGGATGACGGCGAGACGCTGACCTGCAGGATTGCGCTTTTGGTGACGGATACGCCGTTGGTGTCGGTCACGGTTACGGATACCATTTCGGAATTGATGGTGTCTTCGCGTGGTACGAGTGCATAGTTTATCTGGCTGGAGGTTGCCTTGTACAGCGGCATGTTCGAGGATGTCCAATCGTAGGTGTACGGCGGTGTGCCGCCTTCGACGGTTGTTGATGCGAATATCTCACTGCCGTCGGCTGTTGCCGATAGATCGACCTGCGGTACGAACTGCGGATCGTTGGTTGCGGGTACTGTGCGGCGGAGCAGTTGTGCGGTCTGTTCGCCTACCGTGATCGAACCGCCGATGTTGTACGCGGGGATGATCGCCGACGCTTCGCCGAACTCGAGCGACGGTGCGTAGTAGATCAGCTCGGCGTCGAGGTTGTAGGTTATCTTCGCATCCGGTGCCGGGTCGAGCGACTTCGCGGTTGTTCCTATCTCGGACGGCAGTGTCTGTGCGAAGTTCTTGATCGCGTTGACCGGCTGGACGAGCGGTACGGGGTCACCTTTTGCGAGCTGGCGGGTCGAGTGGTGCAGGCCGGTGACGACGCCGCCCGGGCTGAGCGTTACGTTGAGCAGTGCGCCTGGGCCCTGGAGCTCGGTGTTGTTGATCTGGAAGTTGTAGTCGATGCGGGTGTCCAGCGGAATCGGTTCGATGATGGGTTTGCCTTCGAGGTCGACTGTTTCCAGGGTTGCGTTCGAGATCGTCGGCTGTGCGTTCCAGGGTGTCAGGTTGGCCTGCTCGAGTGCGCCGGATACGATGTCGGCTGCTACGTCGCCGGGCACGGGTTGGATCTTCTGCAGTGCGGCGAAGTCGAAACCTTCGATGCGGATGACCTCGGCGTTGTCGACGTCCCTGGTGTCGCCCAGCAGTGCTTCGCGGATGGCTGGGTCCTGTATTTCGAGGGTGGGAGCACTTTGGAAGTTTACCGGGTCGACGAAGACTATCGTGCCGTTCTCGTTGCTGATCTCTTTCTCAGGGATGTTGAGCGCGGCTGCGAGCTGTTCGGCCTGGGTCTGCGATGCACCTGCGCCGGTGACGACGTATACTGGCATCTGTTCGGGGATGGGTTCGTGTTCGAGCCAGTGGCCCGCGAGGACAGCGAAGTCCTGCATGTCTACGAAATCATCGCCTGTGAGGTCCGGAAAGACCTCCTGGGCCGATGCCGGCAGGGTGATCAACGCAAGGATGAGTAGTGTTGTGGTCAGTTTTTGTCGCATGATCGCCTCCTGTTAAACAAAATGTACTTTATCTTACCCTACTGTAGCTATGAAACCCTATCGGAACAATAGGGTTTATTCTTAGAATGGGTTAGGGCGATTCTTAGATGGTTGTGCTGTTGGTTAGCAGGTGTAAAATGACAAGCTTTGGCAAGAACGGCACTTATGATGGAGGCGGGTGGGATGATCAGGTGTTGACCTTTGGCGTGGGTGAGCATGGCAGCATAGAAAGTTTCCGCCGTGCTTTTGAGTGAGGTGGCAAGGGATACGCCAGCCCGCAAAACACGCTTGCTGAGACACCTGAAACCCGCTATACTTGCGCCGCTTGATATCCTAATTTGGACCACACAAATGACACGCAAGACAAAGATATTCCTCTACATCATGCTCGCCCTCGGCGCCGCCCTGATGATCGCCGGTGTCCTTCTCGAACAGGTGGCAAAATAAACCGCAAATATAATTGAGAGATATATGAATATTACTTCCAGAACCTGTTGTTGTTTTATTATCGGATTGTTATTCATTGTTTTATCAGTATCGGCCTTCGGATCACAGGCTGACGCTGTTGTTAAAAGCGATTTTGTTGACCCTCCCATCGCAGCTAGGCCTGGTGCTTTCTGGCCCTGGCTCAACGGAAGTTTCAGCCTGGAGCGGATCACATACGAATTGGAGGAGATGAAAGACAAGGGAATGAGCGGGGCCGATATATGGGATGTTAAGGCGCATGGTGACCCTGATAATATGATCCCGGTCGGACCGGAATTTCTCGGACCCAAATCGCTCAAAGCGATAGGCCACGCCGTCAAAGAGGCCGATCGGCTCGGACTGCATCTGGGAATGCTCAACTCGAGCGGCTGGAATGCCGGGGGCACCTGGACCACCCCGGACATAGCGGGCATGGGGATGTTTCATTCAAAGATAACCGTAGAAGGGCCGAAGCAGATCGATCAGATATTGCCATTCCCGGAAGTTCCGGCAAACTGCCCCAAAGACGAAAACGGCAAACCGGTTATTCATAAAGAAATATCCGTTCTTGCCGTACCGCAAAACAATAATGATATGCAAATCGACTCCATCTCAAATGTTGTCGATCTCAATGAAAAAATGGATGCAAACGGAAAGCTCACCTGGGATGTTCCCCCAGGCAAATGGACGATCATTCGCCTGGTGATGACCAATACCGGTTACCAGTTGATAGTTCCATCACCGAATTCCCGCGGCCCTATGATCGATTTTCTAAACCCCCAAGCCTCGCGCAGACATTTCGATCATATTATTGATAAGCTTGAGTCCGAGATCGGTGACCTGGGAAACTCGCCACTGAAATACCTGGAAGTTGACAGCCTGGAACTGGGGCATCATACGGTATGGACGTATGATATGATCGAAAAGTTCAGGAAAAACTACGGTTATGACCCGGTCCCATATCTCCCGCTTCTAAAAGGTTTCAAACTTGAAGATGATGATATTGCAAAGCGGTTCAAGTATGACTGGAAAAAGCATATCAGCGATGTTTTTATTGAAAGCCATTACCGAACTTCCAGCAACTTCTTAAATGAACACGGGTTAAAACTTTGTGCCGAAGCGGGCGGCCCTGGAGCTCCTGTCTGGCCCACCTGTCCTGTCGATTCACTGAAGGCACTCGGTTCAGTTGACATCCTTCGCGGTGAGTTCTGGCCCAAAATGCACAATATCTGGCTTGTCAAAGAGATATCCTCAGCGGCCCATATTTACGGTAAGAAGGTCGTCGATGCGGAGTCATTTACAAGCTGGAGGCACTGGACGGACGGACCTTATTTTCACAAGCAGATGGCTGACGCCGCAATGATCGAAGGGCTCAATCACTTTACCTTCCACACCTTTACGCACAGCCCCGAAGAGGCGGGTCTTCCCGGACGGGCATATCACGCGGGCACGCACATCAACCCTAATGTGGTCTGGTGGCCGATGGCTCGAGGATTCATCGATTACCTCTCCCGCTGCAGTTATATGCTCCAGAAGGGGCTCTTCGTTGCCGACGTGTGTTATTATTACGGCGACCAGGCACCGAATTTTGTTTCCGCCAAAGGTGTTGATTATTCGCTGGAGGCCGGTTACGACTACGATGTAGTCAACAGCGATGTGATCCTCAATCGCATGTCCGTCAAAGACGGCAGGATCGTTCTGCCGGACGGGATGAGCTATCGCATGCTCGTTTTACCCGAACGTGAAGATATGAATCTCGATGTTCTGCGCAAGATCGAATCGTTGGTCAAAGCGGGTGCGACCGTTGTCGGCCCAAAACCGACAAGAAGCGGCTCGCTGGTCGATTATCCGAACCGCGACAAACAGGTTGCCAAACTTGCCGATGAAATATGGGGCGACTGTGATGGCACGACAAAAACCGAAGACTCCTATGGAAAAGGACAGGTTTTCTGGAATCGTACTCCTGAGCAGATTATGGCCGAAAGAGGCATCGGCAAAGATTTCAGCTTTGAGGGAACCGATGAGAGGACAAAACTCCATTACATACATCGCCGCACTGAAAAAGAAGACATATATTTTGTGGTCAACAAGAACGAACGCTGGGAGTCGGTAGAGTGCGCTTTCAGAGTCACTTCAAAGCAGCCCGAAATATGGTATCCCGATTCAGGCGAGATCAGAGAAGTTGCTAATTATCATGTAAATGCAACCGTGACCAGTATACCTCTGCACCTTAAACCGGCGGAATCGGTATTCATAGTGTTCCGTCGACCGGCAAAGCGAATTTACTTTACACAAGTCACGCCCACAGACAAAACGAAAACGCCTCTAAAGCCTGCTTTGGATCCTCACTCAGCCACTCCGGCAGGTGCGATCTGGCTCTCCGACGGCAAGGGTGAGATCGACGACCAGTTTATCACTTTTGATCTGGGTTCGGTCCAGGATGTCGATAAAATACGTGTATGGAATTACACTGAACGTCTGCGCGGGTTTATGAATTACGGAATCAAGGATTTTGATGTACTTGCTTCGTCTGACGGTAAAGATTTCCATAACTGCGGGTCCTTCGAACTTAAAGTTGCCCACAGCATCGAGGATAAACATTATCACCAGGACATTGACGTGGATATAGAAGAAGCACGCTACGTTCGCTTCAATGTAAAAACAAATCAAAATTCAAAAGCTTATTGCGGCGGTTTCACCAGGCATGCCGGTCTGTCGAAAGTCAGGTTCTTCAACGGCAGCAGTGCTGTCCCCGGGGTAACCGTTCAATCCGTATCGAGCGGCAGGGCGTTCGATCCTGCCACGGATGATGATCTCGGTATGGCTCATCCCGCTGCCGAATTACTGACTGACGAAAAGAACAGCACCTTTTTGCGTGCATGGATACCCGGAACTTATGTGTTAAAAGATAATGCCGGCAAATCTCGCAAAATCGATGTCGATTCGATCAGGCCGATGATAGAGGTCAGCGGCGAATGGAAGGTAAGCTTTACACCCAACTGGGGAGCACCGGAAGAAACGACCTTTGATGAGCTTATCTCATGGACCGATTCCGATGACGATGGAATCAAGTATTACTCGGGCATCGCTGCATATCACAAAGAGATTGATATACCGGAAAAGTATTTTAGTTCAGGCTCACATCTCGAGCTCGATCTGGGTGTCGTACAGAAAACCGCCCGCGTGAGGCTGAACGGACAAGAAATTGCAGTACTTTGGAAACCGCCTTTCACTGTTGACATAACAGACATCGCCATACCGGGCAAAAACAAACTGGTAGTCGAAGTTGCCAATACCTGGACAAACAGACTTATCGGAGACGCATACCTGCCGCCGGAAAAGCAGTTCTGCGAAACCAACCTGCACAGCCGAATGGCACGAAAAGGGCGGAGACTCCAGCCGTCAGGACTGATCGGACCTGTACGTATCAACGCCGCCAATGACGTGTTTATAAAACAGGACTAGCGGATATGACACGCAAAACGAAGATATTCCTATACATAATGCTGGCCGTAGGCGCCGCCTTGATGATCACCGGCGTCCTCCTCGAACAGGTGACAAAATGAATCGCAGGAAACTAACCATCCGCGACGAAACCCCCTCAGACATTGCCGCCATCTCCCGCATCACCCGGGCCGCCTTCAAAACCTGCCCCTACAGCAACGACACCGAGCACCTCATAATAAACGCTCTCCGAGCCGCCGACGCTCTTACCATCTCACTCGTCGCCGAACTCGACGGCACACCGGCAGGGCACGTCGCACTCTCGCCCGTCACCTTCTCCGACGGCAGCACGGACTGGTTCGGCCTCGGTCCCATCGCCGTCATCCCCGAAAAACAGAAACAGGGCATCGGCACCGCACTGATGAACCGCGCCCTCGAACAACTAAGGACCCACAACGCCGCAGGCTGCATCCTCGTAGGCGACCCCGCATACTACACCCGCTTTGGCTTCACGGCCTACCCGCAGATAACCCACGAAGGCGTACCACCCGAAAACGTACTGGCCCTACCCTTCACCGACCACCTACCCACCGGCCAGGTAACATTCCACAAAGCCTTCAGCGTAACGGAATAAGATTTACTGCTGAAACAGAGGATTAACCATGGTACAATTTATTGCCAGGCTCACAGGGAATGACTTTTCAAAATTAGGAGTTTCAGTTGAGCTTTCAAATGGTACCGTTTGTGAGGCAAGATATACAGGAGACAGCATATTTCGCCTTAAATGGCGTATAGATATTGAATTCGAATTAGCGTGTGAGAATACAAAAGTTGATTTCAAGGTGATTTCCAAAAACTTATTTCGTACTATTTATGCTGCTTTTGACGGTAAAAAAGAAGTTTTAAGGTTGGTGTCTTGTATTTTCTCAGACTATATAATAGTAAATGGCAAAAAAGAAAGAATGGCAGGGGTTATTAGCACAAGAGTAGAAAACTTGGGTTTCTTTGGCGAAAGTCATCCATTTTTAATAGGAAGCAATTACAAGGGGGAATTTGAAGATGATCATATTCTTCACGGCACAATAGTTGCAACTTACTGTGTATTGAAAATGTCGTTTACAGATTCACTGTGACCTTCAAGACAAGACGCCCCCCCTAATACCCCACACACAACCACTCCAGCATCAGCCGCTCCAGATCCGCAGGTCGACCACCCGGTCGCCGGTAATATCCGCCTCATACAGTATCCATTGCTCCGACCGCAATCGGCACACTTCCATCAGTTACCCAGCCGCCTTCTCCCGCCTCGCCTTGCCGTTGCGCAGCGTCGCCTCGACCGCGTTCGACGTAACCGCCACCAGCACGACCACCCCGCCTGCCAGCGCCCACTCGCCCGGCACCTCGCCCACGAATATCAGCACCCACACCGGGTTCAGTATCGGCTCCAGCGTGCATATCATCACCGCGTCGATAGCCTTGACCCGCGATATCCCCCGCGCATACAGCACATACGGGATCCCCAACTGCACCACCCCCAGCAGCACCAGGTTCACCCAGCTAACCGCCCCGGGCATACTCTCGAACATGAACGGCAGGCCCAGCACCGCGGTAAACACGTTGCCCAGGAATATCGACCCCATCGCCGCCTCCATCCGCTGCTTGCGCATCACCAGCATCATCATCCCGAATGAAAGCCCCGTCGCCACCCCCAGCACGTTTCCCCAAAGACCTTCCGCTGACACCTCACCTACGAAAAACAGCACCATCCCCCCGATCGCCGCCGCTATCGCGATCCAGTTATACAGCCGGATCTTCTCGCCCAGGAACCACCCGCTCAGCAGCGCCACATATATCGGCGCCGTATACTGCAGCAGTATCACGTTCGCCGCCGTCGTCAGCTTGTTCGCCACCGCATACAGCAGCACCGCGCCGATATAGCACACCGCCCCGGCAAGCTGCACCCGAGAAAACGTCAGCCACTCCCGCTTCATGAAAAACGCCAGCACCACCGCCCCGATCGCGCTCCGCATCCCCCCGATCGCCATCCCGTTCCACTCGATGCTCTTGACAAGCACACCGCCCAGGCTCCAAAGCAGCGCAGTCGCCACCAGCAGCCCAACACCCTTCGCCCGTTCTTTCTCGACATGCCCCGTCATAGCTTCCCTTAACGAACACTCAACCCAAAACGCTCAACAAAAAACACACCGCCCAACTATAACGCCTCACCGCAACCCCTTCCAGCACAAAAAAAGGCGGCAGCCCAACAGGACTCACCGCCTTTAAAAATTTCAAGTCAAATATGCTGCTTTGCTTACTTCTTCCTTCTCAGCAGCGCCAGACCGCCCAGACCAAGCAGTGCAACCGTAGCGGGCTCAGGCACTGTGTAACCGTAAACAACCGTCACACAACCGCTGCTCTCTGTCGAAACATTGCTAACGCCGTTGCCGGGCATTGACAAAGCAGAATTTGCATTGCCGACCAGCGAAAAATCAACCGTGCCGCCGCCGATGAACATGCTAAGATCATCGCCTGCTCCAAAAGCTACCGTCTGGCTATCGCTTTCATCCATGTATTCCTGGCTGAAGCCCGATGTGCCGGCAAAATCCGTAATTCCATCATACGCGGTCAGGTCCATCTGATAGTCTTCCAGAACTTCCCACGCAACATCCGCCAGCGAACTGCCGTCAAGCGAAATGCCCAGGTCGCCGTTCGTGGTGTAAGTTTCCTCGCCCATCGTGAAATACGTCGAGATCGTGCGATACACCGGGTTATCCGTGTTATTCTCGAAGTTGATCGTGCCGTTGGCCCCGACCGTCGCGGTGATCTGAACGCTGTCCAGCGTACCCAGCGATGTGTCGAACTGAGCGACCGACAAAGTCTCGTCGACATTGAAATAGCCGTCAAAACTGTCCGTGTAGGTCACAAAATCCGCATTCGCCGCACCGGCCAACACACAAATACCCAAAACTGCCAAAAGTGTCTTTCTCATTTTACCCTCGCTCTCTGGAAACCGCCCTCCGGCGGCCCCGTACAAATAACAAAATATACCTTCAAATTCCGTATCGGCGCACACCGATCCGGCAAAATCCAACTGGGAATTCTTCCTTGAGTGCTCCCATCACCTTCCCTGCAAAAGCTCTATCTCCTGCGATCCGACAAATCCTCTCTCTCCAGCTCACTAGTATAGTGTCTTGGCCGTCCGTGTCAAGCAAAAACTCCGTATTTACCACGATGCAATACTTTTAACGAACAAATATTAGGCATTTATGAGCGTTCCGCCGCTTTCCCAGGAAATCTTCAAATTATCTTCCCCGCCTCATAACCGCACTGTCCCACTCCTTCAGCACCCACTCGCCCAATTGGCCCGGCACCCAGTCAGCCTCACTAACAATCGCATCCCCCGCCTGGTAGCGACTGTTATTAAAATCAAGCCGAATTTGGCTTCCATTCTTCATTTTTCGCCAGCATAAAATTGATTATCGTGAGCAGCTTTCGCATACACGCAACCACCGCTGTCATCTTCGCCTTGCCGTTTTTTAGTAACCGCCTGTAAAACTTCCTAATCACCGGATTATGCTGTATCGCCACCAACGTCGGCATAAACAGCCGCGTCCTGACCTCCTTGCGTCCACCGCCGGTAGTACGCTTGCCCCGCATCAGGCCGCTGTCACGATTCATCGGCGCCACCCCCACAAGTGATGCGATCTGCCTGCGGTTCAAGCTGCCAATCTCCGGCAGTTCCGATACGATCATTGAAGCAGTCACTTCGCCAATTGCCGGTACGGTTCTCATTTTAATTACCTTTTCTCGAAGCTGCGGATCATCATCAATATGTTCAGCCATCGCGGATTCGACTTTGCCAATTTCACGTTCAATCGTTTTTACCACCGCCTCGACACTGCGTCTTATTGCCTTCTCGAAAACATGATCGAGCCGGTTACGCTCTGCCGTCCTCATATCAACCAATTGCCTCCTGCGTGCCGTCAGAGCCTTTAATTTGCACATCTTGCGATTGATCCTTCCTCTTACTTGCGGCCTCAACGCCGATGCATACCAGGCAATGGTCCTTGCGTCGATCTTGTCGGTCTTGGCTATCTTGCCGCAGGCCCGGCCAAAAGAACGGACTCGACTGGGATTTACAATAACGACTGGAAGCCCGCTGTCCTGTACCGCCAGTGCAAGCTGCAGCTCATAACCGCCAGTGGATTCCAGCACCACCAGCGTCGGCTCTACTCGCTCTAACATCTTGACACATTCTGCAACTGCCTGCTGATTGTAGTCGAAATGGCTGACCTTCCCATCGACGCCACAGCAAACATCAAAAAAGTACTTCGAAACATCGATTCCAACAAAAAGTTCCATGTCAATTCCCTTCCTTGCAAATGCGGGTTCATCTGTTAAGATGTCCCTTGCGACTGTTCGGGTTAAAAACACGTCTGGACAGCGGATCAGGCTACCTTCGGGCTCAAGGCCCCAGGGTGGGACGATCTCGCTGCCCGTGATCGGTTGGTTGCCTGCAGGCAACCAACCGACCCGAACATTAACTCGTTCGTATCCAAACGTCGCTTTAATACATTATACAAGGGTGGGCCATGCCCACGCAACTTCACGCCTTCTCGCACATCTAAGCTTCTCCGCATAACGGCCTCAAGCACTTCCGCTCTCAAATTGTCATTCCTTCAATCGAGCAAAACCCTCACTCTCCCTTTCGCCGTCAACCGTCAATTTTCTGTTTAGCACCTCATTGCATTTGCTCAAAAGTGATCCCACATACCCGTCATTCATAAACTATCTGCTCCACCGCCTTCCACGCCTTGTGAAATTCTTCCATCTGCTTCGCATTCAAGCCTTGAAAATCCCGGTTCACATACATATATTCTCCGTCCTTCTTTGCTTCCAGACTGCACCTGTCCCGCCACTCCTTGTCATGCACAACCGCCTCCCAGACCATCTCGATGACCTCTCCCCGACAAGCCGTCGCCGATTCGATATTCTCGCAGACAAGTACATCCCTTTTTGTGCCCGTGTGCACGGAACTGCTCGTCCATGACCACAGGTTAATCCCTGCCTTTTCCGCAGCCAGACTAACAGCCTCCACAGTCACTACAAGCAAAGCCACAGCTACCAGCACCCGCCAAATTTTACCAAACCTGATTCTCTCCATAAGTCATGGCCTCCCGCTAAAATTCAAAAAAAACAAGCTCCACGCACTGTTCTACTCTCCCTCCCACCTCAAGCTTCCGAACCACTCCTCATCCCGCACACACGCCAGATCATCATCGCCCATCGCATGCTCACGGCTGGGCAATGTTCCTTCCTCTTGTCCAACCTCAAGCCATTCCCGACAACTCTTCTTATCTCCCAGCAGCCCATAAACACAAGCCATATTATAAGCCCCGCTCCCGCGTTTAATACCCTCAGCTTTCTGTACGACATCTATGGCCTTATCAAGATTGGCTTTTTTATCCTCAGGTCTGTCCATTCTCACAGCCAAACTAAGCAAGACACTCCCCCAGCCAATGAATGCAAAATGAGACCTCGGATCTATCTCAGTCGCCTTTTCGTATTTTTCGCATGCCTGCTCAAGCTTTTCGAAAGCATCATCCTCCTCCAGCAGTTCTGCCCATCTCCAAAGAGCACTTCCCCAGTTATTGAATGCTTCATGGAAGTCTGCCTTTATCTCAGTCGCTTTCTCGTACTTTTCGCATGACTGCCCAAGTTTTTCTAATGCCTCTTTACCTTCCAATCGCTCTGCCCATTGTCCAAGAGTGTACCCCCAACCATAAAATACTTCATGGTCGTCCATCTTTATCTCAGTCGCTTTCTCGTACTTATCACATGCCTGCACAAATTTCTCTAACGCATCATCACCCTCCAGCAGTTCTGCCAGTTTTCTAAGAGCAATTCCCCAGTTATAGAAGGCTTCATGGTCGCCCGTCTTTATCTCCGTCGCCTTCTCGTACTTTTCGCATGCCTGCTCAAGTTTCTCTAATGCATCAGCCCCTTCCAACAGCTCTGCCCATTTCCAAAGAGCAGTTCCCCAGTAATTGAATGCATCATGATCGTCCGTCTTTATCTTCGTCGCCTTTTCGTATTTTTTGCATGCCTGCTCAACTTTCTCTAACGCCTCATCCCCTTCCAGCAGCTCTGCCCATTTCCAAAGAGCAATTCCCCAGTTGTTGAATGCATCATGGTGGTCTGCCTTTATCTCAGTAGCCTTCTTGAACTTCTCGCATGCCAACTCAAGTTTCTCTAATGCATCTTCGCCTTCCAGCCGTCCTGCCAATTCGTCAAGAGTGTTCCCCCAGCCAATGAATGCCAAATGATACCCCGGTTCTATATTCGCCGCCTTCTCATACTTTTCGCATGCCTGCTCAAGTTTTTCTAACGCATCATCACCATCCAGCAGTTCTGCCCATTTTCCAAGAGCACTTCCCCAGTTATTGAATGCTTCATGGTAGTCCTTCTTTATCTCAGTCGCCTTCTCGTACTTTTCGCATGCCTGCCCAAGTTTTTCTAATGCCTCTTTACCTTCCAATCGCTCTGCCCATTCTCCAAGAATGTACCCCCAACCATAAAATGCTTCATGGTCGTCCATCTTTATCTCAGTCGCTTTCTCGTATTTTTCACATGCCTCCGCAAATTTCTCTAACGCATCATCACCCTCCAGCAGCTCTGCCAGTTTTCCAAGAGCAAGTCCCCAGCCAAGAAATGCAAAATGATACCCCGGTTCTATCTTCGTCGCCTTCTCATACTTTTTGCATGCCTGCTCAAGCTTTTCGAACGCATCATCACCTTCCAGCAGATCTGCCAGTTTTCCAAGAGCAAGTCCCAAGTTATAAAATGCATAATGATCGTCCTTCTTTATCTCAGTCGCCTTCTCATACTTTTCGCATGCCTGCCCAAGTTTTTCTAATGCCTCTTTACCTTCCAATCGCTCTGCCCATTCTCCAAGAGTGTACCCCCAACCATAAAATGCTTCATGGAAGTCCTTCTTTATCTCCGTCGCCTTCTCGTACTTATCACACGCCTGCTCACATTTTTCTAACGCTTCTTCGCCTTCCAGCAGTTCTGCCCATTTTTCAAGAGCAAGTCCCCAGTTATAAAATGCATTAGGTAGTTGCGGGTCGATTGCCGTGGCCTGCTCATATAGTTTGCATGTCTCCCCAAAGTCATCATTAGCATGAGCATTCTTTGCAGCTTTTAAGGCCTCTCTGACAGCATCTCTGTACTTTCTCCGGTTCCAGAAAATAACGAAGATGATGCCTGCCGTTATCAATGTGACAATCGTTGGAATCTCAGTCATCAGCACTCACCCAATTTTACCAAATCTGTTTCTGTCCATAATCCATAACCTCCAGCCAAAATTCAAAACACGCTCCACGCACTTACCTCACTCTCCCCCAGCTTCATCCCAGTTTTCACAAACCAGACGAATACCAGTAAGCAAAACGAAACCGGCTTCGTCAGCCGCCGCCGGTTCCCTGCTCGCGGATCTGCAGCCTTGGGCTAAAGAGCCTATGATCCCCCCTCGCACCACGCGGACATTCATGTCTTCCGAAATACAGACCGGGTCAACAGCCTCTGCGTTGGAATAGCAGTCCGGATCGTAGGCATCCAGACACCATTCACTCACGTTACCATACATGTCATGGAGTCCCCACGGATTTGGTTTCTTCGTCCCCACTTCTTTAGTGCCGGTTTCAGAGTTCTCCCGATACCATGCGAATTCATCTAAACGCTCACTGTCGTCACCAAAAAAGTAAACAGTTTCTGTCCCTGCCCGGCAGGCATACTCCCATTGTGCTTCAGTGGGTAAACTGTACTTTTGTCCGTCCTTCTCACTTAGCTTTTTAGAAAAATCGACTGCGTCAGCAAACCTGACACCATCCACGGGGTGATTCTTAACCCTCCAATTATCAGCCGTCGGTTTTACATTTTCAGCATCCAGGCAAGCATCGCAATCCGGGCACTTATACTTGCACAGACTGGGGTTAGAATCCATAAGCTCAGTGTATTGTTCCTGAGTGACCTCATGCTTACTGAGCCAGAAACCTTTGCTTATTCGCACTTTATGCTTTGGATGCTCGTCCCGAAATTCTGACGCTCTACCGCCATATTCATTTTCGACTTCTTCTGGTGAAAGACTGCTGCCCATCATGAACTCGCCTGCCGGTATTCGCACGAACTCCATCCCCATCGAATTGGTTCTGACTTCGAACTGTGCTGGTTTAGAGTTGATAACCACTCTGAAACCGTCCCATTGACTTGGTATGATGCTGTCGTACGCATAGCGTGCAGCACAACGGCAACGGTCAGCAGATGAGAGGTAAAGACCGCCCCGCAGAACTCGTTCAACTCCCCCAACCATTTCTCCCTCTTTTTCTTCTGTTGAAACAGGTGCGGGACCTTTCGGATCCTCCTCAGGTGACCGGGAATAATATTCCTCATCATAGAGATCCAGGCACATTTCAGAAACATTGCCCAACATGTCGTGCAAGCCGAACGCATTCGCTTTTTTCTGCGCGACGGCATGCATCTTCATATTTGAATTCTCTCTGTACCACGCCCGTTCCCCCAGATCAGCAGAAACTTGTTGTCCGTCACTGTTCCCGCCGCGACAGGCATATTCCCATTGAGCTTCTGTCGGCAATGAATAGTTTCTGTTTTCCGCTTCGCTTAGTCTTTCGCAGAATTCCATAGCATCTTTGAAACTTACACCTGTGATTGGAAGATTCTGTCCTTTGGGCTTTCCGGGGTTCTCACCCATCACAGCCTCATATTGCGCCTGGGTTACCTCGGTCGTTCCCATCCAGAACCCGTTTGTCAATCTTACCTTATGTTGCGGTCGCTCATAAGGCTCTGCAAACTTATCATCTTCACTGCTGCCCATCATGAATTCACCAGCCGGTATCCAAACCAGCTTCATGCCGACAGAGTTCGTTAAAACTTTAGAATCCTCGCGATTCACAGCTTGGGATTGCTGCGCTGTTCCCTCATTTAACGCCTGTGACTGATCAGCAAACACAAATCTGCCAAACAAGACAACTGCACAGACTGTCATAACCTTGAATAATTCAACCGAATAACTAACACTACTTCGCATTGCTTTCTCCAATCGCATGTCATGCAACCCTCCTTGTCTGTTCGTCATTTATGCGCTGCCGAACGCCCCTTAAAACCAGCCAGCCAAAAATAGCCGACACAGCCACCAGCTCACACAACAGTCTGCCGATATCAACTCGCGTACTTGCATAAGAGTGCTTGGGGTAATACGTTTTTTCTTCGGTAAGAACTTTCTCACCGTCCACAGTTCTATAACTACTCACGGTCTGCTGCCTGTCAGAGCTGTATTTTATAATCGAACTGAACATAAAGTGCATGCCTATAAATTTCTCACCATCTCGCGAGGTTTTCTTGCCGACAAAAGGCGGGAACAATGAAATTACCACAACTATAATTATATAAACAACCAGCAGCCGGTAAGTATACGTGTCGAGCTTCATATTAAAATATCATCTTCTAAAATAAGACAATTCGAGTTCACGAAAAACCACTATAGCTCCAACCCATACCCCGGTCAAACAATTTCCGACCCGTTAACTTCAATGACTCTGTAAATGAAAACAGAGCTTCCGAAATGGCTGTAAACGCCCCATGGTCCAAATCCACTTGCACAGCCGGACTTGTCAAGTTCAATCAGAATGACATTACAAAACGCCGCCCAGGAGCAGCGGCCGCACCTGCAAAATTCTGCGACAGCCCAGGCATCCTGGTATAGTAAGTATGCTCCCAGTATGTCATCCGCCTCTGGTGAGCCCAACATAAAACAGAGCCTTAACGCGACTTCCTTGCTCTTGTATTGTAGAGTCTTTAGCTTCTCTTCGTGCTCCTTCGTGTCCTCTGTGGTGAACCCTTTTCAGCAGCATATCCCACTTGACAGGTAGGAAACAGCCTCTCAGTTTTGCACCACTTTTACCCCATCTTTACCCTGTCTTTGCCTACTTTTGTGCAGTTTTGACCCACTTTTGCACCGCCAAAAATCGCAAAATCAAGCCGATTTCGGCCCCAGTCTCACTTGCAAAGTGTCCGCGCGCATGAGGAACACCCATTTCCGCTGGTCATGATCACCCATGCCGGATAGATGATTCACACCCCGAAAAATGGGTGTATGGCCCCATCTCTTAACGGCCCGGCCGGCACCTCCCCGATTCGCCGGTAATTATCCTTGCAAAACACTCTCAATCCCGCTAAATTAGGCCTTTCACAGCCGCGCAGCGAGTTGACAACACACACCGTCTTATCGCGCAACTGTCTGTGAAAAAGGCACTTACAAAAAACCGGTGCCGCCATTATGGAGAGGTGTCAGAGTGGCTTATCGAGCTGGTTTCGAAAACCAGTGTACTGTTCGCAGTACCGCGGGTTCGAATCCCGCCCTCTCCGGTAAAAAGTCGCATAACGTTCTTTGGAATTATAACATACTGTCAGCTAATGAGTTATCGCCAACAGGATTCGAACACGCGGCAACGCGAAGCGTTGCTACGCGGGTTTGACGCCTACTGGCGCCGCGCAAGCGAATCCCGCCCTCGGCCAAAAACAGAAAGACATAAGTCTTTATTGCAGCAATACTTATGTTGGCCGGCTGTTCGAACCCGTGATAACGCGCAGCGTTATTCACGCGGGAGCGACACCAGCCGGGGCATCGTGGTTGAGTCGGCACAGAACGTTACGGCCCGTAAGGGCATTTAGAATAAGCAGTTACAATAAAATATCTCGGAATTCAGCAGTTAAATGACGAATTCCGTAAATGCAGCGTAAAACGCCCGCGGGGCGACGACATAAACCATGCAGCGACATAGGGTTACGATTGAAAAATCTATGTCGCTGAGACACACTCCGGGACGAATTTATTATGATAGTAGTTATCGACTATAGCGTGGGAAACGTTCGCAGCGTCTGCAAGGCCCTCAACCACATCGGCTGCGAAACAAAACTGTCTCGCAAACGCGAAGACATCGAATCCGCCGACGGCATTATCCTGCCCGGCGTGGCCGCGTATGGCTTTGCTGTTAAAGAACTTAGCGACACTGCCGACATTATAAAAGATGTCGCAAAACAGGGTAAACCCCTCCTCGGCATCTGCGTCGGATACCAGCTCCTATTCGACAAAAGCTACGAAAAGGGCGAGCACGCCGGCCTGGGTCTGATCTCCGGCGAAGTGGTCCCTCTCCCGCCCGGCCTGACCGTCCCGCACATGGGTTGGAATTCCGTTAAGTCCAGCAAAGACATGGACTTATTTAAATACATGCGCGACGAGGAACACTTCTATTTCGCCCATTCGTACCATGCGAAAGTGACCGACCCCGAGGCGAAGATCGCAAACACCGACTACGGCAGCGATATCGTCGCAAGTGTCCAGAAACAAAGCATTTACGGCGTTCAGTTCCACCCCGAAAAGTCCGGCCCCGTAGGTCTGAAATTCCTGGAAACCTTCAACGAGATATGCCTGGCAAAGAAGAATAATAGCTGATAAGGACGGTTTGCAATGCGGCGGCAGTGACTTGTTTCCGCCGTCCGCAAGTCGCAGATGTTCTCGACTGCAGCGAAATGCGACTGTGTTGTAAGTGCTTGCAAATAAATAAATTAAGAAATAACATGTTAGCTTCAGGACCTATTAAAATATGCTGACAAAACGAATAATTCCATGCCTGGACGTTAAGGATAACCGTGTTGTAAAGGGTGTAAATTTCCTCAATCTCCGCGACGCCGGCGACCCGGTAGAACTGGGTTCAAAATACTCTGATCAGGGCGCCGACGAGCTCGTTTTTCTCGACATCACCGCCACCATCCGCAGCGAAAAGACAATCGTCGAACTTGTCGAAAAAGTTGCAGACAACGTCTTTATTCCCTTCACCGTCGGCGGCGGCATCAACAAAGCCGATCAGATAGACATACTTCTGCGTGCCGGCGCCGAAAAGTGCTCCATAAACACCGCAGCGGTCAACAATCCCGATCTGCTGCGTGAATCGGCGGATCGTTTCGGCAATCAGTGCGTGGTGCTGGCGATAGATGCCAAACGCACGCAACCTACTGAGAATAAATGGGTTGTGACGGTCAAGGCAGGTACGCAGCGGACCGATATCGACGCCGTCGAGTGGGCAGTGCGGGCGCAGGAGCTGGGTGCGGGCGAGATATTGCTGACCAGCATGGATGCCGACGGCACCAAGGCTGGGTATGATATAGAACTGACCCGCGCGGTTGCTGAGGCTGTTGACATTCCGGTTATCGCATCCGGCGGGGCGGGTGACCTGGATACGCTGGTGGATGTATTGGAGAACGGCAAGGCCGACGCTGTGCTGGCGGCTTCTATATTCCATTATGGCGAATATACAATCGGCCAGGCGAAAGAATATCTGGCCAAACATAATATACCTGTGCGTTTATAATATAGTTTTATATGTATGCTCACCGAGATTGAGTGTATATTATAAACACAGGCTGTTTTATAAATAATATAAGTGGTAAGCTTTGCTGGCGGGCCGGGGGGTTATAAAATGGGCTGGTAGCAATTGCACAGCCAGCTTTGGGCGAGCAGCAGCAAGTCGTCTATGTCGGTGGTTCCGCTTTTATCTATGTCCGAGATCAGTTCTTCGGCGGTTTGTCCGTACTCGGCGGCCAATGCTGCGAAATCATCGAAATTGACAAACGCATCGTTTCCCTGAATGTCGGCCAGGCTGCAGTTGGGGTCCGTGATGATGGAGGCGGTGAATGTGAATGCGAAGTCGCCCGGCTGGCCCGGTTCGGGTCCCCAGGAGCGGAAGAGCTGGGCGGTGTTGCTCCAATATGCAGTTGTCCTGTCAATAGTGTAGCGGACGGAAAAGGTGGTGTCGTGGACGTTCTTAAATTCGTCTACCGGGTGGGCGGTTCCGCCTGTTGTCAGCGAGAGGAACTGTATCCATTCTGAGGTGCCGATTTTGTACTCGCCTGTTATGCTCGATCCAATTTCAAAAATGCGCGCCAGTGAAGTGACGGTGACGTCTGCCAGTAATGCTCCCTGCTCGGCGACGAAGGTATATTGGAGCACGGCGGGGTCGCCGCCTTTGCTTGTGTCGGTGTAGAAGCTGGCGTATGGGTTGTCGGTTTCGACGACGAAGCCCGCATCGCCGGATATGGCGAGGTTGGTGTCTATGCCGTGATGACGGACATCGTGCTGATAGGTGTATGCGGGGCCTGTGCAGATGATGTCGCTGCCGGGCTGGTCGGTGATGGGCGTGACGTGGGTAGCGGCAAATGAGGTGCAATACGAGAGACTGAAAAGCAGAGATAAAGTTAGTGTGGTCCTCATCGGATCCTCCTAAACACACTAAGTGCCGAAGCGTCATAAACGAATTCGTCGCATGATGTCTTAGCTGGTTAACGAGGCCAACCAAAATATATTAATGCAAGAAAACACTCTATAGTGTTGCTTCGGCGGAATGTACTATAACGCCTTTACAGGAGATGCCTTGCTTATGTGCTTTCTTATGCTTGTCTGGATTTTCTTTTCATAAGCAAGCCTCCCAGTCCAATCAGCAAAATGCTGGACGGTTCAGGGACATCGGAGAACTCGATATTGTCAAGCAGTACCTGTGAGCCGGATGCGCCGTCGAATTGCAATCCCAATGTTACGTGGTCGAGATAAAGCCAACTGTCGTCCTGCAAATAGAAAGAAGCATGACTCATTTGTTCAGCAATAGAATCGCCAGCTTCGAGTTGGCCAACGAGAAGCTGCCCGCCATCTCGATCGGTAAGTGTGACATCCAGTGAACCCGTATCCGTTAGAAACGCATAATCGAAATTTATATAAAATGCGTCCTGCGGTGTGTCGATAATCTGTGTGATACCAACAGGTGAACCAGTTGTCAGTTTTGCGAGATTGCCATCGCCAAAGGGATTAGCCGCCATCTCGGCTGTTCCACCGCCGGAATTTATATTCCAGCTATCTAAACCATCGTCAAAGCTTCCGTTTGAAGTGGCAGTTTCGCCCCAGGTTCTAAAGGTTAAATATGGTTTTTTGTTTGCAGTGCCATTCCAGTTCACACCATTTCGAGTGACGAAATAGCTGCCATAGCCGCTGTTTGCTACCAATGCCATCGAGAGATTGTTGTCGTAGGGGCTGATGTAGGGCATGTTTGAAAGAGATATGTCATATTTTCTGGCCTGGGATACATCGTTGACTTTGGTGACAGAGACAGAGCCAAGTTTGGTGCCGAGACTCGATGCATATGGAATCGAAGAATCACTCCAACTGTCATAGGAATAGTGATATATATTTACTGCGGTCGTATTTGAGCCGCTTCCGCTTGATCCCCAGATATTGAGAACAGCGCCGCGTAATGTATAGTTGCTGACGCTGGAGGTGTCAAATTTGATTACTGCCCGCCGTCTATAATTGGAAAAGGTGGCATCATAATCCGTCCACATGATATAGCTGCTACCATTTGGATAACGCCGTGAGGGGTCATTTTCGCCGTCAGCAATCGAGTAAAGTTTCTTGTCAACTGCTTGTGTAGTGCTTGATACAATGAATAAACTTGCCAAAAATGACAATAAAGTCAACTTCCCCATCTCAACCTCCAGTTATTAAGATTAAAATCCCCCATTCAGCCAAAACTCCAAAATTCCAAGAACTAAACATAGCATATGTGCCGTAGATTGTCAAGATTGTTTTTTTATCAGCGAAAGATTGCTCGCCGAGAAGCCAGAAGCAGTTTTGAAACAGCTTCTACTCTATCTCAGGTTTTCTGAGGTTTCCGTTAACCATTACATTTCTTTGGGCATCGATGACAACTTTGTCGCCGACTTCAACTGTGCCGTAATTGTTATTGTTAAATTGTAATGTAACAGGGCTGCCCGGGAATTTTTCCAGCCGGATGTTTACGTCATCACCTATTGTGACCTCGACTTGTGCATCTGTCTGGTCCGGGTCCGAATGGAGTTGACCTTCAAATTTGCTGGCAGCTCCACCGCCCACAGTCTCAGCTACCTCGAAATCAATGCCCCAAACTTTGGCTATGCCCCGGCCATCTATGTTCTTGACGAAATTACCTGAGGTTGGGGGGTAGGTGCTGGGGCTGTCTTCTTTGGGGCATCCCAAGATCGCCAAGAGGAGCATGAGGGATGCAGCAAGTGTTAATTTATGTTTCATTGCAATTTCTCCAATTAATAATGATTGTTTTGCTGCTTGAATATTTTATTGAGTTTGAGGGTTAGCTATGTGCAGCTTCTAATCAGGTGTCCATCTGAAAGAAATTATTTTGTTTATTGGCAATATCTCGCTGCTTTTGGACTCTTCGACAACGATATACTCATCGTAAAAATGGATTGCTGTTGCCTTTGAAGGTGTGTCACCTGTGCCCATAGTTGAAGTCTCACTGGTCTGTATTGAGTAGTAAACATCGAAAGAGCCCGTGATAGTAGAAGGTGCTCTTTTAGAATGTCTAATATCAGTGTCATTATCGCACCCTGCGAGGGTTAACGCGAGGCAAATTACTGCAAGGACGTGAACCAAGACGGCTTTTCTGGAGATAAGATTCATTTTGCCTTCCTCCAATATGATAATATATCTTTTTTTGTAGCAACATAATTTCACAAGCGCCGAGAGTATATTACTTCCGTTTTGAACTAATCCTTAGTGTTTCTCTCTGCACGGTATGCCTTCAGCACTGCTGCGGCCTCACTCAAACTGGAGCCCGTTTCTTCGCGATATAATTTTACGGCTTCAACAAATGAGCAGTTCGGATCATTGCATTTTGCCCGTACTTCAGCGGATGGTTGAGGAAGAGAGTTGATGTCAATTTTTTTATGGGGAAACAACCAGGTCAAAGTAACGATCTGACTTAGTGCCACACCAAAAAGCAAGCCACGCCAAAATTCCGGTAGGGTTTGCAGTGCAAGGCCGAGCAGTATGCAAATCACAGACATGATTATACAGACAACGATAAAAAGGGGTACGTGCCGCAGTGAGAAATCGCTCGGCACAAACGATCTGTTTTTGCTCATACATTACTCCATGGCTGAAATAGTATGAAAGGACATTAAAAGTCATTTTCCATGCATTAAGGTTCGATTGTGGAGCTTTGCTGAGTAATAGCAGAGTCTATTATAGTGTTAGGGTGTTGGTTTGCCAGATTATTATGTTTACAATTTTATGACAGGTTTGGTGGTGTTATTTACGCGGGCGGGGGGCATGGAGGAATTAGATGGGGGCTTGTTTGCTGCCAGCATCTCATCCAAGTCTTTGTCGTTGGTGTAAAGCTGTTTAGTTTTTCATAGCGTTGGAATTGTTATGGTCTTGCATTTGCTCTCCGTATGGGTGTTTGTAAGTTTGAATATATCATCCATTTATATTAAAAAGTGTCTGACCCTTTTTACTTAAGGAAATATTGTCTACACATAAGGACAAGCTTTATTGCTTGCAAAATAATTAGCTACTCTGTTGCTTATGCATCTGGGAAATTGGCCGCAACCGTGAAGAATGCAAACACCGACATCATTACTGCGGCAATGTTGATGAACACCCATTTGCGATGTGATTGCGTTATGCAAGATACGATCGTCCAGACAAGACTGATGAAAGCCGATGTCGCAGAGCCAAAGAGAAGAATCGGCCAGAGAAAGCCCCACAAATACCACAGATTCTTCCCTGTTTCTGATCCAGCCACGAACTGGGCAACGGTGGCTCCGCCTGCGATCAGGAATATGTAAGTCATAACGATCGCTACGACTGAGGGCAGGGCATGAGAAACTATGACTCCGCCAAGGTTGAGCCGCTTTCGGTGTGCCCAGAAGTGGACGGCGAGTACATAGGGACACCACACGACAAGATAAGCCAGGAATATTGTTCTGTTTTCCATTTTGTATTATTTTATGATTGAACAAGTACTATGTAAGCATGGGTGGATCTGGCTTTTATAGTTTCTTACTTTATTTTACTTTGTTTTCTAAAAAACTTATTAACATGAGCGGTTGATTCTATTTCCCGAACGCTTAGATATGCATATTCGAATTTCATATTCTCAGCCAGGTTAGTATGCTCATCCGGAATAAGCTTTTCTAGTTCATATCTGACAAATTTCCATTTTGCAATAAACTGGGCATATTCATCGCTACAACTTGACATGACCTCTTTCCTGCTTCTACCCTGTAATGGTTCGACGCCGCGATCAGTGACGACTAGATTTTGATTTTGTTCTTCCAGTTCGTGCCAGGAACTTAAGTATTTCGTTTTGGACTGATCGATAATCACAATGATAGAGCGATCCGAATCAAATCCGTACCAAGACTGCCGCTGATCTGCATTCCAGAAATCCGTGGTCTCTAGTTTGTTTAAAAACGACGATATCTCTTTCTGAGAAAGAGCAGCTTTATAGTATGGGCTTCCTCCCTCTATTCGATTCGATGAATATACCATTGTACCATCGGGCCAAATACAAGTTATAATTTGGGGAACTAAGGCTTCTGAGCCTGCAGAGAGGTTATCAGAGGTAACGGTCTTGTTGGCAGTCAAAGAAACGAAAACAGATATTATGGGAAAATCTTTTCGGCCCTCAGCATTAGCCACAAGGTTGACTTTGCTCCCAAGTTCGTTAGTTGTACAGCCACACATCAGACTCAAAGAATGGAGTAGGGATAGCATCACTAAAACATTTATTTTATTCATAATTT
Source organism: Anaerohalosphaera lusitana (assembly GCF_002007645.1). GTDB lineage: Bacteria > Planctomycetota > Phycisphaerae > Sedimentisphaerales > Anaerohalosphaeraceae > Anaerohalosphaera > Anaerohalosphaera lusitana. The sequence goes on from NZ_CP019791.1 coordinate 1,097,926, forward strand.
ATCTCATAAATGGTTAGACGGTTTGCATGATGTCTATGAATTTTAGTCTGGTTCAAAGTTTGCTTACACATTACACCGTGCCACGGTTGCTGAGGTCATCCATGATGACAGGTTTGGTTTTGTATTGTTGTTGAGTCATAACAGAGTCTATTATAGCGGTAGGGGGTGAGTTTGCCAGATTATTGTGGTGTTTTACGGCAGTTTTCAGGCTATTGGGGCGCATGGGTGGTGCGGCGGCCTGGGGGCTTGCCGTTGGGGTCGGTTATGATTTGTTTTGCGAGTTCGGGTTTTTACCAGTCCCTGCTGAATGATGCGAAGTCGGAGAAGTCAATCTGGCCGTTGCGGGAGATGTCGGCTGGTGAGAGTGCTGCGTCGTTGTTGAGCCAGGATTCGCCGAGCAGGGACAGGTCGTTTGCGTCTACGGTTCCGTCGTTCTGCAGGTCGGCAGCGCTGCCTGAGGTGGAGTCGGACATTGAGGCCTGGCGGGTTCCGCCGTATGCGCCGAGGTTTATGAGTTGGCCGTGGGGGTAGAGTTCCAGGGTCCAGTCGGCGAGCGGGTCGCCTGCGTCGATCGCGGGGCTTGTGACGGAGTCCTTTATCCATGATTTGGTTGTCGGGTCGTATCGGCCGTTGCGGGACTGGAGGCGGTAGTCGCCGTCTGACCAGTAGATGTCGTCGCCGTCGAGGATCCAGCGGCCAGTGTCGGAGGCGTAGAGGGGGTCGCCGTCGATGTTGTTGGAGGCGTGGGGGAGGGCGTTGATGTCAGTTGCGCCGGTGCAGGTTGCGGAGGTGTCGTTGTCGTAGTAGTCGCCGTCGGGGTTGTCGTAGAAGAGGCAGTAGGTGACGGCGGGGTCGGAGGCGGAGTGGTTTTCGTAGATGGCTGTGCCGACGTTGTGTGTGAAGATGGAGTTGGTGATCGATGGTGAGCAGTCGTAGCAGGCGATGCCGCCGACGGTGTTCGCGGTGGTGTTATAGTTGACGGTGCAGTTGGTCATGCCGAAGGGGGATTCGCTTGCGTAGATCGCGCCGCCTACGTTGGCGGTGTCGTTTGCGGTGAAGCGGCAATTTTTGATCTGCGGGTCGGAGAGGGAGGCGTATATTGCGCCGCCTGCGTTGTCTGCGCTGTTTGCGATGAAGGCGCAGTCGGTGATCGTCGGGGACGAGTTGAGGGCTGCCTGGATCGCGCCGCCGAAGTGATAGGCGGAATTGTTTTTGAACGTGCAGTTGTCTATCACGGGGCTCGATGCGAGGCAGCGTATGGCGCCGCCTCCGGTGTTGGAGCCGTAGGCGTGGCTGTCGGTGATGATGCAGTTGGTGATGGTGGGGGATGCGTAGCTGAGGTTGATCGCGGCGCCTTCGAATGCGTAGCCGCGGGTGATGGTGAAGCCGTCGATGAGGGATGTGTTTGTTTCGTTATTTTCGAAGCGGAAGGCGAGTGCGCCGGACTGGCAGTCGATGGTGCAGTTTGCGGGGCCGTTGAGGCTCTTGAGGGTGAGGGCCTTGCCGTTGAAGTTGATGAGGTTGTTGCCGGTGCCGGTGTATGTTCCGTCCATGACGATGACCGTGCCGTCGGTTGGGATGAGATCGAGGGCTTCCTGTATCGTGTCGAACGGGTAGGTCTGTGTGCCGTCTTCGGAGGGCTGGCCGGGTCCGTCGTCGTCTACGTAGAGGGTTGTGGGGACGGCTTCGAATTCGACGGTGACGGATCTGTCTGCGTCCATCGTTACCTGGTTGGTGTTCGTTTTGAGGGTGTCGTCGTCCGTGCCGGACCATTGGCTGACGCGGTAGCCGGGTGCGGGCGAGGCGGTGAGGTCGACGGTTGTGCCGGGGGCGTAGCTACCGGACTCGGGTGAGATGGAGCCGTTGGAGCCTGTGACGGAGGCGGTGAGGCTGTATAGCGAGGCGGGGGCTTCGGGGTGGTGGTAGCCGATGTCGACTGTTGCGGTGTCGTGAACGCCGTCGGTTCGAGTGGTGAGTGCGTCGAGGGAGAGGTTGTATGCGAGGTCACTGCCTGCGTCGACGCAGGGGCTTTGGGAGGGCTGGCCGGAGGCGGTTTGGCTGAGGTAGTAGTCGGAGAGCGGGCCTGTGACGAAGAGGGGATCGCCGTCGATGTTGTCGCTGGCGTTGGAGATGTTCATGTTTATTTCAGCGGCGGTGGAGAACTGCCAGGTGTCGTAGTCGCGGAAGTCGGCGACGGTGTTTGAGTAGAAGTGGCAGAAGGTGACGGTGGGGTCGGCGTTCTGGCCGTCTTCGTATATGCCGTAGTTTGTGTTGTAGGCGATGGTGCAGTTGGTGACGGTGGGAGTGGTTGCGGCGGAGTAGGTGCTGTAGCAGTAGATGCCGCCACCGCCGTTGAATCCGGCGGAGTTGTGGGCGATGGTGCAGTTGGTGATGATCGCGTTTGCGCCGTAATCGCAGAAGATGGCACCGCCTTTTTGAGCGGCGGAATTGTTGGCGAGGAGGCAGTTATTGATGGTCGGGCTGAGGTGGGGGTCGCAGTAGATAGCGCCGCCGCTTTCGGAAGCGGTGTTGTCGGTGATGACGCAGTTTTCGATGGTTGGGTTGACGAAGCCGCCGACGGAGATCGCTGCGCCGAGGGCGGCGGAGTTGTTGGTGAAGGTGCAGTCGGTGATGAGGGAAGCGGTATCGATGCAGGAGATTGCTGCGCCGAGGTATGCGGAATTATTTTTGAAGACGCAATTTTTTATTGTGGGGGATGTTGAACCGTCCCAGCCGCCGTTGATCTGAATTGCGTTGTTGGTTGCATTGATTATGGTGAAGCCGTCGACGGCGGCGGCGGATGATTCGCCTGTCATGAAGAATACGAAGGCGGAGGAGTTTGCGGCGCTTTGGCAGTCGATGGTGCAGGCTGCGGGGCCGTTGGCGCTTTGGAGGATGAGGTCCTTGCCCTGGAAGTCGAGCATTGTATTGTTTGTGCCGGTGTATGTGCCGTCTGTAACGGTTATAGTGTCGCCGGGGGATGCTGCGGTGACGGCGGATTTGATGTCGGGGTATGTTTGTCCGGTGCCGACGGTTAGGTTTGCGGCGTGTGCTGACGGCAGGCATACGAAAAGTGCGAGCAAAAGGATCGACTTCTTCATCACGGGCCCTCTCCCTGAGTAAAGTTATAACCGAGAAAACCCTTGCGCAGATCTTCTCTACTAATTATTGACTATGTATTTTAACATATCTGCGGTTTTGATCCAAGTGAAATGTTGGATCTTCGGTATGTGGTGAGTGTGATATGGCGTAGAAAAGGGCATTCAAAAAGATGGTTAATCAGGACGGGCCGCCGCAAAATTTAACAGCCGCGCCTCCGACGTACTTTGAAGGGGTCCATTCTCGGCGAACCGTGAAATTATGCGGCTGGTGAGTTCGGTAAATGGTGGAGAAAGTTTGAACCCTGCTCCCGTTCTTTAATGTTTCGTAATGTCGCAAAAAAGGCGGGGCAGTTTTCACTGCTCCGCCTTGGGGAGTGATGTCACTATTATGTGACTTCGGTTCGGTTTATCTGCTTAGTTTGCAGAGATGATTCCGCTGTCTAGCCACTGTGCGGCGAAGATGGCGAAGTCCGCGATGTTTACTTCGCAGTCGTCGTTGAAGTCCATAACGGGTGCGAGTGCACAGACTTCTCCGCCTACTTCGTTCACGTAGAGCTGAGCGACGTCTGAGGCTGTGAGCGGGTAGTTGTAGATGCGGACGTCGTCGAGTATGCCGCCGAGGGGGATGGAGCCGTCGTCGCGAGCACCGATGCTAACTACTCCGTCGGTGTCAGGGCCTACTGTGCGGGTGTAGACGAGTTCGGCTACGCCGTTCTTGTAGATCGTGACTGTTTCGTCGGCTTCGTATGTGATGACGAAGTGCTGCCACTGGCCCGCGGGGTCGAGGTCGAGGAGCGATCCTGTTCCGATGTTCGAGGGGCTTGTGTTGATCCAGATCGCATCATCAGTGGGCTGAACCACGAAATCCCATCGTGCGTTGTCCCAGCCGGTGGTGCCGTCTTTTGCGGTGATGCATGTGTCGGTTGTGACGCCTGCATCGAGGTTGACCCATGCTGAGATCGTTGGGGTCGTGCCCGGATCGAAGGTGCCCGCGGTTGCGTAGGCGTTGGGGTCGGAGACTATCGAGACTGCGCCTGCGGGGTCGCCGTTGGCGCCGGGGACGAAGACGGAAGAATCGATCGTGCCGCCTACGAGGGCGTCATTGCCGTTGCCGCTGACGTCGATGTATGCTCCGTCGACGAAGTCTGCCTGGTCCATTGTCCAGTGTGCGACGAGGCGCTGTACCGTGAGTGCAGCGGTTTCGGAAGTGACGGTGCCGCCGGGTGCTGTGACTACGCAGTAGTAGCTGCCTTCGTCGGTGAGTGCTACTGACGGGAAGGAAAGGGCCTGTGTTGTCGCGACGTTAGGATCGTTTGTGCCGTCGAGAACCTTTTTCCACTGATAGGTGAGGCCTGTGGAATCGCCTGTTGCGGAGTTGACGGCGTCGACTGTGAATTCAGCGGGATCGCCGAGAAGTACGGACTGGTCGGCGGGTTGGGTCACGATGGACGGGACCTCGGTTGTGGTGACTTCTGAAGTGAGAGAGACGGTGTCGAGGAAAGTCCAGTTCCATGCGCCGTGGAAGCGTACGCCGATGGGCTTGCCGACGTAGTCTGCGCCTGCTGCTGCGACGAATTCACCTGTTCCCTGGTCCCATGTTCCGTTGCTGGTGTCGGTGGAGCTGATGCTGACGGACCAGCCTGGGATGTCGGTCTGCACGCCGGCATCTTCGTAGTAGAGCTGGGCGGTGAGGGGACGGCCGGCGGTGCTGATGGTCATGTAGAAGTCGATGGTGTAGGTGTTGCCTGCGACGATGTTGTGAGCGGTCGTCTGGTAGGCGCTGCCGTCGTTGTTGGACTTGCCGAGGACGATGCTGTAGGTTCCCTGGTGGACGTTGTCTGTTCGCCACTGTCCGTCGGTGCCTGTGATGGTCCAGTCGGAGTCTGGGGTTTCAAAGCCGCCGTTGACCAGGACCTCTTCGGCTTGTGCAGCCGAGACAACTAAACACAATGAAAGTAAACAAATTACGAGTCTCATCATAGACCCTCCAAAAGAAATTAGTAAAACTTATTTCACACAGCTTTTACGTTGCTGTTGACACACTTATAAAGACACTACTTTGCCAGGATCAGTGTCGGATCGGCGATGGAGGCAGTATTGAATCTGATATCGTCATCGCTTCCGTCGGTTGCTATAATGGTCAGGAACCTGTCATCGGGGTAAAGCGGTACGTCGATGAGGACGCCTTTGTCGCCGATGTTGTAATCCTGTTTTTCGAAACGTATCCGGCCGTCCACGAGGACGTGTATGCTTGAGATCGTGTCGGGGTACTGGGGGGCCTTGTGGTCATTGAGGCCGTAGACGCCGTAGAATTTTGTGAAGTCCTTGTTTTCGCTTATTTTGTAAATGCGCCTGAATGCGTCGAGGTCGAATGTTATGCCCTGGTTCGGGTTGATCTTAAGGGCATTGGCGGGTTTGGAGCGGACGTTTTCCGGGAGCTCGAAGCTGTCGTACCAGCCCATTCGGTAGATGCCGACGAAGAATTTGTCGTTGGTGGGAGGGCAGTTCTCGAATGTTTGGCCGGTGGATGAAATCTGTACGGGTCCGGCGGCTGGGTTGGGTGCGAAGACGCCGTCGACGAACGGGTTGCTGGTTACGGGATGGTATTTGCCGTCGGAGGAATAGTTGAAACGCTGCCAGTTCTTTTCGGTGTCCTTTATGAAGCTACCATGTCTGAGATCGCCGGTTCGGGTGTCGATGCTCCAGTTGTCGGTTCTGGTGCTTTCGGTGAAGTTGTGTGCGACGATGTCTGCGAGGTTTATGTCTTCGCCTCGCCAGAGCAGGTTGTGATCTGAATCGATGTTTCTTACGAAGAGGCGGTCGCTGCAGGGTGTGCGGTAGATATTGCCTGTGGTGGGGTCGACCATGCGTGCGTTGTCTGCGGTTATTTCCTCGCTGGTTTTATTTTTGCCCTGTCCCGCGACGAGGACGGTTTTGCCTTCGAGGACGTGCAGTTGTACCGATCCGCTGGACGCGACTTCTACGCCGAATTCGGTGCCGAGGTCCATGATCTTGGCGTTTCCGGTGGAGACCGTGAATCCGCAGGCTTCTGGGGGTACGACGGAGTAGAGTTTGCCGAGGTTGAGGCGGACCTGGTCGCCGGTTATTATGGCGATTTCGGCGGGGCCTTCGAGGATGACTTCGGCGTTGTTGTCGAAGCGTATCTTTGCGAAGCCGCTGCGGAGGGTGAGGTTTTTCTGGTGTGTGTTGAGCCTGTGGCCGGGTTTTATGCTGTTTTCGGACCATTGGGCGTTTATTGTGTCGGTGACGGTTGCGACTTGATCGGCGGTTCTGGATTCGGTGATGAAAAGGCCTATTATGAGAAGCAGTGCCGCGGCGGTGGACAGGGCGAGGGTGTAGGCGGCAAGTTTGCTTACTTCGCGTTTTTTGGGTTTATGCGTGGAGACTGTTTTGTGCGGGGAGTGTTTGGCGGTGCTTGGTTTGGCAGCAGGTTCGTCAATTTCCAGGGTTTGTGCGGAAGCTTCCTGCTGTGCAAGGGCCTGCCAGAGGTTGGCATCGAAGTCGGGGCCTATTTCATCGGGCTGCTGGATCTCGAAGAGCTTTTTGGGGTCCTGCAGGGCCGAGTGGAGCTGTAGCGAGTCGATGTAGTAGTCCAGCGCATCGGGGTCGTTTCGGAGGAGTTCGTTGAGGCGGGTTTTGCCCTCGGCGGAGATGGTGCCGTTGAGTGATTCTTCGATGAGGAGCGCCAGCAGTCTTGTGGAGGAGTTGTCATTGCTCATGTGATGTTCTCCTCTACGAGGCGGTGACGGATGCATTGGACGAGTACGTTGTGTATTCGGGAGAGCGTTCTGTAGATGCCCATTCGATTTCTGGAGAAGCGGTCGGCGATCTGCTGGGGCGGCAGGCCCTGTTCGTAACGCATCTGGACGATCTTGCGGTCCTTTGTGTCGAGCTTGCCGAGGCATTTTCTCAGTGCGTCGACGTATCTGCTTTGCGGGTCGGTTTGCTGGTCCATGAGCTCGCCGGTGCGGTTTGCGATGATGTCGAGTACGTCGTGTTCGAGGATCTTTGACTGCTTGCTTTGTTTGCGGTAGTGGGCACGGACGCAGTTATGGGCTATTTTGATGCCCCAGGCGGCGAAGTTGGTGCCTGGTTTGAACTGGTCGAATTTTGACCACATGACGGTGGCGACTTCCTGGAAGATGTCGTCGGCGTCGTTGTGATTTGGGACCAGCATGAGGATGTAGGTCTGAATCCGCTTCTGGTTTGTTACAAAGAGGCGGAGATAGGCCGATGCCTTTGATGCTTCGGTTATATCATGATTTTGCTGGTTTCTGTCTGTCATAAAGCTTTTTCTGTTCCCAATGAGGGATTGAACGAATTGTGCTACGCTTAAGGGCACCTCTAACAATTCATTTTGTCGGACAAGCGAATCTTTTTAATTCCGAGCGGCGTCAGACAAAAACCGCTTTAGCGGCAACTAAAGCTGATCTGTCTTCCTTGCCGGAACGCAAAAATCTTCTACTTGCCGCTCAAAAGCAATTATTAGAGCTACCCTTAATGCAGGGTTCTATTCGGTATTAAACGCAAAATGTTGTTAATTTTGTAATTTTTCTCTGAGTTTGGATTTATTGCCGGTCGGTTACGTCGTAGACGCGGACGTAGTCGACGGTGAAGTAGTCGGGGAGGTTTGCCTGGGTGATGTCGCCTGCCCAGGAGCCGATCTCTTCGCTGAGATAGACGTATTCGGGGACCTGCGAGACACCGCCTGCTGAGGTTCGCCAGACCTCGTTGCCGTCTATATAGAAGATGTATTCGGTCGGCGTCCACCATACGCCGAAGCGGTGCCAGCCCTCGAGTGCGGCGGGGTAGTTGGTGATCTGTCCGACTGACTGGTGCTCTTCGCCGTAGCCGTCCCAGTGGAGAGCGTGCTGTACGCGGCCGTCTCGGTAGGGCCATTCCATGACGTCAATTTCGGTGCCGTCTGTGCCTTCATTGCCGATGGAGCCGGTGCCTGCACACTGGATCCAGAATGCGGACCAGTGGCCGGGCTGGTGGGGGAGTTTGCAGCGGGCCTCCCAGTAGCCGTATTTGTGCTCGAATTTGTCCTTTGTCCAGACAGCGCCGGATGTGTAGCGGTCGCCGTCTTTTCGGACTCGGAGGATTAGGTTGCCCTGGCCGTCGAGGTAGGAGTTGTCTTTGGTCCACCAGCCGCCCTTGCGCTGCCAGTCGCCCTGTATGGTCCATTTGGTCAGGTCTATGTCGGTTCCTTCGAATTCGTCATTGAAGACGAGTGTCCAGGTTTTGTCGGGGGGCAGGTAGGGGAGGCTGCCGTCGTCGGTGAGGGGGCCGTAGCCGTCTTCGAGCCAGTGGGAGGCGAAGATCATGAGGTCGGAGTAGTCGACGATGCAGTCGTTGTTGAAGTCCATGGAGGGTCTGTCGGCGCATATCTCGCCGCCTGCCTGGTCGACGTAGAGCTGAGCGATCTGTTCGTATGGGAGGGGGTAGTTGTATATTCTGACGTCGTCGAGGGTGCCGTGGAGGGGGATGGTGCCGTTGGCCCGGGCACCGATCGCGACGGTGCCGGAGTCGTCGGGGCCTGGTGCGCGGTCTTCGAATGTTCGCATTTTTACGGCGTTTTTGTAGAGGGTTGCGGTGCCGTTAGCGTCGATGGTGAGGCATAGGTGCTGCCACTGGCCGGGCGGATCGAGGATGCCGGGGGCCGCGAGGTTGGTGCTGAGGTTGGCCCAGATGCCGGCGGTGTCAGCCTGGACGAGGAATTCCCATTTTGCGTCGTCCCAGTGGGCGGAGTCGCTTCGTTTTGCGGTTATGCAGGTATCGCCGGATGCGTTTGGGTTCAGTTTTACCCATGCGGAGATGGTGAGGGTTTGGCCGGGGTCGAATGTGCCTGCGGTCGCCCATGCGGCGGGGTTTGCGTAGAGGTCGAGGGCGCCGGTGGTGTTTCCGTTGACGCCGGGGACGAAATTGGGCGGCGGGGTGTTGGCTGCGGCGTGATGGTCGTTGCCGCTGACGTCGAGGTATAGGCCTTTGGCGTAGTCGGTCTGGTCGAATGTCCAGTGGGCGATGAGGGTGTTTTCGGCGGATCGGGCGGTGGAGAGGCAGGTGAGAGCGAGTATGGCTGCGATAAACAGGGTATTTTTCACTTGGACGGTCCTTGCAAAAGTACGGAACTATCTTTTGGTTACGGCTAGATGGGGCGCGGAGCGTGATTTTGCACGTAAAAACTGTTAAAGATCTGTGAATTGTTTAGTTTTTCGGTAGCGATGTAGCGTTTTTGGACTTGGTGAGTGGCTGGTAAATTGTTGTAGGTCAGGGATTTATGTTCAAGGTTGCAATTTAAAGTGTCTGACCCTGTTTACTTCTCGTAATTCATTTAACAAGAACACATCGAAAGCCTGTTTCAGAGTTGTCGCCTGAGAAATTGTTTTGGTTCAAGGGGTGTAAAAAGTCTTTTCTGGCGGTGTTCCATGAAGCGCCAAATGATATTTGCCCATCATGCGAAATCTCAGCGACATTCCCACGCAAGTCATACAAGCCGAGCCGATTGACAGTTCCGGAGCCGACGGGCCTGGTGGAGTTCAAGTATTGCTTAGAACCAGCCGGGGTGACCGAACCGTCAAGTGCCGCATCGGCAACGTACTGCTGCCATTGGTCAAAAGTCGGTAGTGCATAGGAGTATCCCTTTGGTAATTTACCTTTTTGCCGGTCAAGCTCGGTGGCTTTTTCACAGAATGTTCTGGCCTGGGCCGATGTGACAGACTCAACGGGCAGGGCAGGGCCAACAAAGTGACTTGGGTTACAACCCATTAATTTCTCGAATTGCTCTTGGGTCGTTTCATACCGCGACACGTAGTAATCTGCGTTCAGCTTTACCATTTCCATGCCCATGGAATTTGTGAAGCCTTCATTTTCGATAACTTTGACAGGGACAACGGTTTTGATAAAGTCAGCTACGGTGCTCCCATATAACAAGCTGACGGATGCAATCAGCAACAGAGCAACCAGGTAATGTGCTTTGCCGACACCAGCGATTTCCTTCTTTTTCAAGAAAGCAATGCTGCCTTGTAATAATAGAACCACAGACCAACTGATCAGAAGTGAAACGGCCGCGAACTGAATTGCGTACCATGCAGCAAAGAAAAATGCTACTCCGATCAGCGGTTCGTCGAGATTTGTGAGCCGAATCAACTCGCTTAATTCATAGATTACAAATGCAACGGTGGAAATACAGCAGACCACGATTGCTGTCATGATGGTAAATCGTTTGCTGTATATATTGTTCATTTTGCTCCTAAGTTGCATGTGACACATAGCCATGAATCTACTTCAATATGATTTTGTAGAATTTTAAATCCATATCGGATTTGATTAGTTTTTTCCAGTTTATTTCTGTCTTCAGGTAGCCTTCATTTGTCAGGACCGCTGCACCCTTGTCACGGGAATGCCAGAGATCTATGTGCCAAATCGCTACGAACTCCCCAGGAGGAGTATCCGGGTTGGGATTAACAATCAGGACACGGTTCATATTCACCTGGCTGGGACTGGAGGGCTTAATTACGGATTGCTCCTCTAAGCTAGCGATGGCTGTGTCTATATTGCCGGTCTTATATGCGTCAGATATTGCGGTTTGGATTTGCGCACCCAATGTATAATTTTCAGGAGTTAACGGCCAGGTTAACCGCCATACAATTAGAAGAAGTATTGCAACAACAAACAGTGTAGCAATGTACCAGACAACCTTTCTCATTTACTCCGATAACGTACGATAAGTTTCGGAAGCGCCAGGAGACTGGCAAGGAGTAGCGGATGCGAGAGCCGTACAATGAAGGTTTAGCGAGCCACATTGGCCCCGAGTCATGTGGGTGGGTCGGTAACGACACATCTGAAGCGTTGACAGGGGTACATGCGGGCCGGGTATTGAGCCGCGTAAGTTCTTGCGTAACAGATCGGAGTGCCGACGCTGTCGAAACTGTCGGAAGGCAATACTGGATACGCCGTTATCGCAAGGCATATTCAGACTCCGCGCGGTCGAAGACCCCGTGCACGCATGGAAACTCTTTGCACAGGAACTGGGAGATCCTGTGTTCAGCCTTATCCAAAGAATCTGGAAAGGTTCGCACTGCAAATCCAGAAGGAGCAACGCAGTGATGCACGAGCACAGGAAGTCGGACAGTCCCATAGTACCGGAGACGCTCTTGAACAAAGATTGTGATACATTACAGTCGGCGGAGAGAGCCGAGGGAAGGGGACTGACCAAGGGCAATCCGTCCCAGCAAAACAGGTGCCGGACTCAGAGCCGGGCAGGCCTGCAAAGTGCGTTGGAACGGATACGGCAGGCAGCGGCCGGGGACAATAAGCTGCGGTTCACCTCGCTTTGGCACCATGTCTACAATGTAGAACGCCTCAGAGAAGAATATTTCAGCATCAAAAGACAGGCAGCAGCAGGCGTAGACGAAAAGACATGGCAGGAGTATGGGGAAGACTTGGAAGAAAATCTCCAAGACCTCTCAAGCCGACTAAAGCGCGGGGCATATAGAGCCAAACCCGTCAAGCGGGTTTATATCCCAAAGTCTGATGGACGGCAGCGTCCCATTGGTATAACTACCATAGAGGATAAGATCGTCCAGCGGGCCACGACAACTGTACTGAATGCCATATACGAGACTGATTTCAAAGGCTTCTCGTACGGCTTCCGTCCAGGTCGTAGTGCTCATAATGCTCTTGATGCTGTAACAGTCGGCATACTCAAACGCAAGGTGAACTGGGTGCTCGATGCCGACATATGTGGATTCTTCGATGCTATCGACCACAGTTGGCTTATAAAATTCATTGAGCACTGGATTGGAGACCAGCGAGTAATTCGCCACATAAAGAAGTGGCTCAATGCTGGTGTGCTGGAAGAAGGCAGGCGAGTACAGTTTAAAGAAGGTACTCCACAGGGAGGAAGTATTTCCCCTCTGCTGGCAAACATCTACCTTCACTATGTATTTGACCTTTGGGCCCATCAATGGCGTAAGCGAAACGGCCAAGGCCATGTTATCATGGTCCGGTACGCAGACGATATCGTGGTGGGCTTCCAGTACAAATCGGACGCAATGCGGTTCCGGAAAGATATGCAGAGCAGGTTTTGCAAGTTCAATCTGGAATTGCATTCCGACAAGACCCGCCTGATTCAATTCGGCCGTTTTGCGGCAGAGAGAAGGGCGGCTAAAGGTCAAGGCAAGCCTGAAACTTTTGACTTTCTTGGTTTTACGCACATCTGTGCCAAATCAAGCAAAGGCACTTTCAAGCTGCTTAGACTCCCAATTCGCAAGCGTGTGCAGGCAAAGCTGAAGGAAATCAAGGAGCAGTTGAAAATACGCAGGTATACGTCCATACCGGAAATGGGGCGATGGCTCCACTCTGTGGTGAGTGGCTGGTACCGCTATTATGCTGTTCCGAATACCTTTCGTTATCTTGGCAAGTTCAGACGGCGGGTTGCCTGGCTGTGGTTCAGAGCATTGCGACGGCGCAGTCAGCGAAGCAGGATGACCTGGAGTCGAATGTACAAGCTGATGGATAGATGGCTTCCTAAACCGAGAATCTTGCACGCATATCCCCAAGCTCGTTTAAAGGCTGCACGTTATGACCCAAGGCAGGAGCCGTATGCGGTAATCCCGCACGTACGGATCTGTGCGGGGGGCTGTGAGCAATCACAGTCCCTACCGCGACCACATTTTTGAAGTGGATTAAAAAAGTCCTTTCGCTGGTCGATGGTATTTACAGTACATACTTACCATTTTGCCAGAGAAAGGACTTACGATGCAGAAGAATGAATCGGACAGATCGGTTGCGGACTTGAACAAAGCTATTAAAATTGACGAATCGCAGATTCAAAACCACCTCGGCGAGATGGTCCGCAGCACCGTCGAGCAGACGCTCAACAACATGCTCGATGCAGAGGCGGATCAGCTCTGCAATGCCAAACGCTACGAGCGGACCTCAGAGCGAGTCAACAGCCGGGCAGGTCATTACAAGCGAAATCTGCACACCAGATCGGGCGAGGTCAAGGTGAAGATGCCAAAGCTTCGCAGGGCAAAGTTCGAGTCGGCGATCATCGAGCGATACCGCCGACGCGAAGCTAGCGTCGAAGAGGCACTGATGGAGATGTACCTGGCGGGCGTTTCGGTCCGCCGCGTGGAAGATATAACCGAGGCCCTGTGGGGCATGCGGGTCAGTGCAGGCACGGTCAGCGATCTTAACCAGAAGATGTACGAGCGGATCGACGAGTGGCGGAACCGAAGGATCGAAGGCGAGTATCCATACGTCTACCTCGACGGCATCTGCCTGAAACGAAGCTGGGGCGGCGAGGTTCGCAACGTCTCTGTGCTCGTTGCGATCGGTGTGGGCAAGGACGGCTATCGCGACATCCTTGGCGTCGTAGAAGGCGGCAAAGAGGATCGAGACGGCTGGAGCGGCTTCCTGCGTTCGCTCAAGCAACGCGGGCTCAAGGGTGTTCAGTTGGTCGTTTCGGATAAGTGCCTCGGCCTGGTCGAATCGCTGGGCGAGTTCTTTCCCGACGCACGCTGGCAGAGATGTACGGTTCATTTTTACAGGAACGTATTCTCGGTCGTGCCGCGAGGAAAGATGCAGGAGGTATCTGCGATGCTAAAAGCGATCCATGCACAGGAGGACCTCGCAGAAGCAAAGAAGAAAGCTCATGCCGTCGCCGACAAGCTTGATGGCATGAAGCTGCGAAGGGCTGCCCAGCGAGTTCGTGAAGGTGCCCAGGAGACACTCAGCTACTATCACTTCCCGCGGAAACACTGGCGACAGATCCGCACGAACAATCCGCTGGAGCGGATCATGCGTGAGATACGCCGCAGGTCGCGAGTGGTCGGCTGCTTCCCGGACGGCAACTCAGCCTTGATGTTAGCCGCTGCTCGTCTGAGACACATTGCCGGGACGAAATGGGGCACGCGAAGATACATGAATATGGATCGGCTAAGAGAAATGCAGAACGAAGCGATAGCCGAAGCCATTTAGCCCGATAAAAAATTTCACCCCCATGGGGGTGATCAGGACGATAAGCCATGACCAACGAAGGACAACAAATCAAATGTGCGAAAAATTCCTTGCACTACGTTTACTCCTCCCAGTTCCTATGTGCGGTTGTGGTGCGGGTTTTGATCATAACGAAATCTATTATAACGGCAGGGGCTTATTTTACCAGAGTTTGTGGCATTTGAGAGGGTTTTTGGTGGTTCGGACTGTGGTTTGGTGGTGGGGTGATTGTCGGTCTATCAAAAGATGGGGAGATTGAAGTGTGTTGCTGAGTATTCATCTCATTTTGATAAACATCCGACAGAAGCAATGTAATATCTTCTGGAGGTGCTTAAGTGTGCGCAAGAGCGGGTTATAGTGCTGGCTGCTGTTCAGGCGGTGTCTGGTTTTGTGGGAAACGCGCTCTGTGCCTCTAATACGGACACGTCTTGCTTTTTATATCTCTGCCGGGGTAGGCAGTCAGATAGCTTTTAGTGAATTGCATGCCGTTTATTGTTTCGCTTTCATAAGGATCTACGTGATCGACATGGCCGTCGGCAAAGACTACGTTGCCGACTCCGCCGCTTTTGGTTTGAATGGCTCCTTGACTGCCTACTTCCATTCTGGATGACAATCCGGAATTGTTATGATAGGTCCCGATGCTGTCGCCGACCTGGCCGAAAGAGTCATTTGGGTGCCGAGCGAAAAAGTTAGTGTCGTTGAGAACATGCGAACAAATATCTTTCGAGCCACCCTGTCCCATTTGCCACATCGATTCCTCCACAAAAACAGCTACCTGTGAGTTCATTCGGGTGATGTTGGAGGACCTTAGATGTGTCGTTCCCAGGTAGGCGTTCTGGCTGTAAGCATACTGCGGTTCGATGGGGATATCCTCGTCGTGGTCGAAATGGTCCGCACCGTACTGCTTTCCGATACTCTTGAAGGTGGGGCACATGTGGGCGTCTGCAGAGGCGAGATAGCTCCACAACGGTCCGGCGTTGGAGGGAGTGACTGTCGGCATGGTATTTCTGTCGTGCCACTGGCAGTTCCGGGTCGCCGGGGGGATCCAGCTTTTATAAATCGCGGTCATGGGGTTCGGGAACTTCTGGTTATAGTCGGCGAGATACATATTCATCGCGAGGCCGTACTGCTTTAGATTGGTCTTGCAGACTGTCATGCGAGCCATTTCTTTGACCTTGCCCAATGCGGGCAGCATGATAGACATAAGAAGGCCGATTATTGCGATAACTACCAGGAGCTCGATTAGGGTGAAAGCTTTTCGTTTCATTCTCTTTGCCCTTCACAATACATAATGGTTCAAGGGAAGATAACTTGACTGAAAATGACGTTAAGTTATTATCCCACAATGATTAACAAGTACAAAAAGCGTTCAAAAATTTCAGAGGCCAAATTCCGGCAGATTGTCAAGCTGTTCGCCTTGGATATTGAGGCCAGCAAAATTGCAGAGCTGACAGGTCTTTCTAGAAAGACCATCAACACTATTCTTTACAAAATTCGAATACGGATCGCCGAATACTGTCAGCAGCAAAGTCCGTTTGACGTCGGCGAGATTGAGATCGACGAAAGCTATTTCGGAGCCCGACGCGTACGTGGTGTTCGAGGTCGCGGCGCGAAGGGAAAACATATTGTCTTCGGCCTGATCAAACGCGGCGGCAAGGTCTATACCCAGGTGGTCAAAAACTGCTCTAAAAGCACTCTGATGCCCATTATAAAGCAAAAGGTTAACAAGGACTCGACCGTGTATACCGATGGTTTCAAAACCTATGACGGCCTGGTTGACTTTGGCTACAAGAAGCACTATCGCGTCAAACATGGTGAAAACGAATTTGCTGAAGGCCGCAACCACATCAACGGCATTGAGAACTTCTGGGCGATTGCCAAAGGTCGGCTCAATAAGTTTCGAGGAATCAGCAAAGGTACCTTTGCTCTGCACTTGAAAGAATGTGAATTTAGATTTAACCATCGACACGATGACCTGTATAAGTTACTGTTAAAAATACTCAGAAAGAACCCAATTTAATCCAAGTTATCTTCCCTTGAACCTACATAATTGTTTTTGCGCGCCTTCAGGCATAGTCTACGTGTAATTAGTACCAAAAAGGGAGTTAAATGTAAAATCTTTATTTCATTTTTCAATTACTTTTCGGGGTAGACATACTTACATGCAACGGCATGAGCAGCAGATACTCAGCTCCTATGAATGTCTGAGGCCGTTAGAATCTGACTGTATCGGTTGCGGCGTTACTCTTTCAAACGTGATTTGCATCAGCTTTGTTCGCCTTTTCTTGGGCGGCCCAGGGGGGGGTTGGCATATTTGGGATTTTTTACCTTGTGGGGTTCTGGTTCTGGGGGATAATTGAGTTTTGCGGGGGATGGGGGTGGTTCTATTAGAAAGGGGGCGAATTATGGGCATTACTGCGAGATATTATGGTTGGCATTGTGCGGGGGATTTTCGTCGAGCGGCTGCTGGGTTGTTTTTGCTGGCGGTGGTGTTTTATGGGGGCGGGTGTTATCCGGAGTTTGTCAGTCCGATCAGTACATCGCTTTCGCGGCAGATGGATGACAGGGTGCTGGGTAACTGGGTGCGTAGGATCGGGGGCAGGGAGGTGCAGCAGGTTTCGTTTTTCCCGCGGGAGCTGAGCGACTGGGTGGATATCGTGTTCGTGTACGGGATCGATCTTCGCGAGCGGTACGGCGGGGCGAATGTGGAGGTTTATCAGGGTTATCGTGCATTGATAGACGGTGATGATTATTTGTGCTTTCGCAGGCGGGTGAAGGATGAGCCGAACGTTCTGCCGGAGGAGAGAGTTTTTTATATTGTGGGGTACGAGGTGGATGATGATGTGCTAACGATACGTATGCTTTCGCTCGATGAGATCGAGGATGTGATAGACGATGGGGATCTGGAGGGGGAGGTGGTGGTGCGCAATCCCGACGAGGGAGTTTTTTATGATACGATTTTGGTGACCTCGTCGAGTGAGCGGGTGACGCGGGTGATAGACGATGAGGGGATCGACAGGCTGAGCGAGGATGACGATTTTCATACGAAGGTTTTTTACAGGGAGCTGGACAGTTGGAGGCGCTACTGATCTGCGGCAGGGCTGAGAGGTGTTGTCGTGGTGGATTGGTGAGCGGCGACGGGAAAAATGTTGAATCGAGGAGGGCTTAAAGGTAAGATATATATTGTAAAGCCAGGCTTTGATTTTAGTTTTTCAGTTATCATGAGCTTTTGGGCGTAGGGATTTAGTGGGATCATGTATTAGAGGGAGATCTGTGATGGGTACTTTGAGAACAATTGTAATTTGTGGGTGTGTTTGTGTTTTGATGGTGTCGGCTGGGTGTCTGCCGGAGTTTGAGAATCCGCTGCCCGAATCGCGGGCCGAGGAGGTAAGCGGTGAGCTTTTGGGGTGCTGGTGGCGGACGCTGGAGGACGGGACGGTTCAGCAGGTATCCTTTTTGCCGAGGGCGGAGAGTAAGAAGTTCGATGCTGTTTTTGCTTTCGGGATAAAGAGCAAGGACGGAGCGGCGGTCGATATGTTCGAGGTTTACAGTGTTGATCTGGGCGAGAGTTTTTTGTGTGCCCAGAAGCAGGTTATGGGTGAGCGGCGGATGGAAGAGGAACAGCCTTATTTCATTATGAATTACGAGGTGCGTGAGGATGGTCGGCTGGAGATACGGATGCTGTCGCTGGAGAAGTTCAAGGCGGCTGTTGAGGGCGGTGAGCTTGCGGGGACGGTTAAGGAGAAGGACGAGAGTTCGCGACGGCCTTGGGATGTGGTCGAGGTGAGTGCTTCGGGTGAGGAGGTTGCGGAGTATATCGAGAAGACGCCGGTGAGCGAGCTGGTGACGGATGATGAGGATCTGCTGCTGGTGTTTGAGCGGACGCCGGGGTTTTGAGTGAGGCGGGCTTGATAAAATATTGTGAGATAATTTTTGCTGGGCCGTACTGTTTTGGAAGTCGGTCCGGCATTTTTTTTTGATCAAGGAATAATGGGCAGCATGCAGTTGGGCCGCCGCAGAATTTAACAGCCGCGCCTCCGACGAACTTTTGGGAGGGTCCATTCTCGGCGAGCTGTGAAATTATGCGGCTGGGGAGTCCGGTGGAGCAGGTTTTAACATGTATGATTTCTACCGTTGTTTCACTATGAACGTTTTTAATTTGGAGGCAGGTTATGAGCAGGGATGTTAAGAAACTGGTGGTTGGGGTGGTTTTGTTTGTGCTGGGCGGTTTGGTTGTGCCGGTGGCGGGGTTTGTGTTTTTCTTTTATCCGATGGTGAGCGCGGAGCCTGCGGCGCGGTTTGTTGCGCCGGCTAATGTGCGGGTGGAGATCGAGGAAGCTGGGCGGTATGTGCTTTGGAACGAGTATGAATCGATTTACAAGGGGCAGACTTTTGCGGTGGATGAGGATCTGCCGAGCGGGATCAGTATGTCGTTTGTCGGGCCGGCGGGGGTTGGAGATGTGGAGATGGATGCGGCGATGAACAGTTCGGTGAGTACGCCGAGCACGGAGAGGAAGTCGGTGGGTGTTTTCGAGGTGGACGAGCCTGGGCGGTATGTTTTGAGTGTTGCGGGTGAGTTCGAGGCGCGGGTGTTTTCGCTTCGCAAGAGCGTGCTGTATAGGTCGCTGATGGCGGGGCTTGGGGTGCTGGCGGTTTCGGTGCCGTTGTCGCTTGCGGGGATCGGTTTGGGTGTTGCGGGGATCGCGGGGATGGTGAGGTCGAAGGGGGAGTGATGGCTGACGGTCGAGAGGGTGAGACGCTTGCGGAGAAGGTTGCGCGTGTGGTGGCGGAGCGCGTGGAGGTGGTTGAGTATGATCCGCGGTGGCAGGGGATGTTTGAGGCGGAGCGGGAGCATCTGCGGGCGTGTCTGCCGGGGGATCTGGTGGGGCGGATCGAGCATTTCGGGAGTACGGCGGTGGAGGGGCTGGCTGGGAAGCCGATCGTGGATATGCTGGTGGAGGTGTTTGACCTGGAGCGGGTGAAGCGGGAGGTTGCGGGTGTGCTGGAGGGGCAGGGGTATGAGTATTTCTGGCGGCCGACGTGGGGTGATGACGGTGATCCTTTTTATGCGTGGTTTATCAAGCGGGACGGGGAGGGGCGGCGGACACATCATATTCACATGGTGGAGCCGGGGTTTGAGCACTGGGAGAGGCTGCTGTTTCGTGATTATCTGCGTGAGCATGTTGAGGTTGCGGGGGAGTATGCGGAACTGAAGCGTCGGCTGGAGCGGGAGCACGGCGGGGCCCGGGTTGCGTATACGGAGGCGAAGGGGGAGTTTATCCGGCGGGTGACGGAGAGGGCGAGGGGGTATTACGGGGGCTGATCATCAATAAATTGGGGATGTCGGGGGCGGTGTTTTCTTGCATATCTGTATTTATCGGGTATAATCGGGTTTGTCGGTTCGGTTTTGTATTTGTGCGGGCGTTTTTTTGCGGAGGGAGATTTTTTCCGTAACGTTTTGGCTGAATTGGTGTCTGATGTTGTGCAGGGCCGGTTTTTTTGGCGGCTTTTTGCAGATCTTCTATTTTTCAGGGAGGCAAGTATGAGCGGTAAGGTGAAGTTTCGGGTTGCGGTTATTGCGGCGGTTCTGTGTTTTGCGGGGTTCTGGGGCGGAGCGGGGTTTGCCGTGGAGGCGGTGGAGGAAGCGGGTTCGCGGACGCAGGATGAGCGGGCGGATGCGGTTGTAGGTACGGGGCTTGAGGGGGTTGAGTTTGTGGAGGTTGAGAAACCCTATACGGTTGGAAAAGACTCAGTCATGGATCGGGGGCCGATCGAGCCTCAGTTCATGGCTCGTTTTCATTTAAAATATAGCCTGGGGATTATTGAGGATGAATTTGAGGATAAGGCTGGTGAGATGCCTTCGGGTGAGAGATTCAGTGACGAACAGAAAAAATATTTGAAATACTGTGATGCGACTTCGAGCACGACCGGCTTTAGACCTCGGATCGAAGGGTATAGGCAATGGCGGCTCTATGCGGTTAGTGAGAGAGATGTGAAGCTGATGGTTAGAGCTTTTTTTGAGTATCTTGATTATTTGAGGAGAGGCCAGATTGATTCATTAAAGGAACAGAAAGAGGGGCTTTCTGGTGAGATCGAGAGGCTGGAGGGGGATAAGAAGCAGAAACAGGAGGAGCTTTCGGTGTTGGAAGGTCAGTTGGAGGAGGTCAAGGCGGAGAGTATTTATACGGAGTCGGATGAAGCGGGGCAGGCTGTTGGTCGGCTGACGAGTCGGATGGAGGAGCTGAAGCTTAAGATCGCAGGCCTGGAGGCGAAGGGGCTGGCGGCGGCTCGTGCGGTTGCGACTTTTACGGGTATGATCGAAGAAGAGAGGTATGCTGACATAAAGACGGAGCTGCTCAAGGCGGTTGTGGAGTACGAGAAGAAGAAAGCTGATGTGCAGGGTGAGCTGAGTGCCGCGAGCGGGGAGTATCGTCTGGCGGAGGAGATGCGGAAGGCGGCGAGTGAGTTTGCGAGGCTGCCGGGGCGGATGGATCGATTGCAGCATTCGATTAGAGCTTTTGATTCGGAACTGAAGGATGAGCGAGAGCGATTGGAACGGACGGAGCGGAGTTTGAAGAGGGCGGTTGAAGGTGACGGTAAGCCGCAGGTTTATGATGATAAGATTGAGGTGTTTAGTGTGGAGATTAGTGCACGGCATGGGACTGGGATGTAGTGATTGAATTTCGAAAACATAACAGCGATTTATTTTTTAATGGAGGCAATAGAATGAGCGGTAAGGTTACTTTGCAGATGTTTGTGGTTCTGGCGGTTGTTGGTTGTGTAATCGCGTTGTGGGGCGGTGCCGTGTTGGCGGCTGAAGAGGGGTCGGATGCCGGTGGGGAGCGAGCGGCAGATGTGATGGAGATCGCGGGCAAGGAGGTGGAGTTCGTGATGTTCGAGCCGGTGTATGAGTGGCGGATCGAGCCTTTTGAGAGGGGGCCGGTGGATCCGGGGTATGCGGCGAAGGTGATGATGAGGACGGACAGGGATATTTCCAGGAATGTCGAGTCGATCGATCTCGTCAACGGTATTTTGTCGACGGAAGCGGCTGAGGGGTTCAGCAGTGAGCAGAGGGACTTTTTGAAATATACGAGCGCGCCGCGATGTTTGCAGAGGCTGTACGCTCGGTATGGTGCGCAAACGTGGGTTGTGTTCGGTGTGAGTGAGAAGGATACGAAGCTGATGGTGAAGGCGTTTGCTCAGTTTGCGCGGGATTACGGCGAACAGTTTATCGAGGAGAAGCGGCAGAGGATGGAGGAACTGCAGGGGAAGATAGCAGAGCTTAAAGATAAGCGGGAAAAGAATGAGAAGCTGATCGAGGAATACCGCGAGCGGCTCGAGAAGGTCAAGGAGAGCACGATATATACGTCGGCACTTGAGGCGAGGGAGGCAGCGACGAGGTTGACTTCGCGGATGGAGGAGCTGAAGCTGGCGATCGCGGCGCTGGGGCCGAAGGCGGAGGTTTATGCGGGTACGCCGAAGGAGCTGGAGTTCAAGGCGGAACTGAAGGCGGCTGAGAATGAGTTCGAGGTCGTGAAGAAGATGCGGGATGAAGCGAAGGATCTTAGTGAGCTGCCGGGCAAGATAGATGCATTGTCATTGTCGGTTGAAGGAATAGTTACCCGAAGCATGCCAAATCGTCCAAGAGGACGTACACCAAACAGACGCACACCTGTGAGAAGGCCACCAGCCAGCAATACTCGCGGGTTGACGACCTTCAGAGGGACGGAGCTGGAGGGTTTGCGGCATGATCTGGAGGAGGTTGAGGAGTGGCTGTCTGAGCCGCATATTTCGCTGGTGCGTTCAGAGATATATGACGCGGTTTCGATACAGCCTGTGGAGGTTGTCGAGACGGACAGGAGGGATACTCCGTGGACGCCTGCGCGACGGCGGTAGTTTGATTAAAGTCGGTAAGTTAATTAAGAACGGTCGGCGGTTTCGTCGGCCGTTTTTTTTGGTATTTTGGTGATGGGTTGCGTTGAAAAAGGTTTTGCGGGGTTGGGGTGGTTTGGGTATTATTGGGGTGCTGGTTTTTTATTGTGGGTGATCCTTTTTGATTTGTGAGGTTATTTTATGTTTCGGTGTGATCCTGGCGGGCGGGTAGTTTGCGGTGTTTTGGCGGGAGTTCTTTTTTTGATGTGCGGGGTATTGATTGCGGGCGGTTCGGCAGAGGATTATGCTCGGGCGAATCGGCTGCGAGGGATGACGCGGGGGAAGGTTGTTGGGTCGAAGCTGGAGGCGCACTGGCTTGACGGGGGGCGGATGTGGTATCGTGCGGATCACGGGGACGGGGCGTATGAGTATGTTCTGGTGGATGCTGAGAAGGGCGAGAAGGGGGCCGCGTTCGATCATGAGCGGATGGCGGAGGCGTTTCGGAAGGCTGGGGAGGCGGACGTTCGGGCGGGTCGGCTTGGGATCGATGAGCTGAAGTTTGGGCCGGGGGATGAGTGGGTGGAGGTTACGAGGCGGGGGAAGGTGTGGCGTTATGATGCGGAGGGCGATGAGGTTGAGTTTGTGCGGTATGATGACGGGGGGCTGCTGCGTGCGATCGAGCCGGGGGAGGGGCCTGAGCGGAGCGGGGGAGCGAGGTACGATAGTTCGGTGACGTTCGTCAACTGCACTGATGAGACGGTGGAGCTATTCTGGCTGGATTCGCGGGGGGATCGGCAGAGTTACGGCAAGTTGGGCCCTGGGGATCAGATGGAGCAGCATACGTATGCGGGGCATGTGTGGGTCGCGGCGGATGAGATGGGGGAGGCGATCGCGAAGTATGTTGCGAAACGCAAGGCGGGGACGGCGCTGATCGGGAAGGACGTGGAGGTCGAGGAGAAGGAAGATCGGCGGGAGCGCACGCGGCGGGATCGGGCGGTTAGTCCGGATGGAGAGGTGCGGGCGTTCATTCGTGAGCATAACGTTTGGGTGCGGATGACGGACGGGGGTGAGGAGGTGCAGTTGAGCAGGGACGGGACGGCGGATCGGCCTTATACGGGGGAGTTTTATTTTTCGCCGGATTCGCGGAAGCTGGTGGTGATGCGGACGAAGAAGGGCGAGGAGCATAAGGTCTATATGGTGGAGTCTTCGCCGAGAGATCAGGTGCAGCCCAAGCTGCATACGATCGATTACTTGAAGCCGGGGGATGAGATACCGCTGGATCGGCCTTACCTGTTCGATCTGCGGGAGCGAGCGGATGTGGAGGTTGGTAACGAGCTGTTCGAGAATCCGTGGAGCATTACGCGGCTGGCGTGGGATGGGGATTCGGGGCGGTTTACGTTTGTGTATAATCAGCGCGGGCACCAGGTGCTGCGGGTTGTGGCGGTGGATGCGGAGACGGGGAAGGCGGAGGCGATAATCGATGAGCGGAGCGACACGTTTATATGCTATTCGAGCAAGATGTATTATCGGTATATGCAGAAGACGGGGGAGATGATATGGATGAGCGAGCGTGACGGGTGGAACCATCTTTATTTGTATGACGCGAATACTGGGGAGGTTAAGTGCCGGATCACGGGTGGGGCACCACGAAGGCACGAAGGACACGAAGGAAAGTTAGGTAAGAA
This sequence comes from Anaerohalosphaera lusitana, assembly GCF_002007645.1. Lineage (GTDB taxonomy): Bacteria > Planctomycetota > Phycisphaerae > Sedimentisphaerales > Anaerohalosphaeraceae > Anaerohalosphaera > Anaerohalosphaera lusitana. Next base: position 1,121,609 of record NZ_CP019791.1, read on the forward strand.
GGGAAATAGGAGTCGCTTCGCGACGGCTGATCTTATGCTGGGTCTGCCTGCGGTGGATGACATTATGGGGAGGGATGACACTAATGGCGGGGCATTTGGTGATGCGAGTGCAGGGCGTGCATGCGGAGGCGATGTGTTCTCTGGGCCCCGGATCAAGTCCGGGGTGACAGTTGTTGGCGGGGATGATGAATTTGCGGTTGATCTTATGGTGGGTCCGCCTGGGGCGGATGACGTTATGGGGAGGGATGACACTAATGGCGGGGCATTTGGTGATGCGAGTGCAGGGCGTGCATGCGGAGGCGATGCGTTCTCTGGGCCCCGGATCAAGTCCGGGGTGACAGTTGTTGGTGGGGATGATGAATTTGCGGCGGTCGGTCCAGATGAGGACGGGCTGTTGGGGTCGTCGGGATTGAGATTGCCACGTCGCTTCGCTCCTCGCAATGACAGTGGTGGCGGGGCATTTGGTGATGCGAGTGCAGGGCGTGCATGCGGGGGCGATGTGTTCTCTGGACCCCGGATCAAGTCCGGGGTGACAGATGTTGGCGGGGATGATAAATTTGCGGCTGATTTTATGCTGGGTCCGTCTGCGGCGGATGACAATAATGGCGGGGCATTTGGTGATGTGGGTGCAGTGCGTGCATGCGGGGGCGATGCGTTCTCTGGACCCCGGATCAAGTCCGGGGTGACAATTGTTGGCGGGAATGACAAATTTGCGGCGGTCGGTCCAGATAAGGACGGGCTGTTGGGGTCGTCGGGGTTGAGATTGCCACGGGGTTTTGCCGCTCGCAATGACGGTCTTGTGTGCGGGGGTGATGGCAGTGTGGGTACAGGTCGGCCTACGGCGGCGGTTAGAGGAGGGGCGAAGGCGGATGAGGTTGAGGAATGGATCGCGAAGGGGGAATGGGTTGTGCGTGAGGTTGTGCGGGTGGATGAGGCGAAGCGTGAGATATTATTCAAGGCTGGGGGGATTTTGCCGGGGCAGGATCCGTACTATGTGCATTATGCGCGGGTGAATTTTGACGGGACTGGGTTGACGGTGCTGACGGAGGGGGACGGGACGCATGAGGTTGAGTTTTCGCCGGACGGGAAATATTTTGTGGACAGCTATTCGCGGGTGGATATGCCGGGGGTGCATGAGCTGCGGCGGAGTGAGGACGGGGAGCTGGTGTGTGAGCTGGAGCGGGCGGACTGGAGTACGCTGCTGGCGACGGGTTGGCAGGTGCCGGAGCGGTTCGCGGCGAAGGGGCGGGACGGCGAGACGGATATTTACGGGGTGATATGGCGGCCGACGAATTTTGATGCAAGCAAGAAGTATCCGGTGATCGAGAGTATTTACGCTGGGCCGCACGGGTTCTTTACGCCAAAGGGGTTCCGGTCGTACTATGGGCAACAGCGGCTGGCGGAGCTTGGGTTTATCGTGGTGAAGTGCGACGGGATGGGGACGAACGGGCGGAGTAAGGCGTTTCATGATGTTTGCTGGAAGAATTTGAAGGACAGCGGATTTCCGGACCGGATCGCGTGGATGAAGGCTGCGGCGAAGGATCGGCCTTGGATGGATGTGTCGCGGGTGGGGATATACGGCGGGTCGGCTGGGGGGCAGAGTGCTGCGTGTGCGGTGATGACGCAGGGGGATTTTTATGATGCGGCGGTTGCGGACTGCGGGTGTCATGACAATCGGATGGACAAGATTTGGTGGAACGAGCAGTGGATGGGGTGGCCTGTGGATGAGTCGTATGCGGAGAATTCGAACGTGACGCTGGCGAAGGGGCTGGAGGGTAAGCTGATGCTGACGGTGGGGGAGCTGGATAAGAACGTGGATCCGGCGAGTACGATGCAGGTGGTGGATGCGCTTATTCGGGCGGATAAGGATTTCGATCTGATCGTGTTTCCGGGGGGCGGACATGGTGCGGGCGGGTCGGCGTACGGGCGGCGGCGCAGGGCGGATTATTTTGTGCGGCATTTGCTGGGGGTGGAGCCGCGATATTAGAGGGGACGAAATTTTTTGTTACGTTGTTGCGGGTGGTGCGTCTTCATGTTTGAAAGACGAGTTGCGGTTAGATTTGGATTGATGATATGAGACGTTTATTGGTATTTGCTGTTATTTTGGTGGTTAGCGGGGCTGTGTTTGCGGTGGAGCAGGAGGCGGAGGATGTGCGATCGATCGTGGAGGGGATCGAGAATGCTGAGCTGCGGGAGCAGTTGCTGGAGGAGCTAGAGGAGAATCCGGAATCGGATTTAAGCAGTATCGGGCTTGACGGGTTAAATGATCTTGGCGGATTAGAGGAGTTGGCCAATATCGAAACGTTAGGTCTGGCGAAAAGCCAAGAAGTTGATATGAGCCCGGTCTCAGAGTTACCAAGTCTGGGGTGTTTAATGCTTTTTGATTGCACAAAGATTCTATGGAATTCAGATTCTTTAAACACAAGCTGTGAAGTCCTTGTGATTTCGAAATCCGATCTGAAAGAAATTGATTTCGTGAGCAAGCTGCCAAACCTTAAAATGATTTCTATCAGGGATTCAAGTGTCAACGATTTGTCTTCGATCAAAGCGTTGAAAGGACTCCGTATCCTTAGTTTAAAAAATTTTAAGGGCCAGAAAAACCTGGCATTTATAGGGGAGATGACTTCACTAAAGGGGCTTACAATTAAAGGAGTTGAGGCGCTAAAGTTCCCGAGTTTCTCAAAATTGCGACATCTTGAATGGCTTGATATTGCTGATGCCAATTCAGTTGACGTTAGAACAATCAACAGCAGAAATACTTTAAGAGAACTGTATTTGAAAAATGATCATATATCGAACATCTCATTTCTAAAGAGACTGCCGAACATTGAAATTGCGCACTTGGATGACAATCCAATCAAAGATTTTCGACCGTTATCTGCTCTGAAGAAGCTCAAAAACGTGTCTCTCAGCAATACTGGGTTCTCAGACTTCAAGGTACTTGGAGGAATGAGTGAGCTTGAGACTGTCTATGCTGAGGGGAATGGGATTGCGAGTCTGGACGATGCGGAAGAACTTATAGGGATCAAGAGTCTGCGTTTACGAAACAATAAGCTTAAGAGCTTGGCGGGAATAAAAGTGCTTAGCTCGCTTACAAGTTTGGATGTGAGAGATAATCGATTATCGAGCATTGAAGAAGTCGCTCATTTGAAGAAGCTGGGGGCGTTGTGTTTAAGTGGGAATAAAATCAAGAGCATTGCCCCTGTTGCGGAATTGAGCGAGCTATGGTTTTTGCAGTTGGATAGTAAATTACCCAATATGGAAGAGGCTCAGCAGGTTATTGGAGAATTGCGTGAGAGGAATCCGGATTTGTATGTCTGGTGGGATTAGGGTTATTCTTTCTCTTCTACTGGGAGTGGTGTTGGGTGCAGTTTGTTTTGTATGAGCTGTCGAAAATTATCGGCTTTGAGATTGCCACACCGCCTTTGGCGGCTCGCAATGACACCGTTTTATTGTTTGCGTGTTTGGCCCCTCAACCCTGATAGAATGGGTTTTGCAGGGTGTTTCTGCGATGGTAATTGGGATGATCAAGGGACTGTGGCGGCTAATTAAATTCGATTTGTTTTTTTAGCCATTGTTGGATGGTGTTTAGGATGTGGGTTTGCTGGGTTGGGGTTATTGGGGTGTGTTTTGGGATGTTGTGGTGTTTTTGGAGGCAGGAGCGGCAGCAGGTGGCGGTGGCGTGTTGGGCTATGAAGACGGGGTGATTGCGGAAGGGGGTTTGTTTGCCGTCGTTGGGCGGGTCGGCGGGTGCGATGCGGGTGGTGATGAAGTCGCGGGCGTGTTCCATGATGGTTGGCAGGCCCTTTTGCTGGAGGTAGGCGAGTTCGCGGTTCTTGAGGCGGAAGCGGGAGCGGAATTTTGAGCTTGCTAGGCGGGCGAAGAGTGCGTCGAGGTTTGGGGGCTGCCATGCGGGGATGGACGAGCCATTTAAATTTTTTGGCTTTGAGATTGCCGCGTCGCCTTCGGCTCCTCGCAATGACATTTTCTCAGGTGGGGCGGTGTTTGGGTGGTCCGTTTTGTTCGCTGGGTGGTCTCTCGCAGGCTGGGTCGCCTGCTCGGGTTTTGAAGAATGGAATCGCTTCGCGATGGTTGTTTTATGCTGGGCCCCCGCCTGCGCGGGGGTGGCAAATAGGGAGGGTTGCTCATTTCGGGTCGGCTGTTCGGGTTTTGGGGTGGGTTCGGGTTCGGTGCATATGAGATGGGCCTTGGTTGCGGTATCGGTCATTTGCTGATGTATTTGACTTGACCGTGCATGCGCCCCCGTGGTGTTCTCTGGGCCCCGGCTCGCAGGCCGGGGTGACGGATTTTTTGTATTCTTGGAGGTGCGCGGGTGTTCGCTGAGGTCGAAGAGGGTTGGGTGGTTTTTGTTTGGTTTTCGGGTCATTTTGAGAAGTGGTTTATGAGCCAGAAGATGGCTGTGAGGATGATGGAGAGGATTATTGAGGTTGCGAGGGGGAAGTAGAACTTGAAGTTTTTGCGATCGATGAAGATGTCGCCGGGGAGTTTGAACAGGCCGAGGCGGGGCAGGAGGATCATGGCCAGGCCCAGCAGGGCGATGAAGGCGGCGATGATCAGGAGGAGCTTGCCGAGTTGTTGTGGGTTGAAATTTTCCATCTTTTGAGGGATTTTCTTACAGTTCGCTGTTGTTTGACGATCCTAGAGACGTTTTTGCAAAGTTTTTTTACGGTCAGTCTATGTTACCGTAATGCGGGGTCGGATGCAAAGAGTGAAGGTGTTTTGTTTTGCAGAGACTCATGACGGTGTAGTCTCTATGAAGTAGGTATATTTGTCGAGTTTCTGTGAAAACCGCCTTCAGAAGCTGTACAGCGGGATTTTTTGTGGTAAAGACAGCAAATTTAACATTGTGTGTTTTGATGTCATAGAGTACCTTGCTTATAAGGAGTGTCAGTTGGGGTGTTTTGGTTATTACCTCCGATTGGCGACTAGTTTTGATGACTTTTTTGGATTTATCCTTGAGATTAGAGTTGATGGCCTATAGCATTTTTATGAACTGCAGGTCGGGGGGGCATCACTTTAGCGCGAAAGGGCGAGGTGTAAGATGCGGCAGCACGGACCAACCTGCAGAGACGGAGTCCGATGAATTTAAGCGTTTAAAAAAGATATTACTCTATTTGAAAGGGGCAGCAAGTGAGACATTATCTGGTTTTGTTTCTTGTTGTGTTTGGTTTGGTTCTGACTCCAGCATCGTTTGCTGAGCAGGATCAGGAAAATGACACGAATGTTGAGATCGTCGAGCCGAAGGAGTACGGTGAACAGACTCCTGTCGAGAAGAGCTGGGACGAACAGTTGATCCCGCTGCAGTTCGGCAAGGTCAAGGTCGGCGGTGCTTTCCGGTTCAACTACTACAACAAGGACTGGAACGATGACACTGAAGGCGATGTTGATCTTGATACGTTGCGTGTTAACTTCGACCTGGTCGACGCTGATCCGTGGATCGGTTCTGCTGAGTACAGGTGGTACATTCCTCAGAATCGGGGTGGTACAGGTCAATCTTACAGCTTCATCCATCACGCATGGCTGGGTTATGAGTTCACCGACGAAGAGCAGATCCAGGCCGGTGTACAACAGGTGCCGTTCGGTATTCTGCCGTATGCATCGCACAACTGGTTCTTCCAACTGCCTTACTATGTAGGTCTGGAAGATGATTATGATCTTGGTTTCAAGTACATCAAGAACGACGGCGACTGGAACATGCAGCTTGCGTACTATCCGATGGATGAGGGTCAGGGACGCGGTTACAGCAAGGACAGTGCAAGGTATTCCTATGATGTAGTTGAATCGGATTCTCTGAATTCAGCCAATGAAGAACGTCATCAGTTCAACGGTCGTGTGGCATACACTGCTCAGCACGGTCCGGACGCTGTAAGTGAGCTCGGTTTCTCGGGTCAGTATTCGGCCATCAAGAATAACGATACCGATCAGTACGGCGAACACTATGCTCTTGGGCTGCACCTTGACGGTCAGTATGGTCCGTGGGATGCGAAGCTGGAAGCTATCCGGTATGACTATAACCTTGACAATCCCGCAGGTGTGTCGGAAGATATAGTTGTTATGGGTGCGTATGACGCTCCTTATAACGTTGCGGCAACGGGAACGATGCTGGTTGCCGGTATCCAGAAGACTATCCCGGTTAACTGGGGTGAGATCGAGGAGATCAATGTTTACAACGACTACTCGGTACTGTTCAAGGACGACAGCGACTTTGAGAATTCGTACCAGAATGTAATCGGTATGTCTTTCGCGTTGAACAGGTTCTTTGTATATGTCGACTTTGCTATGGGTAAGAGGCATCCATGGCTGACTGGCGGCTGGACGAACAGTCTTGCTGACGGTTCCGGTGCTGACGGCGGCGACTGGCAGACACGGTTCAACGTTAATGTTGGGTACTACTTCTAACAGTCAAGCTGTAAGAGCAGCTCTTTGATATTAAGTGGTGAGTATGGCGGGGCCGGTGAATGCCGAGCCCCGTCTGCTCAGCCTTTTTTATTCAGGACGGCTTGATTAGAAGCCAAAAGCAGTTTTGAAACAGCTTCTAAGAATTTAAAGCGGTCCTTTGATGATCCGGCCGGCGGTTATTTGAGTGGGCCGGTCATCAAACGATCGATAAATGAACACGGATAGGAGCCTGTAACGATGTCATTATTGAGAATAGAAAAATTAGCGAAGATATTCGGCTCGCATCCAAAATCCGCATTGCCATACGTTGAAGAAGGTCTCAACCGTGAGGATGTACGTGAGAAGACGGGGCAGACTATCGGGATCGCGGATGTCAGTTTCGAGGTGGAGAAGGGCGAGATCCTCGTTGTGATGGGGCTTTCTGGAAGTGGTAAGTCGACGCTGGTAAGGTGCGTTAACAGGTTGATAGAACCTACGAGCGGGCGGGTCTATATCGGCGACGACGAGATCACTTCAATGAATCGCAAGCAACTGCTCGATATTCGCCGGCGGAAGCTGGGGATGGTATTTCAGCATTTTGCGTTGCTGCCTCACCGTACGGTACTGGAGAACAGTGAGTACGGTCTTGAGATCATGGGCGTTGAGAAGTCCCAGCGTACTAACAAGGCGATGGAGGCTTTGGAGATGGTCGGGCTGAAGGGATGGGAGAACCAGCTTCCGAGACAGCTTTCGGGTGGTATGCAGCAGAGAGTTGGGCTTGCGAGAGCTCTGGCGGTCGATCCTGAGATCATTCTGATGGACGAAGCGCTGAGTGCGCTTGACCCGCTGATCAGGACGGATATGCAGAATGAGCTGATCGATCTGCAGAGGAAGCTTGGCAAGACGATATTGTTTATTACGCACGATCTGAGTGAAGCGGTTAATATGGGTGACCGTATTGTGCTGATGAAGGACGGCAAGGTCGTACAGATCGGATCGGCGGAAGAGATATTGACGAATCCTGCTTCGCGTTATGTCGAGCGGTTCGTTGAGGACCTTGAGAAGTCGAAGGTGTTGCGGGCCGAGACGATAATGCGGCCTATACATGAGGTTGCGCATACCGGTGACGGTCCTCGGACGGTGCTTCACAAGATGCGTGAAGTCGGTGTTTCTACGTTATTCGTTACGGATGTGCACGGTGTATTGCAGGGGATCGTTCGTGCGGAAAAGGCGAGCGAATGTGCGAAAGCCGGAGATAAGGACCCAGCGCATATGCATGATTCGGATGTCAAGTCAGTTGGTCTCGATGCGAATCTGCAGGATGTGCTTGGGATGATGGTCGAGAATCGCGAGCCGGTAGCAGTGGTGGACGATGACAAGAAGCTCAAGGGAGTTATTGTGATCGGTCATCTGCTGGGCGCGTTGTCTGAGGAAGGCAATCAGAGCTAGAACGGTCCGCGTGCGGGGCAACATTGAATAGAACTCTTTTTTGGAGTTTAGTTATGACAGATTTTCAAATACCGAGATTTCCATTAGGCGATTATATCGACAATGGTTTGGAGTGGCTGAACAGGGCGATCTCGCAGGAGACGTCTGCGACGGCTGACTTTGTAAATTCGCTGGTCATGAGCATCGTGGATTTTCTGACGTTTTTTCCGCCGGTCGTGCTGATGCTGCTTATAACCGCGTTGGCTTTCTGGATCAAACGCAGTGTGAAGTTTTCGATATTTACGTTTTTGGGGCTTTACCTGCTGTATAATTTCAACCTGTGGGAGCCGACGATGCAGACACTGGCGCTGGTAGTGATATCGACGCTTGTGGCGATATCGCTTGGTATGCCGTTGGGCGTTTTGGCAGCATTGTCTAAGCATGCCAAGAGCGCGATCTGGCCGGTGCTGGACTTTATGCAGACGCTGCCGCCGTTCGTTTATCTTATACCGGCGATACCGTTTTTCGGTCTTGGTTATACATCGGCGATGTTCTCGACGGTTATCTTTGCGATGCCACCTGCGATCAGGATGACGACGCTTGGTATCGAGCAGGTTCCTTCTGAACTCAGCGAGGCGGCGGATTCGTTCGGCTCTACTCGGATGCAGAAGCTTATCAAGCTGCAGTTGCCGTTGGCGGCGCCTTCTATCCGAGCGGGTATCAATCAGACTATTCTGCTTTCACTGTCGATGGTTGTTATTGCGGCGATGATTGGTGCAAAAGGACTTGGCGGCCGAGTGTGGGAAGCTATTCAGCGACTGGAGCCCGGTAAGGGATTTGAGGCCGGCATTGGTATTGTGATCGTAGCGATCATACTTGACAGGCTTGTAGGTCATGTTAAGAAAAAACAAGCAGCATAAATTGAAAACTAAAATAGTGGATTAAGTAAGGGAGACTCAGCGATGAAGAAAGCAATTATCCCAATTGTTATTGTGGTAGTCCTGATCGGCATATATGTTGCCATGACAGGGACACAAGAGGGCGACCAGAAAAAGGACACGCCCACGGTAGAGCTGGTATATGTTGAATGGTCATCTGAAGTTGCCAGTACGAACGTTGTCAGGGCAGTTCTTCAGGAAGTTATGGGCTATGAGACAGAGATCACGCCTGTAAGTGCTGCGGCAATGTGGGAATCTGTCGGAACTGGTGACATGGACGGTCTGGTGGCTGCATGGCTGCCGACGACTCACTCGCATTATCTGGAAAACAACAAGGACACGGTGGTCGACTTGGGTGCAAACCTGGTCGGTACTAAAATCGGTCTTGTCGTTCCGGACTATGCGCCAGCACAGTCGATCGAAGACCTGAAGCTGTATGCCGATCAGTTCGACAGAAAGATCATCGGTATCGATCCCGGTGCCGGAATCATGTCTAAGACCGAGACGGCGATGGAAGAGTACAGCCTTGACGAGTACGAGCTTGTCGAGGGAAGCGGTGCTACTATGACCGGTGCTCTGGCGAACGCTATCGCGAACGAGGAATCAATCGTGGTTACCGGCTGGACGCCTCACTGGAAGTTCACCCGCTGGGATCTGCGTTATCTGCAGGACCCGAAGAATGTTTACGGTGGTGCGGAAGAGATCCACACTATCGTTCGTAAGGGTCTGAAAGATGAGATGCCTAAGGTTGAAATGTTCCTGGACCAGTTCAAGTGGGAACCTGCTGACATGCAGGAGCTGATGAACTGGAACAAGCAGGAATCGAAGCCTTACGAGAATGCGAAGAAGTGGATCAAAGAGAATCCTGAGATGGTTCTCGAATGGGTTCAGGGAACAGGTTTTGAGGATCAGGTCGATGAGAAGCTTGCGGCGATCGATGCTTCTGACGCTGTGCAACTGGAGCAGGACGAAGCGACTGAACAGGATGCGGATGCTGAGACTACTGAGTAGTCCAGAAGCGGTTTTGAAACAGCTTCTAGTAAATTCGTGAAAATTTCAACTGCGTCGCTGGCGATGGTCGGCGGCGCAGTTTTTTTTGCGCTCGGCTCGGGGAAATGTTTGCGTGAGCGGGGCGATTGATGTAGAAGTTGCGGCGGTGTGGTCGGCGTGTTTTTTCAGTTTGATATGTTTAGGTCGGCTTTTGTCATTGTTTAGCGGGTAAGCTTCGGTGCGGATTCGTAAGCGATTTGTGAAGTGGTGGTACTGGGGAGTGCTTGGGGTGTGCGCGGGGCTGGTGGCGGCTGGGGTGTTATTTGAGGTGGATGATGTAGGGACGCATTTTGCTGGGTGGAAGTGGGGTGTGCACTGCATGCTGGACGGTGCGGGAGGGGGCGAGTGTTTCTGGTGCGGTATGTCGCGAGGATTTGCTGCGATGGTGAAGGGGAGATTCAGCGAGGGTGTCGAGCATGGGGTCGCGGGGGTGACGCTGTTCGGGCTGGTATTGTGGCAGGGTGGTTATTCGGTGGCTGGGTTGTGGCGGTGGCCCAGGAGGATGCGTAAGAAGTTGCGGACGGTTAATGTGGTGTTGAGTGTCGCTGCTGGTGCGGTGATCATTTGGGGCTGGTGGGCTGGATGAGGAAAAGCTTATCAAGAAATAATAGCAAACGTTCAGTTGTGCCGCCGCAAAATTTAACAGCCGCGCCTCCGACGAACTGTCCGTTGGGTCCATTCTCGGCGAACTGTGAAATTATGCGGCTGGGGAGTGCGGCGAAAGTAGGGATATATTTGAATTGTGAGCACATTCCAAAAGATTGAGTCAAAAGAAAGGTGCCGCGTTTTGGGTGCGGCACCTTTCTTTTGGGTGGGGCTATTTCGTGTTTATTCGCATTGATTTGTCGTATTCCATGGTGTAGGTGTATGAGACGGTTGTGGCATTGTCGGCGGTGGTGTCGGGCGGCAGGGTGAGGTTCCAGGTGAGGATTCCTTTTTCTGGTTTCTTCTCGGCGAGTTTTGGTTTAGCGTCGGTCAGTTCGATGCGGATGGATTTGTCTTCGGTGTAGGGCAGGCGATCGAGCAGGCGGAGGCTGGTTTCGGTGTCTTTGTAGTTTTTGATGGTTATTTTGTATGTGTAGGTGTCGATCTGGTTGCCGCCCTGGATGCGTGTGATTTTGTCTTCGAGCAGGCGTACGGCCTGGACCTGTGAGTCTGCGCCGAAGCCGGTGGTGAATTTTTCGCCGACGGTGACGAGGGGCATGTCGCCTGTGCCCGCGAATTCGCCGTTGCGGAAGATTGAGGCTTTGCCGGGCAGGAAGATGATGTCTGAGCTGTTGGTGAGTTCACCTTGCAGGTAGACGTAGTCGGTGAGCAGCGGGGTCGCGACGAGTGTGAATTCTGCTGGGACGTCTGATGCTGCGATGGTTACTATCTGCTGGTCGGAACGGCTTGGCAGGGTCATTCGGCCGGGGAGTTTGTAAGTGACTGAAATGCCTTCGACGAGCGGGGTCTCGGCGATCGCTTTTTTGAAGGCTTTGACTTCGTCAGCAGCCATGCTGAATTCAAGCATCTGATTGCCCATGGCGAGCTTTTCGAGCTGCTGCTGGGCCTTTACGCCGCCCTGCGAGGCACGTTGGCGTGCGGAGTTCAAGCTGCGGAGGTTGGATACGGCTGATTGATCATGTTTCATGCCGGGCATGGCGGGGAGACCAAACTTCGTCGGGGGCTGGTTGGTTCGACCAGTGCGGGCACTAAGCGTTATTTCCATCGGCTGTAGAGTCGGCGGGGTTGCGGTCATTGTCGGCTGGGCGGTGGAGAGTTCGACGGCGACGTTGTTCCAGTTCTCTCCGGAGGTCTGGTTGACGACGGCGTTGTATTCGATGCGGGCCGTGGATTCGTCGGGGACGGCGCGGAGGTTGTAGCTGGGGATCCAGTTGGCGCCGTTGACGAGGTAGTTGACGGTTACATTTGCCTGGGTTTTGCTGGGTGACTGGAGGTAGAGGACGGCCTGACGTTTTGTTTTTGAGCTTCCGGCGTTGAGTTCGTCGCGTTGGCGTTTGAGGAAGTCGAGCTGTTGGTTGAGTTCGTTTATGCGGAACATCATTTCGGTCATCTGGTTGTGCCATTCGACGTAGCGGTCCTCGAGGTGCATGGTCAGTTTTTCTATTTCATTCGCTTTGATCAACCCATGTTCGAGATCGGCGTCGGTGCCGTCGACGGAGAGGCCCCAGAGACCTTTGTAGAAGACGTTCATGTCCTGGCCGATCATTTTCTGGCGGTTGGCTTCGGTGATCTCGTTATTGACCTGCTCGATCCTTTCTTCGAGCTCCTTGATCTCCTGGCGGGTGTCCTCTTCGACTGGCTGGTTGCGGTATCGGATGCTGATGACCTTTGTGCCGTTGTCGGAGAGTGCGTAGATGCTGTCGGGGAGGATGTGGTTGGGCAGATCATCGACGACGACTTCCGATGTGCCGGTGGGCAGTTCGAGGTCGAGTGTACGGGTGACGAGTGCCTGGCCGTGGTAGACGGTGACGTCGGTTATTTGGCCTGTGGTGGTCTGGGGTTCGGCGGCTGGTGCGAGCATGGCTGTGGTGAGCAGGATGGTGATGAAGAGGGTTGCGGTGTGTTTCACTTTCTGGTCCTTTCGATTGAGTTTATATTCTGATCCAGAATTTTGAGGGCTGAGGCGATTTTGCCGGCCCGGACAATAGAATTATAAGCGGGTTGAAGATGTTTACAAGTTATTTTGGTTTGGAATTTTGTGGAATGTGTGTAGAATGGGGGCAAATATAGAGCGGCTGGCGGTGTCCGAGTGGGTGCCGGGGTCGGAGCGATTGTTTTAGGGGTACGGCGTAATGTTTTTCAGGCTGGTTTTTATGTTGTTTGCGGGCGGGATACTGTTGGTGTTCTGGGCGGAGATTTCTCTGCTGGTGCGGGCGTGGCTGAAGCGGGGCAAAGGTGGATGGCAGAGTCTGGTGAACAGGTATGCGGTTCTGGTGCATGTCGTTTTTCTTGTTACGGCGGGGTGCCTGGTGTGGGGTTACTGGGTGGAGCCTTACTGGCTGGATGTGAGTGAGGTGCGGGTGAAGGCTGGGGAGCTTGCGGACAGTTCGCTGCGGGTGGTGCATTTTTCGGATCTGCACTGTGATCCGGTAGAGCGGTGCGAGGAGGAGCTGGTGGCGGCGGTGAACGCGGCGGATGCGGATATCGTGGTTTTTACGGGGGATATGCTGAATCCGGCGGCGGGGGATGTCGGGCATGCGGAAGCGGAGGAGTTGTTTCGGCGGACGATGGGTGCGATAGAGGCGAAGGCGGGCAAGTTTGCGGTGAGCGGGAACTGGGAATGGCGGAACGATGCGGAGGGGCTGCTGGAGGGGACCGGGTTTGTGCTGCTGGACGGGGAGAGGCAGATGATCGAGAAGGACGGGGCGGAGGTTTGTGTGACGGGGCTCGGGTACGGGGATCGGCCGGGCAGTGTTGAGGTGGCGGAGGGTGCGTACAATATTTTGCTGTATCATACGCCTGACCTGGTGGAGAGCGTGGAGGGGTTCGATCTGTATCTGTGCGGGCATACGCATGGGGGGCAGGTTGCGCTGCCGTGGTATGGGGCGTTGATCACGTTTTCGGAGTTCGGCAAGAAGTACGAGGCGGGGCGGTATGAGGTGGGGGGAATGGATGTTTATGTCAGCCGTGGGATCGGTATGGAGGGCGGTGGTGCGCCGCGTGTGCGGTTCTGTGCGAGGCCGGAGGTGACGGTTTTTGAGATTGGCGGCGGCGTTTAAAAATACTTAACAATGACATTTAAAGTTTGCAAATTTGTGAATAAATTTATAAAGCAGGAGAGATTTCTATGATGAGCCGTATTTGGGTAGTTTGTTTAATCGCGATGTTGGTGGCTGGTGGGGTTTTTGGGGGTGATACCGGTGATGGTCGGGTGGTTGTCGGTGGCAGGGTGGTCGATGCGGCTGGTGAGTCTGTCGATGGGGTTACAATTCTGGTTTATACGCGGGAGATGACGCGGAGTGCGGAGTATCCGGAGCCGGAGATTGCGGGGCAGGGTAAGACTGACGCGACGGGTGAATTTGATGTTTCGGTCAAGGCGGGAGAGAGGACATATATTACGGTCGTTGCTACCAAGGCGGGTTATGCGCTGGGGTGGGCGAATATGGTGGCTGCTGAGCCGGAAGAAGTCGCAATCGTGCTGGGTGAGCCTGGCGTAATTGAAGGAAAGATTGTGGATGAGGGAGGCAGGCCGATCAAGGGGGCCGAAGTGCGAGGAATGTTCAGATTTGGCGAGCGGGCGTTTGGTGAAGAGGGGATGTTCGATGCTTTGAAGATGAAGACGGATGAGCAGGGGCGATTCAGATTCACTCATATACCCCGGAGGGCGATCGCTATGTTCTATGTGACGGCTGAGGGTAAGGCGACTCGGTATGCGGGCGGTGAGGGCTATAAGGTAGGTGATACGGATATTGTGATAGAGCTACCCGCGGCGGGTGCGATAGAGGGGAAGGTTGTGAACGGTGACAGCGGTGAGCCGGTGGCTGGTGCTGTAGTGCTGGGATATTTGACGGAATCGGATTATATGAAAGGGATGACGATCTCGACGTCAACTAATAAATCCGGGACAGATGGGACATTCAGTCTGAATGAGCTTTTGCCAGGGACTTACAGGGTGCAGATATACAATGAACCTGGTTCGGAGGTGAAGGGATTTGGTGAGCCAGTGCGGGTAGAGGTTGGTAAGGGAGAGACGAAGCAGGGGGTTGTCCTTAAGCTTTCGCAAGGGGGTACCATTGTTGTGACCGTGGCCGATGAGGATACGGGGACAGGGATAAAGGGCGCGATGATCGATCTGCGAGATAAAATGACGTGGAGTTCGCAGGAGGGTGCGCTGACGGATAAAGAAGGTGTTGCTGAGATGGTTGTGGAGCCTGGCGAGTATGTTATCCAGGGCGTTCATAAAGCAGGTTATGGAGGCTTGGCGGAACAGCTTTCGGTTACTGTGGATGAGGGCGGGCGAACCGAGACTGCGTTTGCGTTGAAAGCTGAGCAGACGATACAGGGCAGAGTTGTGGATGCCAGCGGGAGGGGTGTGCCCTATGTTGAGCTGGTATGGCGTAGAGGATATGAGAAGCCAAAGACAGATGCCGAGGGCAGGTTCACTATCTATAATGAGGGTGACGGAAACACTGGTGTATTATTCGTGCGGGATAAGGCGAACAATCGCGTGGGTATGGCTGATATAGATGCTTCGACGACGAAAGTGGAGGTGATGCTAGAGGATGCCATGGCGATAGAAGGAAGGGTCGTCGGGTTTGACGGTGAGGGAATAGCAGGGGTAGGAGTCAGCCTTCGTATGGGCAGTGAGTATGGGGGGCGAAGTTTTCTCGGGGATTGCAAGACAGATGAGCGGGGCGAGTATAGTTTTAAAACACTCGTGCCGAAGCACAGCTATACTGTTCAAGCATCATATGAGGGAGATTACGGGTCGGCCCGGATTGACGTAGCTGATGCATTTGAGTCAGTTGTGCGTCCGGCGGATATAGTTTTGGGCGCGGAGGAGTATGCAGGCAAGGTGATTAATGATAAGAAGGAACCAATCGAGGGGGCGCTGGTGGAAATTTATGCTGTGCAAAAGAGCAGCGAATCAATTTTCAAGTCCGAGATCACACTTGTAGGCTCGGCATATACGACCGAAACAGGTTTTGCAAAAGTTATGACTAAGGCTTTGGATGATGTCGATGATTATTACGCGATCATCTGGGCGGAAGGGTATTCGATTGGATATTCACCTATGGGACAATATTTCGAAGGGACGTTCAATCTAATTGAGTTAGAAAGTAATCCTGTTAGATTTGCTGGTCGAGTTGTAGATTCGAACGGTCGAGCTGTTGTCGATGCGGATGTCATTATGATGGCACCGTTTTATGAAGATGTAAAAGTTTATAATATGATGAACAAGTGGTTCCGTTGTAAGACGGATAACCATGGGAAGTTTGTGTTCGATAATCTTCCGAATAAAATGACGTGCGGAGTAGGTGTCAGAGCTGAAGGATACGGCAGAGAGTTTGTTGGCTTTGAAAATGAGAAGGAACGGTTCGAGCCTGGTACGGAGAATGTGGAAATTGTAATTGCCAGGGAGTGCAGCTTGGAGGGCGCTGTAGTGAATGGTGCGACTGGCGAAGGAATTGACGGTATCAATGTTTATATGGGAAGACAGACCGGGCGTATTTCGCCGTACGTGATGAAGAGCTATTTCGGCGGTGAACGCAAAGTCTATGTGGGTAACACTCTGGAGAATGATCAGCGTTTGTGTGTGACTGATCAAGATGGCGATTTCACAGCTAAAAACCTGCCTGCTGGGGTTTACAAGATATATGCTGATGAGGCGACGGCTAATGAGAAAGGTCTCAGCGGTAAAAAGCAGTATATCGAAATCGACGAAGGAAGTCGCGGGGTATGCAGCATCGAGTTGGACCCGATCCGCGAGATAGTAGTTCGAGTTACTGACAATTCAGGCGAACCTGTTCCTTCGGTTCAGATTAAAATGGTTCCACTGGAGGAGGGCAGGTCCAAGCCGGAGATTGAATTGCAAACGGATGAGTCAGGTGTCGTCAGGTATAAACTTGCCCCCGGCCGGTTTAAATTGATAGCGGCTAAGGAAGATCATAAGATCGACCCTGCTGAACGGGAGATAGAGATGTCCGGCGAAGAGGGACAAGGTTTTGAGCTTAAAGCGATCCATCGGGCGGGGATCTTCGGCAGGTGTGTCGATGAAGAAGGCAGAGGTGTGGCAGGTGTAAAGATCATGATCGCGGAGAGCAGTGAACCTGTGGCAGTGACAGGTTCTGAGGGTGATTTCAGTTTCGATCCCAAGGAATACACCACAGAAAAGCGGTAT
The DNA here is from genome assembly GCF_002007645.1 of Anaerohalosphaera lusitana. Taxonomy (GTDB): domain Bacteria; phylum Planctomycetota; class Phycisphaerae; order Sedimentisphaerales; family Anaerohalosphaeraceae; genus Anaerohalosphaera; species Anaerohalosphaera lusitana. The sequence goes on from NZ_CP019791.1 coordinate 1,138,271, forward strand.
GCAAAACGCTATCTGTTTGCATACGATGAATCTGGCGGCAGATGCGGAATGACTGATCTGAAAAAAGAAGCAACTATTAAGATGCAGCCGGCTGTGGAATTCAGTGGTCGGGTTGTTGACGGGAATGGTAATGCAATTTCTGGGGCGAAATGCGGTTTTAAAATATCTGAGGGTGGTCCTTTTAGCGAGGAACCCGATTTTTGCTGGATGGTCGAATCGGATGCCAATGGCAGGTTTAAACTGAATATGCCCTGGGAGCAGAGGCTGTTAGTTGAGGTGAAGGCTGAAGGTTTTGGTGAATGTCTTAAGAGTGTTTTCAGTCGGACTAAGATTCGCAGGAATTATATGTCAGGAGGATATTTGTTTGTTTCTGATGGGACGAATACGGTCGAAGGAGGAGAATTCGTTCTTGCAAGCAGAGACTTGTCGGTCAGTGGGATGCTGGTGAATCCCGAGGCGTATCCCTTTGTTGGTGTTCCACTGCGATTGACAGGGTCGGGGCAGCCTGAAGATCTTTATTGTACAACGGACGAAAGCGGCAAATTCGAATTTGAAGGCGTTTGCAAGGGTAAGGTGAATATTGAGTATGATGAAAACGAAGATGGAGAGAACTGGGAACTTCTGACTTCGACATCTGCTGGGGTGGAGGGATTACGTTTGACAGAGAAATCGCGTTTGATTCGCGGTAAGTTGGACAGGTCTGCCGAGCCAGTTGCGAGTGCTGAACTTGAGATCGAAGTGATCGAAGAAGGGACAGGCAGAGCGATGCTGCAAGAGGTTCGTTCTGTTACCGTGAGTCCGAGTAACGGTAACTTTCTCTTAGCGAAGCCTGATGAGAATGGTATCTACCGTGCGAAAGTAGGTCCTGGTGTTTGCGAAATAAAATCTGATTGGCCTAAAACACATTATGCGGCAAGTGATAAACTAGAGGTTGTAGTTGGCGAGACGTATCGCGTTCAACTTGTGCGTAAAAAGAAGAATTGGATGGATGTGACTGTTGTCGATCAGGACGGGTACGCGATGAAGGATGTTAACCTGTATTCATATATGTTTGATTTTTCAGGGTTGCGTGATGCAACCCCGGTAAATGGTAAATTGGGTGCGTACGTGAGCGTCTATGACAAGAACCCGGATAAGTTCCTGGTGATCGGTATCGAGCCGAAGCAAAAACTCTGGGGTTGTACCGCGATACATTCGGTTGGCGGATTGGCCGGAGAAGTTGACGTAGTCATGCAACCGGAATGCACTTTACAAGTCAGCGGGAGGACCGAATCAGGGGAGAAGGTTCAGCTCCATAATGCATTTATCAAGTACGGTTGGGGTGAAAGCAAGGAGTATGAAAGCCTTTTTGATTTTAATTATCCTGGCAAAGTGTCTATGAACAGAGGAGAGCGGCAGAAGGATAAGACGCTGATGATCCGCGGTCTTGCGAAGTTGCCGGAGGGTTTCTATTACAATATCCGGATAGGTGCGTGGAAGTATGGTTCTGTTCAACTGATTGTTGGTTCTGAAGATCTGCGGCCTGGTGAGATTGTGCAGAAGGAAGTTGTTGTGAGGAAGAAGTAGAGTTTTACGTGAATAGATCGACAGGAGATATCATGATACGCAGGCGTTTTTGGGTTTTTGGTATTGTTGTGATGATGCTGGTTGGTGGGGTTTCTGGCGGTGGACCTGCTGTTGCGGCTGGAACGGCTGAGGCTGGGGGTAATGGGGTAGCTAATGAAGGCGAGAATGTTGTGATCAGGGGAAGGGTTTTTGATGATGCTGGGCGCACAATTGGCGGTGCGGATATCACAGTTTACAGGTCGGGTTGGGCGTGGCAGGCGGAGACTGTAGGGTGGCAGGTGCTGGGAAAACTGAAGGCAAATGCGACGGGTGAGTTTGGGGTGCCGATCAAGTGTCCGTCATCCGTTTAGCACCTCAATCTGTTTGCGATGCAGGAAGCCGAATTTGGCGGAGAGCCGATCAAATTGGTGCTCCGCGAAGGAGGCAAATTAAGAGGGCGGGTTGTAGATAAGGATGGCGAAGCTGTGCCGAACGCAGAAGTTAAGATTTCAGTTAAGGTGAGCGAGACAACATGGATTTGGCTGGGCGAGACAAAGACGGATGCAAACGGGGAATTCGCTTTCAGTGCTGTTCCGGTGGATAGATATTGCGGCGTATTTGTTTACAAGAAACCGAAAAAAGATGAGGGTGAATACTTGTTTGGTAGAGTGGATGTGACGGCAGAGGTTCTCGGGGCGGGGGTGGTTGAGGTGGCGGATATTGTTTTGGAGGATGGCGAGTAGTTGGGGTTGATTGGCTGGATTGTTTGGTGGGTTAGTGGTATTATGTGGCTGTGGTTTTTGTGAGTTGTTGTTTTTGATGGAGTTTTGAATTATGGGTAGGTATATTCGTTCTGGTTTTGTGTTCGGGATTTTGGCGGGGTTTGTTTTTTGCGGTGTTTTGTGTGGGCAGGAGGTTAGTGAGAAGCGGTGGTATTTTGAGCCGGGGGAGGTTTGGCGGGATGTTGACGGTGAGGTGATACATGCGCACGGGGGCGGGGTGCTGTTTCATGAGGGGGTGTATTACTGGTTCGGGCAGTATCTGCCGATCGAGAGCTACAAGGCGCCGGCGGATGCGCCGAAGGAGATGAAGGAGCGGGTCGGCGGGGTTTCGTGTTATTCGTCGAAGGATCTGTATAACTGGAAGTTCGAGGGGGTTGTGCTCAAGCGTGAGGCGGAGAATGAGGAGCACGATCTGTATTATAAGCAGGTCGTGGAGCGGCCTAAGGTGGTTTATAATCCTGCGACTGAGAAGTTCGTGATGTGGATGCATATCGATTCGAGTGATTACAAGGCTGCGCGGGCGGGGGTTGCGGTGAGTGATTCGGTGGCTGGGCCCTATGAGTATGTGCGGAGCTATCGGCCCGAGGCGGGGGTGTGGCCTGAGAATGTGGAAGAGGAGGAAAAGACGGATACGGTGCTGGCTCGCGATTTTGAGGGCGGGCAGATGAGCCGGGATATGACGGTTTTTGTGGACGGGGGCAAGGCGTATCTGCTGACGGCGAGCGAGGAAAACGCTACGCTGCACATTCATGAGCTTGACGAGGACTGGACGGGATTCAGCGGTGAGTGGGTGCGTGCGTTCGAGGGGCGGTATATGGAGGCGCCGGCGATATTCAAGCGGGGCGGGAAGTATTATCTGATCGCGTCGGGGTGTACGGGCTGGGCGCCGAATGCGGCGCGGAGTGCGGTTGCGGATTCTGTGATGGGTCCGTGGGAGGAGATGGACAATCCGTGGATGGGGCGCGAGAAGGACAAGTCGTGGGGGACTCAGAGTACGTTCGTGCTGGATGTTGCGGGGATCGAGGGGGCGTACATTTTCATGGCGGATATATGGAACCCGAAGGATTTTAAGGATTCGCGGTATGTGTGGCTGCCGGTGGGGTTCTGGAAGGACGAGCCGAGGCTGAAGATGCGGGACAGGTGGAGCAAGGAGCAGGCGTGGGGCGAGGTGAGTGTGGAGACGATGCTGCCGATGCTGGGGGACGGTGAGCGTTGGGCGATGGTGTGGAGCGACGAGTTTGACGGTGATGAGATCGACGAGAGCAAGTGGGAGGTGCGGGGTGACCATAGACGGCGGGATCACTGGTGGGTGAAGGAGGATGCGTATGTAGACGGCGAGGGGTTGCTGGTGCTGCGGACGAAGAAGGATGGTGATCGGTATACTTCCGGGGCGATGTGGACGAAGGGCAAGTTCGAGCATAAGCAGGGGTACTGGGAATGCAGGGCGAAGCTGCCGAAGGAGGAAGGGCACTGGAGTGCGTTCTGGATACACTGCGACGGGGTGACCTCGATCGGCGACGAGGGCAGGGACGGAACGGAGATCGACGTGATGGAGTGGCCGTGGCGGGACGGCAGGGTGCAGCATACGCTGCACTGGGACGGGTACGGTGAGCATCATAAGAGCATGGGGAAGGTTTCGATGAATCCGCGGGTGAAGGAGGGTTGGCACCGGTTCGGGATCTGGTGGAAGGAGGATGAATACGTGTTCTATGTGAACGGCAAGGAGACGTGGCGGACGAGTGCGGGCGGAGTTTCGCAGGTGCCTGAATTTGCTTTTTTGAGCAATGAGATCGGGGAATGGGCGGGTGATATCACTAAGGCGAAGCTGCCGGACTATTTCAAGGTGGATTATGTGCGTGTTTACGAGGTGATCGAGGATTGAAAGCCTTTTGCAGTAGGACTCCTAAATAAGAATTTTTCGAATTTACAGTTGAAAGTCGGAGCAAAATAGTAAAAATATGGTGTCTTAAAGAATTTTAGAGCCAAATAGCCCTTGCGTGCGTATTACTACATAGAAGTGTGTTCTTTTGCGAATTTAGTTAAGCGGTTTGCATCTATTTCGTTAATTTTAAAATGCAGGTTGTAATTAATCGCAGTTCGTAAGTTTTTGACTTTGAGATAAATCCTGTTATTATAGCGGTTAATGATGGGGGTTCAGAGCGGAAAAATGGAAGCGGGGGCAGTGCAATGAAGGATGACATGAATAGCGGAGAGAATGAAATGGTAAAGGGCCTTCAGTCCGTATTTGAAGGGCTAAAGGGTTCCGGTGACGGCGGGCGGTACATGGCCCAGGTGTTGTCACAGGTTCCCGGCGGGATCTCTATCTCAGACATGGACGGTAAGATCGTGTTTGTGAACAGTGTTTTTGCTCGCATGTTCGGTTACACGCCTGATGAGATGGTGGGTAAGGATGTGTCGATATATGCTGAGCACGAGAGTACGCCGGGAAAGGCGGAAGCGTTGCGCCGTGAAGTAAAGGTGCAGGGCGAGTTCAAGGGTGAGATCTACCCGAAACGCCGTGACGGTGAGCAGTTTACTGCGCTTGCGCATATGGTGCAGCTTAAGTCGCCTGGCGGAGAGCCTGTCGGTATTCTTTGTTCGGTGTGTGAGATAACTGATTATAAGAAGACTCAGGAAGCGTTGTGTGAGTGTGAGTCGTGGAGCCGGGTTCTGGTCGATACGGTGCCGCTTGGCATTCAGGAGCTTGACCGGGATCACAAGATCGTGTACTGCAATGCGCCGTATGCTCAGATGCTGCAGTATCCGCGTGAGGACGTTATAGGCAGGAAGGCCTGCGATTTTGCTTCTGATGAAGCTGAGCAGGCAAGGATAGAGCAGTGCCTTAACGATATATTTGAGAAGGAGCCCGCTCCGGCGATCTGGGAAGGCAAGAATAAGACCCGGCAAGGGGATATCATAGACCTGAAGATCAACTGGAACTATCGTCGGGACAATGACGGTAAGGTCGTTGGGTTGCTGGCGGTGGTTGAGGATGTGACGGCCAAGCGAAGGCGCAAGGAGATGGAACAGGAATGGCGCGTCAAGCTTGAGGGATTCCACGAACGCATGAGACGACTGACGCCGCGTGAGAAGGAAGTGATGTACCTGGTGGCTGAGGGTAAGCCCAACAAGGTCGTGGCGATGGAGCTCGATGTGAGCCCGCGAACAGTTGAAATACACCGCAAGCGGGTAATGGACAAGATGGAGGCCGGTTCGCTGGCCGAGCTTGTGCGGTATCTGACCAAGGACGAGGACCTGAACCAGGGCTGATTCGGTCTGGGTATAATTATGCGTGGGGGGTGATTTTACCCACACATTTTCAGCTTAAAGCTAATTATGCTGTCTTTTAGTTCGCTGCTTGCTTCGATAAAAGTCCTATAAAACAAATCTGTGTCTGCATTGCGTCTGTATTTTAAGTTCTTTTGGAGGCGCGGTCGGATGATATTTCCTGAATGAGAGCAAAATGGGGGTGTTTTGCGCGCTTGTAGGTAGAAAAAACTAGCGAGTAGGTGCATTTCTTTATTAACGACTTCAGTTTGGAGGTCGAACTGTGGAATGACCAATCAGGTGGTCAGAAAACGGTAACGACTAATTGTGGTAAACTGGAGTTTGTTATGGCTGAGAGAGTTGCAAAAAAAGAAGGCGGCGAGTCAAGGGCGCTTCTCGAGCGAGAGGGCAAGTATCTGACATTTGTGCTTGCGAATGAGGAATTCGGTCTTGAGATCCTTAAGGTTCGGGAGATCATCGGTTACATCGATGTGACGAGTGTGCCGCAGACGCCTGGGTACGTACTTGGGGTTATCAATCTTCGCGGTCAGGTTATTCCTGTAGTGGATCTTCGGGCCAAGTTCGGAATGGAGCTTGCGGAGAGAACGCAGGAGACCTGTATTATCGTGGTCGAGTTCGAGCAGGGCGGTCGCCAGATCAGCACGGGTATCGTGGTTGATCGTGTTTCGGAAGTGCTTGATATTGCGGGCGAGAATATCGAAGAGACGCCTCAGTTTGGTTCTTCGGTCGGCACGGACTATATTCTGGGGATCGGCAAGATCGGCGATACTGTGAAGATCCTGCTCGATATCGATAAGGTGCTGTGCAATTCGGATGTCGCAGGGATGTTCGAAGGCTAGGGCACCGCAAACCTGAAAATTTAACGAGAAGAGTTACTAAGGCGGGCGAAGTGCGCGCAAAGTCAGACAAGAAAGAATAATGACTGGTCGAGTTCAGCAGCACAAGATGTGATTCATCAGACTGGGGGAGAGAAAGTCCGGCAGGAGGCCGGCAATAGTTTAAGAGTGATCGAAATGCGTTTTCGGTTTGCACGTAAATGGATTTAATAAGGGAGCATGACAAATGTTTAAGAACATGAAATTGGGAATGAAGATCGGTGTAGGTTTTGGGATCGTTGTGCTGATCGCAGCGGTGATCGGCGTGACTGGTGTGCTTGGATTCGGCAAGACCGAGAAGATGGTTGCGCTTGGAGATGAGGCAACGGTGATGCTGAATTCGCTGTATAAGTGCGGCATGGAAAGAAGGGCATTTCAGCAACAGGGGTTCGAGAAGTATGAAGGCAGTGAAGAGACAGCGGTGGATCGATGGGAAAAAGATTTTGAAGTCTTCACGGCAAGTATGAACAACCTCAAAGATGCTGAGGGCCTTAGCAAGAAAGAGGATGAGCTGGTGGAGGCATCTTTGCCGTTGGCGAAGGATTACCGTGAGACATTTGAGGATCAGCAGGCTGCGCGCAAGATGTGTGATGACTCCTTTGCGGAGTGGTCTCGTGTGGGCTGGGCAGTTACCGAATCGATAAGTGAAGTTGTTAGCGATGTGATAGGTCCTGAGAGAAAAGATGCGCGTGAAAAGGATAATCTCGAGAAGCTCGAGAAATGGGCGGTCATTGGAACAACGCTGGATCAGGAGTTCGTTCAGAACTTTATATTGCTGAGAGTTACGGGTGTATACCTTGCAATGACCAAGACCGATTCGTCGTATGAGAATTACAGCAAACAGCTTGCCAAGGTTGAGGCGGGCCTTGAAGATTGGAAGAAGATTGCGGCTGGAGAATCGAAGCTCGATTCAACTGTAAGTGATCTGGAAAAATTCGTTGCCGACTATAAAGCTGCCGGGCAGAATTTCTACCAGGGAGTGCTTGCTGAGCGTAAGGCGGGCGGTGAGATGGCCGCTGTGGCGAGCAAGATACTGAATAACATCAATGAGTTTGAGAAAGATCTGGATGCACGCTCAGATGCTGCGATCGCAAGGACGAATGTTATTATGATCGTGATGGTTGTTGCTGGTGTTATTTGCGGTACTCTGCTTGCGTTTGTTATAGCACGCGGTATTGTCAAGCCCGTCAACAGGATCATCGCCGGTCTGCGTGAAGGCAGTGAGCAGGTTGCGAGTGCTTCGGGTCAGGTATCGGCTGCGTCTCAGTCACTGGCCGAGGGTGCCACGGAACAGGCTGCGGGTCTCGAGGAGACTTCGTCTAGCCTGGAAGAGATGAGCAGTATGACCAAGCAGAACGCGGACAATGCACAGCAGGCAAGTATGCTGGCGGGTGAGGCACGGACAAGTGCCGATCGCGGTAATGAGGCGATGGGCAAGATGAATTCTGCTATCGAGGACATTCAAAAGTCTTCGGATGAGACCGCGAAGATCATCAAGGTTATCGATGAGATCGCGTTCCAGACGAATCTGCTGGCGCTGAACGCAGCGGTTGAAGCAGCGAGGGCCGGTGAAGCGGGCAAGGGATTTGCCGTTGTAGCTGAAGAGGTTCGTAATCTCGCGATGCGTTCGGCTGAGGCAGCGAAGGATACTTCTTCGATGATCGAGGAATCGGTCAAGAACAGCAAGCATGGTGTGGAGATCGCAGGTGAAGTGGCGGAAGCTCTGGGTGAGATCGTAGAGCGTGTGAGCAAGACGACGGACCTTGTTTCTGAGATCGCAGCGGCGAGTCAGGAGCAGTCGCAGGGGATCGACCAGGTCAATACGGCTGTGACACAGATGGATAAGGTGACACAGCAGAACGCAGCCAACGCCGAGGAAAGTGCCAGTGCCTCTGAAGAGCTCAGTGCACAGGCGGAACAGATGAACATGGTGGTTTCGGAACTTGTTGAGCTGGTTGGCGGTAAGAATGCTCACGGCAATGTGACAGTTAGCAGATCTGCAAACAAGGCCAGCAGGCCAGCTCGTAAGCTTGACAGCAGTGACCAGGCGTTTCATCAGATAGCTAAGGGCAAGGAAGTCCCACAGGATAAGTTGGAAGCTGAGAAGAGCATACCATTCGGCAGTGATGACGATTTTGATTCGTTCAACAGCTAAATGAGTGTTGTCAGCAAGACAAGCCCGGCCGGCATGGATGTCGGTCGGGCTTAGTTTGAATTGGAGTAAGGCTATGAAGCTGATAAACAAGTCACGGGTGATATTCTATTCTGCAGTGGTTCTGTTTGTGCTGCTCAGTTATGTTGTGCAGCGGTATGCGGTCTATCCCAGTTTTGTACAGCTTGAGCGTGAACATGCGACGGAAGACCTGCAGAGATGTTCAAAAGCCATCGAAAGGGAGATCGAGCACATAGAGCAGATGACGGCGGACTGGGCCTGCTGGGATGACACTTATCAGTTTATCGTCGATCAGAATGACGAATATATACAGAGCAATCTTATTGATGAGACATTTGTTAATGAAGGATTGAATGCAATTGTATATTTCAATTCTGATGATGATTTTGTATGGGGCAGAAAATACGAATCGGGTGCTGAGGCAACATTTGCGATAGATCCAAAGAAATGCTGCGATCTGGTTTCGAGATACAATCTGATCGAGGGATTGGATGGTGAAGAGCGGACAAGGGGGGTGATAAGGACAAGCATTGGGTTGATGATGGTATCTGCCTGTCCGATACTGACCAGTGAATCGAAAGGTCCTGTTGGTGGGCACCTTGTAATGGGGAGATTATTGGACGACAGCCTGGTCTCGGAGATTTCCGGCCGTACAGGGGTGTCGATGAGGATATGGCCGATCGTTGAGAGTGCTGATCAATCTCAATGTGACAGCGACCCTGTTGTCAGGCCTATAAACAGGGGGGATGAAAACATAAAGTCCTATTTAGAATTTCCGGAAATGGGCGGAGGTAAAGCATTCGTAATCGAAACTACCAGCGGCCGGGATATGTCCAGGGCCGGCTCGGTTGCGATCAAGCTTTCATTGCTGCTGGTTGTTTGTCTGAGTTTTCTTTTGATGCTTCTGGTAAGATGTGTTCTTAACGTTTCGGTTATTGGACCGCTTACGAAACTCAAAAACTGGGCAAAACGAATTCGTGAGAGCGGGGATCTCGAGTCCCGGATAGGCATTGAACGAAATGATGAGATAGGGGAGCTTGCGGGGGAATTCAATGGGGTTTTGGGCAGGCTGGAGGAGGACAGGGTCGAGCTGGAGCGGAAGGATGCCAGGCTCAAGGCCAGTGAGCGGCGTTGGAAGGGGCTGTATCAGATATTGCCCGGTGCTACTCTTATTATAAGTAAGGACAGGGAGATTTTGGATGTAAATGAAGAGTTGTGTTCGCTTACAGGCTACAGCAGGGATGAGCTTATCGGGCAGTCTTGCAGAAAGATATGTGGGGGAAATATGTCGTTCTGTGTAGTGTCCAAGATCGATGAGGAGGTTATAGATAATGTTGAGGGGAGGATAAAGATACGTGACGGTGGATTCAAGCCTATTGTCAAGAGTGCACGAATGGTGAATCTGGACGATCGTGAGGTGATCGTGGAGAACATGCAGGACATTACAGTGCTTAAGGAGGCTGAGGAGAATCTGGCTAAGCGTCTCAAGTATGAGGAAGGGCTTGCAGCGTGTTCGCAGGTGCTGCTGAGGAATGAGCCGGATGAGGAGCGCGTGGAGGAGGGCCTCGAATTTTTGCGAGAAGCGTGTGATGCGTGTCGCGTATATGTGTTTGAGAATTTCATGTCAAGCAAAGGTAAACTTTGTGCGAGATATGCCTGGGAGGTCTGCAAATCAGGAGTGAGTGAAGAAATCAGAAATCCTGACAATCAGATTGTCAGTTATCACGAAGATTTGAGTAGTTGGTACATGGATCTGTCCGAAGGGCGAGCGATAGTCGGGAACATATCAGACTTTCCTGAAGCGGAACGCAAAGTTTTGGAGCCTCAGAATATCAAGTCGATACTATTGCTGCCTTTATTTGTCAATCAGGACTTTTTTGGTTTTATCGGGTTCGACGATACACAGCGGGTGAGAGACTGGGATGAAGGCGATGTGAAATTACTCAGTACCGCAAGTGAAATAATATCGGCGCATATCGAACGAAAGATCTGGGCCGAGGAGATCAGGCATGCGGGTGAGCGGGCCGAGAGCGCAAAACGGGAAGTAGAGAGGGTCAATAAGGAGCTCGAGGCTTCGGTTGAGAAAGCGAATGTGCTTGCGGGAGAGGCTACGGCAGCGAATGTTGCGAAAAGTGAGTTCCTCGCTAATATGAGTCATGAGATCCGCACGCCTATGAATGCGATAATCGGTTTCAGTGATGTGTTGATGGGGGAAGATCTGGCGGATGATCACAAGCAGTATATCGAGATCATACGAAACAGCGGAGAGGATCTTCTGAGGCTGATCAACGACATACTTGATTTCAGCAAGATCGAATCGGGGAAGCTGGAGACCGAACAGGTAGAATGCAGTGTGGAAGAAATACTGGCAGGTATGGAATCGCTGATGCGGCCTGCGGCAATCGACAAGGATTTGAGTTTTCATGTTTTACAGTGTGACGATATGCCTGACAAGGTCAAAACGGATCCTGCCAGGGTGAGACAGTGTCTGATCAATCTTGTGAGCAACGCGATCAAGTTTACTGATGAAGGGCATGTCTACGTCAATGTACTCAAAGAACAGCGGGATGGTGAATTATATCTCAGATTTGACGTGGAAGACACGGGCGCGGGTATACCGGAGGAAAGGCAAAAGGCTATCTTTGAGTCATTTACGCAGGTTGACGGTTCGACGACGCGAAAGCATGGAGGGACGGGCTTGGGGCTGACTATTACGCGTCAACTGGCGGAGCTGCTTGGAGGTGGGCTCGAAGTTCAAAGTGAGGAGGGTAAGGGCAGTGTGTTCAGTTTGACAGTGAAAGCTGGAGTGAAGGAGGAAACGCGAAACGGCGTTAACAGGTATGCGTACGTTGATGAGATTGCCAAAGAGCCAGAGCCCGGGAAAGCGATACTCAGTGGTAAGGTACTGGTTGCTGAGGATTGCGTGACGAATCAGCAGTTGATCAAGACGATGCTTAGAAAACTCGGGCTGGATGTTGTGATCGCCGGTAATGGTAAGGAGGCGGTCGAGATGATTTGGCGGGATGATTTTGACGTTGTGCTGATGGATATGCAGATGCCGGAGATGAACGGTTATGAGGCGACGCGGTTCCTTCGCGCGGGCGGATACCGCAAACCGATCATAGCTGTGACTGCGCATGCGATGCAGGGTGACAGAGATAGATGTCTGTCTGCCGGCTGCGATGATTATATCAGCAAGCCGATAGATAAGGGGGAGCTGAAAAAAATGCTGGAAAGGTATGTCAAACAGCCTGATGCGGCGGTTCAGTGAGCTGAATTTTACCGACTAATTTTGATTGTAAAAAAGGATATGCGTCTTCTGGCAGGCGCATATCCTTTCTATATTGATGTTTCCGGTCAAGCAATATTTCCTGGCTTGGGTTGATACTCGATCTCTACCGAGCTGGCCTGCGGCCCTTTTTCTCCCATATGGACGACAAAGCGTACGCCTGTACCGACGTTGAGCCGATCATAATCATCATGCAGAACGCTGTTTTTGTGGAAATAGACATCGTCGCCTGTATCGACGGTGCGGATGAAACCGTAGTCTTCGTCGGCGAAGATTTTTGTGACGATCCCCATGACCTGCTGCTCGGGATGTATCTTGACCTGGCCTTTTTCTTTTTCGGACAGTTTTTTCAGTTGTTTTTCGGCGGCCTTGAACGTGTTGTTTATTACAGTTTCAAGCGGGGTGTGCATGTCGCCTTCGCTGGCGGACTGCTTGGCTACGATCTCCTGTGACGGCGGAACGGTGACATCAATTCTCACGCGGTGGGGATTGCCAGTGTCGGGGTGTTTTTGCGGGCACTCGACCATTACCCGGCAGCTTATCATCTGGGGGCAGATCTTTTCGAGTTTGGCAATCTTGCCGTTGATCAGGTCCTCGAGTTCGGGTGTTTTGGTTACATCTTTGAAGGTTATTTCTGTAGGTCCCTGCATAAGTGTGTCTCCAAAAATTTACAAATATTACCAATTTCCGTTCATTGAGTATTTTAAGGCAGCCCAATCATGTTCGAAATGGAGAAGTTCCTGAGATGGGGTCGGCAAAAACCTTAACTATCGGATATGGAGGCCAGGAGCAGTTTTGAAATACCTTCTAAAATACTGGAGAATAAACCGGAATTGTTGCTTGACATAGTCTGCTATATTAGTAGATTGTAATCGCTGGGGCGGGTTTATTTGCCAGGAGAAAATGATGGCTGGTGGGAATACTTTGCATGCGTCATTCGGTCACGACAGGTACATGTTCAGGCGGAAGGTTTTCAAGGTTTTCGGCGGGGCGTTTCATGTTTATGATCCTGCGGGCGGGGTGGCTTTTTATGGTGAGCAGAAGGCGTTCAAGCTGAAGGAGGATCTGCGGGTTTATGCGGACGAGAGGCTTGGTGAGGAGCTGCTGGTGATCAAGACGCCGCAGATACTTGACTGGGGAGCTACCTATTATGTTCAGGATGGTGCTACTGGCGTTGGTGTGGGAGCCTTAAGGCGGAAAGGGCTCAAGTCCATGTTCAAGGACGAGTGGGTTTATATGGATGCGGCTGGTAACGAGGTTGGGCGTCTGGCTGAGAGCAGTCTGCTGGGGGCGCTGCTGAGCAGGCAGACCAATCTTATGCCGCAGACTTATAGAATCGCATTGAATGACGGCCGGGAAGTGGCGAGGATCAAGCAGCATTTCAATCCGTTCATACTCAAGTACACGATGGACATTGTGAACGGGGATGGCGAGATCGACAGGCGGCTTCTTATGGCGAGCGGGATACTCCTGGCGGCTATCGAGGGGCGGCAGGAGAGTTAGCAACGGGCTAGCGGCACGAAAAAGTCACTATATTGTGAATTTCATGCAATTAACGGGGGCGGAGGTGCGTTATAATAGTGATGTTGGACCGGGTGACTGTCATTGGACAGTTGTAATCCGGTTTATGCGCACTGTGCGGTTCCTGTTTTTAGAGGCTGTTTTGAAACGGCTTGCAGGAGGCTGTGCTTGAAGAGCTTGAAGGGGAGCTTATGAAAGACGGGCTGAATATGTGTTTGCGGGTTGTGAAGCCGGGATTTTGCTTGTGGTGCTTTGTGCTTGTCGGGGTTTGCGTGGCTGAGCCTGCTATCGAGCCTTATGAGAGCGGGGATAAGTATGTGGCGCGGAACAAGATCGATGCGCTGGTGCGGGCGACGCTGGATGAAAAAGGGATCGAACCCGCGAAGCTTTGCAGCGATGAGGTTTTCATTCGGCGGGTGTATCTGGATATGACGGGGCGGCTGCCTGAGCCGTGGGTGGTGCGTAGATTTCTGGAGAACCCGAGGGGGAGCAAGCGGGGAGCCATTATCAATAAGCTGATGGAGACGGAGGAGTTTGCGGATTACTGGGCGCTGAAGTGGTGTGATATCCTGCGGGTCAAGGCGGAGTTTCCGATCAATTTGTGGCCGAACGGTGTGCAGGCGTATTACAGGTGGATCCGGCAGGCGGTGAAGGAGAACATGCCGTATGATGAATTCGCCCGGGCGCTGCTGACATCGAGCGGGAGCAATTTCCGGGTGCCGCCGGTGAACTTTTATCGCGCGATACAGGGCGAGGAGGCTGAGGCGATCGCGCGGGCAGTGGGGCTTACTTTTATGGGGTGTCGGGTGGAGGAGTGGAATGCCGAGAAACGCGAGGGTCTGGAGGCGTTCTTTTCGAGGTTGCTTTACAAGAATACCGCTGAGTGGAAGGAACAGATAATCTGCCTGGACCCGGGGCCCGCGGGGGAACTTACGGCGAGATTTCCGGATGGTGAAGAGGTGACGATCAAGGCGGGCGAGGATCCGCGGGGCGTGTTTGCAGACTGGCTCATTCAGAAGGATAATGCGTGGTTTGCGAAGAACATCGTAAACAGGCAGTGGTCGTGGCTGATGGGGCGGGGGATAATTCATGAGCCCGACGATATTCGCGATGGCAATCCGGCGGTGAATCCCGAGCTGCTTGAGTATCTCGAGAGTGAGCTGGCGGGGTCCGGGTATGATCTGCGGCATGTGTTCAAGCTGATACTGAATTCGCATACTTATCAGCAGTCTTCGGTGCCTGCTGATGAAAGTGAGGAGGTTGAGAGATATTTTGCGGTGTATCCGGTGAGGCGGCTGGATGCGGAGGTGCTTATAGATGCGCTTTGCTGGATATCGGGGACTAACGAGCGGTATTCGAGCAAGATACCCGAGCCGTTCACGTTTGTGCCGGCGGATGAGAAAACGGTGGAGCTTGCGGACGGGAGCATCACGAGTCAGTTCCTGGAGATGTTCGGGAGGCCCTCGCGGGATACGGGGCTGGAGTCGGAGCGGAACAGGGAGGTTACCGAGAGGCAGCGGCTTCATCTTTTAAATTCGTCACAAGTTCAGAACAAGATCGAGAAGGGGTGGCGAATTCGGAACCTGATGCGCAGGGCCAAAGGCAATAAGCAGGTGATGATCAATCAGCTCTATCTGCACATTCTGTCGCGGTTTCCGACGGCTGAGGAGCGGGAGACGGTGACGGAGTATTTCGAGATGAAGGGAATGAATAATCGCAGGGCGGTGCATGATATTGCCTGGGCGCTTATAAATACGAAGGAATTTCTTTACAGGCATTGATCTGCAGTTTGGCGGTCGGGTCTGAGGGCATGAAATAAGGGGTATAACATGAACGGTTGGAACGAGATGACACGGCGCGATGCCGTGAAGATGGGGCTTGTTGGGGCCGCGGGACTGACCGTTAGCGGGTCGCGGGTTTTGGCGGCGGATCAGAAGGCAAAGAAGAAAAAGCGTGGGACCGGCAAGAGCAAGCCTGAAGCGAAGGCGAAATCAGTGATACAGATATGGATGTGGGGCGGGCCCTCGCACCTGGATACTTTCGACCCGAAGCCAGGTGCGGGAGAGGATTATTGCGGGCCGTACAAGAAGCCGATCTCGACGAATGCGGATGGTGTACAGATATGCGAGATGCTGCCGAAGCTGGCGAAGCATGCGGACAAGTATTCGATAATTCGCAGTATGACGCATGGGATAAACGGTCATGAGACGGCGTCGTATATGGTGCAGACTGGGCATGAGCCGGGCAGGCTGGTTTATCCGAGTATGGGGGCGGTGGTGTCGGTGTTCAAGGGTTATGAGCACGGATATGACGGACTGGTGCCGCCATATATTGTTTTGACGCAGCCGCAGGGCAGGTTTTCGGAGTCCGGTTTTCTGGGGCCGAAGTACAAGCCGTTTTCGACGGGTGGTGATCCGGCGAGGACGCCGTTTGCGGTTGAGGGGATAGTCGCAAGGGGGATCTCGGACAAAAGGCAGAAGGACAGGCGGGAGCTGATGCACTCGCTGGATACGCTGGGCAGGGTGATGGGCGGCAATGAGAAGTTCGCTGAGCTGGACGAGTGTGAGGAGGAAGCGTATGATCTGATGTTCGGGGATGCGAGGAAGCTGTTCGACCTGGGGCAGGAGAAGGAGGCGATGCGCGAGCGGTATGGGATGAACACCTTCGGGCAGTCGTGCCTGGCGGCGAGGCGGCTGGTGGAGCATGGTGTGCCTTACATTACGATCAATTACAGGGGTTGGGATACGCATAAGCAGCATTTCGAGACGATGGCGCGGAAGCTGCCTGAGATGGACCAGGCTATGTCGGCGCTGCTGGGAGATCTGAGTGAGCGTGGTTTGCTGGACAGCACTATCGTGTGGTGGGGCGGTGAGTTCGGAAGGGGGCCGAAGATACAGAAGGAGTCGCCGTGGAACGGTGGTCGGTCGCATCATGGTAAGTGTTTCAGCAGTTTGGTCGCGGGCGGCGGGTTCAAGGGCGGAAGGGTTATCGGCGCGTCGGATGAGAAGGGCATGGAGGTTGCTGAGCGGGCGGTTTATCCGAAGGATCTGATCGGGAGCATGTATACGCTGCTGGGGATCGATCCGGACGGCAAGCTGCCGAATCCGAGGGGGTTGGATGTTAAGGTAATGCCCAGGTCGGAAAAGGGCGAGGGCAGATTGACAGAGATAATGTAAAGCGGGCGTTTATATGAAACATGTGCGATTTATTTTGGTCGGGGTTTTCTGTTTTGCTTGTTCAGCGTGGGGTGTGGACAGGCGCGAGCCGCATGTTGGCTATGTGTATCCGGCAGGCGGACAGCGGGGTAAGGTGGTGCGTGCTGCGGCGGGCGGACAGTTTCTGTGGGGAGCGAAGGATGTGCATGTTTCGGGTGAAGGTGTGCATGCTAAAGTGATCAAGCATATGCGGCCGGTGGGGAACTTGAACAAGGAAAAGCGTGAGGCGATCACCGCAAAGTTGAAGGAAGTGCGGGATATGCGGCTTGCGGAGGTAGAGGGTAAGAAGGCCGGGGATAAGTCTGGAAATAAAGAAGGCCGTAAAGCGGCAAAAGTTGCAAAAGATCAGTCTGGCAAGGGTGGTGAGAAGGCAGAAAGCGATAAAGAGAAAAAGGGTAAGGCTGAGCGATCAAAAATGCCTGAGCATCCGCTGCTCTACGATGTCGAGGATTGTTCACTGCGGGAGCTGGCGCATATTCGTGATGTGCTGTTTATGCCTCGGTTCTTGAAGCAGCAGAACAGACAGCTTGCTGAATCGGTGCTGATCAAGATCGAGATCGATGAGGACGCTGAGCCGGGGCCGAGGGAACTGCGGATCGGTACCGGGTTGGGACTGACGAATCCTGTGATTTTCGAGGTTGGCTTGGGGCCGGACGTGTATGAGCAGGAACCTAATGATAAGGAGGCGATGCCGGAGCTGAAGAATTATCCTAAAGCACCGAAAGGGAAAGTTGTAGAGCTGCCTGCAGTGCTGAATGGTCAGATAATGCCGGGCGATGTGGACCGGTTCAGATTTCGTGCGAAGAAGGGGCAGAAGCTGGTGGTGGATACGCATGCGAGGCGGCTAGTGCCTTATCTGGCGGATGCGGTGCCGGGCTGGTTTCAGGCGGTGGTGACGATCTATGATGCGCGGGGGAATGAGGTTGTGTTTGCGGATGATTACCGATTCAGCCCTGATCCGGTGCTGCTGTGGGAGGTCGAGCGGAGTGGGGAGTATGAGCTGGAGATTCGTGACGCGATCCACAGGGGTCGCGAGGATTTTGTGTACCGCATATCGGTCGGCGAGCAGCCGTTCATTACTCATATGTTTCCGCTGGGCGGGCAGGTGGGCAAAGATGTGACGGCGGAGATATCCGGCTGGAACTTGGCGACGGATGAGCTAAAGCTGGATACGAGTGAGGGGGGCGGTGTATTGCGACAGACGTGTTACCGGAGCGAAGGGGAAGTGTCGAATGCTGTGCCGTATCTTGTGAGTGAACTGCCATCGCGAATGGAGAAGGAGGATAACGGGAGCAGGGGCAAGGCGCAGAAGTTGGAGATCGGTGTGACCGTCGATGGTCGAATAGGTAAGGCGGGGGATGTGGATGTTTATCGATTTGAAGGCCGTGCGGGCGAGAGGGTTGCGATCGAGGTGTTTGCACGCAGGCTGAATTCGCCGATGGATGCGGTTGTGAGGCTGATGGATGCGAGCGGTGAGGTTATTGCATGGAACGATGATCATGTGGTCAAGGGGGATGAGCATTTGCACAAGAATGCGAGCGGGATGCTGACGCATCATGCGGATCCGTATTTGACGGCCGAATTAAGTAAGGACGGCGATTATTTTGTAGAGGTCGAGGACGTGCAGCAGCATGGCGGTGAGGCGTATGCGTACAGGTTGCGGGTGGAGCGAGCCACGGGTGATTTCGCTTTGCGTGTGGTTCCGGCGAGTATTAACGTGAGGACGGGATTTGCGGTGCCGGTTTGGGTTTATGTGCTCCGCAAGGACGGTTACAGCGGGCCGATAGATATTTCAGTGAAGGGGGATCTGGGGTTTGAGCTGACGGGCGGGCGGATCCCGGCTGGGGCGGACAGGGTTTGCATGTCGCTCAGGGCCGGCAACGAGCTAAAGGGCGGGATGATCGATATTGAGTTTGAGGGCAGTGCGATGATCGGGGAGGAAACAGTTGTTCGCACGGCTGTTGGTGCAGAGGACATGATGCAGGCGTTTCTGTACAGACACCTCGTGCCGACGCAGGAAATCGTAGCGGCGGTGAAAAAGTTGAAATGGAAGGTGCCGGGTGTGACGATTGACGCTGAGCAACCTTTGGTAATTACGGCTGGACAGTCTGAAGAAATTGTTTTTAAAACACGAAAGCGGCGGCTTTTGAATGAACTGCGTCTCGATATATTGAATCCTCCCGCGGGAGTTAGCGTAGAAAAAGTCAGGGTCGTCGATGAGGGGTTGGCTTGTAAGGTTAAGTGTGCCGAAGGTGACGTTCAGGATTTTAGCGGCAATCTTATTTTTGAAATGGTGAGGGAATGGCGGCCCAAGGGCAAGGACGGTAAGCCTGGTAAAAAGCGGGAGAGTTCTTTAGGCGTTCTGCCTGCGGTGCCGGTGGAGATAGATGCGAAGGTATCAGCGAGGTCGTGATATCGGGCGATGTCTTTGCCGGATCGGGGCGGGTGATGTTTTGTCTTGGATTTTGAGGCCTTTTCCTGTATAATCATCTTCAATTGCAATTAATAGAGTGTGTTCAGGAAAAGGGTGTTTTCATGAAGAGTGTGCATCAGTTTTTTGTGCTGGGGGTCGTTTTCTTCTGTTCTTTTTCGATGGGGGCCAACTGTCCTCCGGGCGATATCAGCGGTGACGGCTGGGTCGATATGGCAGATCTGGAGGTGTTTGCGGGGGAGTGGCTGGCCGGGGAGGATTCGGTTGCCAATATCTCCGGTTCGGGTCGTGTGGATTATATCGATTTTAACGTACTGGCTGGTTCATGGGGGCAGGTTTGTGAGAAGGTTGTTATCAACGAGATGTTTTTCAAGCCTGATGATAAACTGCAGCCGATGGAATTTGTCGAACTTTATAACGCCGGGCAGGAAGCGGTCGATCTTTCGGGGTGGTATTTTTCGGATGGGATATCTTATGCGTTTCCCCAGCAGACGGTGATCGGTTCGGGGGAGTATCTGGTCATTGCCCAGGACCCGGAGTACCTCAGTACACGGTATGGGCTAAGCGGTGTGCTCGGTCCGTATGCTGCGAAGCTGGCGAACGAGGGTGAAACTGTTACGCTGAGAAACAGTTTCGGCGAGAAGATGGACGAGGTGGATTACAAGGCGGAATCTCCGTGGCCGTTGGCTAGTGTTGGGCGGGATTCGTCGATGGAGCTGATAAATCCGCTGCTCGATAACGATCTGAGCGGGAGCTGGCGGGCGAGCGGTTATTATCCTGGGCTGCAAACGGCTAATCAGGCGAAGTATTTGGTGGAAGCTCAGGCGCAGGGCTGGCGGTGTCGGAAGGGGACTTCTGAGGCGTCCGATCCGATGGAGCTTTGGCGTTTTTTGGAGTTTGTCGAAGACGGCACATGGTTTGATGGTAAGGCCCCGGTTGGGTACGATGCGAACAATGACTACGCGATCAACACCGAGCTTTCGGATATGCGCAACAGCTACAATTCTGCGTACCTGCGTAATACTTTCACAGTGTCTTCGATGCAGGAGGTTTTCGACACGCCCAAGCTGAGGATATATGTTGATGATGGCTGTGTAGTCTGGATCAACGGTGTCGAGGTTGGGCGTTTTCATGTTGGCACGGGCGATATTGCCTACAACGGAACGGCCTACAATCATGAGGCGAGCTGGGAAGAGATCGAACTTACTGACTGGGCGAACTATTTCAATGTGGGCGCTGGTTCGGCGGGCGAAAATGTCATAGCGATACATGCGATCAATCGTACTTCCGGGAGCAGTGATTTTGTGATCGACGCAGAGCTTTATGTCCCGGGTGAGGATCCGAGTGAGCCTTCGTTTGAGCCGACGCCGGGTGCGCAGAATAGCTGCTATGCGGATAACGCACCGCCGCAGACAAGGCAGGTGGATCATGAGCCGCAGATGCCCGCGACAGGCGAGCAGGTAAAGGTTACCGCTAAGGTGACAGACCCGGACGGAGTAGCGGCGGTCGTGCTGAAGTACCAGATCGTTTCGCCTGGTGATTATATCCCGGCGTTTCTGCCGTTGACACATACGGAGCTTGTCAATACGCCTAACAAGGAGTTTGAGCCTAATCCGGCATTCGAAGATCCGGCGAACTGGACGAGTCTTGCAATGGTCGACGACGGTACGGGCGGGGATGAAGCGGCCAACGATGATGTGTATACAGTGATGATGCCGCCGCAGTCGGATAACAGGACGCTTGTGCGTTATCGTATCGTCGTGACCGACAGCAAAGGTGCATCGGTGAGGCTGCCGTATCTGGACGATCCTTCGCTGAATTATGCGTACTATGTTTATGACGGAGTGCCAGCGTATACTGCTCAGTCTACGACGGTGGATCCGGACGGGGCGCCGCATACGTACAGCGAGGCGATTATGAACTCGCTGCCGGTGTATTCGCTGGTGACGCGGTCGAAAGATTTCTCTGAATGCATAGCCTATGATTCCGAGGATCGGGTGCCAAGTTCGAATGAGGATGCTCGGGACAGGTTCAACTGGGAGGGTGCTTTCGTTTACGACGGTGTAGTTCATGATCATATTCACTATCGGCTGAGGGGTGTAAACCAGCGTTACGCCGGCAGCGGCAAGCGGTCGATGAGGGTGAGGTTCAACCTGGGGCATTATCTGCAGGCTAAGGATAACAAGGGTGAAGAATTTTCGACGAAGTGGCGGACGCTGAATATTGGAAAGGCCTGCGATAATTTGCTGAATCAGACGTTCTTCGGGCTGAACGAACAGATGAACAACAAGCTGTTCAATATCGTGGGTGTGCCTGCGCCTTACATGTATATGTTCCATTTCCGTGTCGTGGATGGCCCGGATGAGGCACCTACGGGTGTCCTGGGGCAGTACTACGGCGATTTTTACGGCATGTATCTGGGTATGGAGGACTATGATGCGAGGTTCATGGATGCGCATGAGCTAGCTGACGGGAACCTTTACAAGCTTAAACACATGATCTTTAATCATGAGGAGGTTCAGCGGAACCAGGGCATAAATTCGGTCACTGACGGCAGTGATTTTCAAAATATACGTCAGAACTGTGATCCGGATAAGGATGCAGCGTGGCTGAACCGGTACGTGGATTATCCGCACTGGTACAAGTACAATACGATCTGCGAGATGGTCAAGCATCGCGACTATAATCCGTCTGACGGGTGGCTGAAGAACAGGGCGTGGTATTTTGAGCCCTTCGTCGGTGATGGAGGGATCGGTCGGCTAAGGACCTTGCCGCATGATTCGGACGGCAGTTGGGCACATAATGTATGGAACGGCAACGGAGATTACCCCGAGGAGGCGATATATGCGGACCATCCCGGCGGTGATCATGACGATCCATCGAACTGGTACTAC
The DNA here is from genome assembly GCF_002007645.1 of Anaerohalosphaera lusitana. Lineage (GTDB taxonomy): Bacteria > Planctomycetota > Phycisphaerae > Sedimentisphaerales > Anaerohalosphaeraceae > Anaerohalosphaera > Anaerohalosphaera lusitana. The sequence continues at coordinate 1,160,284 of NZ_CP019791.1, forward strand.
TTCTATTATGAGGGGACGTATCCGCCCAAGGAAGAGTTCATACTGGAGCATCGCAACGTGATGCGTGAGATGCGTGATCTTCTGTGGAAGGAGGACGTGATCAATCCGATGCTGGATGAACTGGCAGCGGTTATTGCCGAGTTCGTGCCCGCGGACAGGGACAGATGGAGGTATGGCCCGTATTCGTCAGGTTCGCAGGATTGGGGCCCGATGGAGCCTAGAGTTGCGAGCATGAAGGCGTTCGCGTTTACGGATTCTAACAACAGGGCCAGTTATATTGACAGCCGATGCGAGGAACCAATGGCTCAGCCGGAGAAGCCGACGGTCAGTTATACCGGTACGGCAGGGTATCCGGTGAACGATCTGCGGTTCGTGACCAGCTCGTTCAGTGATCCGCAGGGTTCGCAAACGTTTGCAGCCATGAAGTGGCGTATCGCAGAAATAACTGATCCGATGTGCCCGGCGTATGATCCTGACGATAAGCCGCACTATGAATACAATGCTCTGTGGGAGAGCGAGGGTGTGGATCCGACGAATCGTACGATCAAGGTACCGGCGGCTGTAGTCGATGCTGGCCATACTTATCGCGTGCGGTGCAAGATGCAGGACAACACGGGCCGGTGGGGACACTGGTCGGAGCCGGTGGAGTTTACGGCAGGTGATCAGCAGTCAACGGCGATCCTGGAGGGACTGCGGGTGAGTGAGGTGATGTATAATCCGGCTGACGCGGATCTTAGCAAGGGTGAGCTGGATGCTGATAATGACGACTTTGAGTTTATCGAGCTCAAGAACGTTGGTACGCAGACGATCGATCTGTCGAACGTGACGATAAGCGATGGTGTTGAGTTTGCGTTTGCAGGCAGTTCGGTAACCACGCTTGCGCCGGGTGAGTTCGTTCTTGTCGTGCAGGATGAGGCTGCCTTGCTGTCGAGGTATCCGGGTGTCGGCTCGTTGGTCGCGGGTGAATTCGCCAACGGCAAACTGTCGAACGGCGGCGAGCGCATCGTGATAGACGACTACTGGAACGGCGTTGTCGCTGAGTTTAGCTATGCTGACGCTCGCGGCTGGCCGATAGAGGCGGACGGCGGAGGGCATTCGATAGTGCCGTTGCCTGCTGCTATCTCGGCTCAGAATGACGGGGCGCTCGACTGGGGCGGTAACTGGCGGGGCAGCACGTTTATCGGCGGCTCGCCCGGTTTTGATGATCCTGTTCTGAATGATGAAGTTGTGATCAACGAGGTCATGGCGCATACTGATCTGGATGACCCTGCGTACCCGGATCATGATTCGAATGACTGGATCGAAATATACAATGGCGGATCTTCGAGCATAGTTCTGGACGGCAACTGGTATTTGAGCGACACCGAAGACGATTTGAAGAAATGGCAGCTTCCAGGCGTTACGGTGGCGCCGGACGGATTTGTCAGTTTTGATGAGATCAGCGGCTTTCATCAAGACCCGCTTGGGCCGATTGGATTTGGTCTGAACAAGGTTGGCGAAAAGGTAATACTTTCTTATCTGCCGGGCAATGGGCTGGACAGGGTCGTTGACAGTGTACTGTTCAAGGGCCAGGAAAATGACATTTCCCTTGGCCGGTATCCGGACGGCGGCGAGTATCTATTCCATATGGCTGCCACACGAGGCGCATCCAACATTGCGCCTGACGGCGGAGTACTGATCAGCGAGATCATGTATCATCCGACGGAGAATTCGGGGCTCGATGAATATATCGAGATATACAATCCGACGGCGAATCCTGTTGATCTGTGGACCAGTGAAGGGCCGTGGAACATCGATGGGGGTGTTGATTTCGTATTGCCGGCCGGTATTACGCTGGGAGCGGGTGAACGAATTGTTATTGTCGGATTCGACCCGGTGATCGAGACTGAAAGACTTGCTGACTTCGTGGGGCTTTACGGAGCTGAGGGTCCTATATTTGGGCCCTGGTCGGGCAACCTCAGCAACGGCGGGGAGAGGGTGACCCTGGAAAAGGCGCTTGATCCCGATCTGCCCGACACTGACATACCGTGGTATATCGTGGACGAGGTGATATATGCCGACTGTCCGCCTTGGCCGAGCGATGCTGACGGGGTGGGTGATTCACTGCACCGCAGGCATACAGTGGGTACCTTCTCTGGTTGGTCGCCGGACAACTGGCAGGCTCTGTCACCGACGCCGGGGCGGTAATAAGAATATTTTAAGCTGATGCTGAAAGCAGGGGACATTTCTTAGTGAAACGTTCCCTGCTTTTTTTCATGCTGGTCCTGCAACGAGCTGATCAATTGCCCGGAGACGGAGTGAGAGCGGTCCAGTTCGACACATCGTTGCTGTAGCTGTTCAGGTCGACGCGATGCAGTGACGAGCCGTCGCCATCCGTGGGATCAGGCCAGGGGCTGTCATCGTCATAGTCCACTCGTTCGACCCTGATGTAGCATCTTTCGCCTGCCTGATCGATATCGCCCGGCATAGCGAGTTCGAGATCTTCGCCACCGTTGCTGAGATTGGTATCCGATTCGAAGGGGCCGAAAATTTGTGTGGTGACATCTGAGTATCGCTCGGCGAAAGCGGAGGTGTTTTTGACGACCAGAATTGTTTCACCCGGAGCAACCGAGACACCGAGCGGGAAAGTAAATTCAACGCCGTCGGTAAACTTCCAGGGGACGTGCATCATTTTGTCCGCGTCGTAGTCCTGGAGCACAACAGTTGTGCCACTGACATTTGTCAGCTCGATGTATTCATATTCATCATTGTCGTAGCTGCCTCCGTCCGGCGGGTTGTACATAATCTCAGAGATGACGATCGGGCCCACGGCGGGGTATGAGTTTGGCTGGCCAGGCGTTTGGGTCCGCATCGCGGTGAAATCGTGTGTGCCGTCCGAGAGTTCGTATCTTCCGAAGGATACCCCGGTGGCGGATGGCCCGAAGTCTTCCTGTTCGACATAGCCTGTGGGCTGGTGGCTGCTGGCTGAGCGGAGGTAGGCTGTTTCGCCGTTTTCACTGAATGCGAAGGGAGTGTTGCAGCCGGGATCCGAAGGATTGCCGAAGTGCTGGTCCTCGTATAACACGAGATATCCGCCAGCGGGTATTACCGTACCCAGGGCGATGCGATAGCGGGTCGGTTCGGCTTCCTTATCCGAGATGAACCACCCGCCGATGTTTATGGGTTCGTCCGTTGTGTTGTGCAGTTCTATCCAGTCGGGCGCGTCGCTGTGTGAGTGTGCAAGAATTTCGTTGATCTTGATAGAATCGAGGGGCGGGAGCGTGCCTGCATCGCAGTAGCCGGGTGAGCCGCCTGGTACAACAGAAGGTCGCCATCCGTCTTTGTCGTCCCAGGTTTGCAGCGGTGATGAGTCTTCGTCGCGAATGGTCATCGAGTATCCCTGCCCGTCTGTGATCTCATACCAGTTGTCGCTGTAGTCGAATTCAAGTATGGTGCTGTTGGTGGTGTCTTCGAGCTTGATTTTCTCACCGGAGTTGCTGAGATAGCCTGCGTACTGACCCGGCGCCAGAGCCAGATCGGAAGTATCGTAACGTGATTCGAATGCCTGGCGATTCTTCGCGATTATAATGTATTCGCCCGCTCCGAGCGTGAGGTTGCCGTCCTGGGGGAACGTGTAGTATATGCCATCGGTAAGCTTCATGCCGTCGAGCAGGACGGATTGGGTGCCGATGTTTTTAAGTTCGATGTATTCGAATTCTTCTTCATTGAAGCCTGAACCGACAGTTGGATGATACATGAATTCGGTGATGCGTATGAATCTCTGCTGGTCGGAAGGTGCGGGCGGGTAAGTGAGGATTGCTGCTTCGCTGTTATTTGTGTCGATGAGTCTGACCGTTTCGCCCCAACTGGACAGATGCCCATCGTAGTTGCCCTGTACGAAAAGGCCCTCGCCGCCGGTAGGTGAGGTTGCTCGCTGGCGGAAGGTCCGGACGTTGGGCGAAACATACAGTGAGCCGCTCGCGGGGATCACCGTGCCTTTGCGGAACGTGTGTTCGATGCCGCCGGTCAATTTCCAGCCGGATATGTCGGCGTAGAAGTCATTAGGGTTGATCAACTGTATGTACTCTTCATCCTGGTTGGCGGAAGCGGGATTGAAGTCATAGCTGCCAAAGCTGATCGCGAGATCGGCTGGCTGGCTGTTCGGGATTTCAGCCGAGAAAGAGTTCGGGATGCTGTATGCTGCAGCGTTGTCTACGTTGTGAGTTACGAACAGGTGGGTTCTGCGAACGTCGAGGTAGTCATTCTTGAGAATGTCCACAGCCTGGGCCGGGGTCTGATCCTTTGGGTATCCTTCCTGGCCGCCCCATGTCCAGGGGTCCGCCCATTTTTCGTAATCAAGCTGGAGCTCGGGTCCCATTTGAGAATACATTTCGTCGATGCGGTTTTCTATGGGGCGTTCGCTGTACTGCGTGCCCGGTGCTTTCAGGAACTCGTCCATGCATGTACGCAGTCTTCTGCGGAACATATTCTTCACGATCGGGTCCCTGAGCAGCGCATCGATAAGATTGTTCCAATGGTAGTTCCATTCTTTCGCATCGGACCGACCCAAAAATGGATGAGAGGGCTTCACATCAGTCGATTTGCCTGGGATCTGGTCATCGTCCGCATAGATCGTGTCATGGTATGAGCTTCCGTCCCAGTTCGAGCCCCAGGTCAGGTCGTGATCCCAGGGCATGAAGAACCATTCACCCGAGCCGTCTGTATCGCAGTAGAGATAGTGGTTTTTGTGCGGATGATCGTTCTGATGTACAAGGATCGTAGCGACGAGGTATGCGAGCGTTCTGGGCAGGTCCACGTTGTCCATGATGTAGTTGTGCAGTTCATTTCCGGTAAGATCATTTATGTTAGTGCAGAAGCTGTCAAGATCCGTACGACCTTCCCATTCTCTTGTTTTTTTCTCGGCCCAGCCGCCTGCTTTGAATGTGTTGTACATCTTGTACAGGGCGCCGTCGGGGTCGAGACCTTCGCGTTCGAGCAGCTCTTCTTCGGGTTCTTCAATGAATATGCTTATTCCGAAGAATTCGCCGTTTCGCTCTGCGCGTACCGGGAACGACTCGGGTCCGGGCGAACCGACCCAGTCGTACATCTCAAAAGCCAGAGGCTGACGGATATACGTCTTGTCGCTGTAGGTGCTGTTGAGGTTAATTTCGTCGACACGGTCAACATCCGGATCGAACTCGAACTTGTGGCCGTGGTTGAATTTGAGCTTGAAATGTTTCTTCGGTGCGTATGCGGTGCTTCCGCCTCTTATGTGTATGTCGATATTGTCATAGAACTGGCCGAGGTAATAGACGGATCCGCGTGTTCCGCTCCGGCTTTCGGATGCGGCAACATCTTGCACATACCACTGAATGCGGGGCATCTGAGTTTGCAGTGAGGCGTCCGTAATGACCGTGCCGTAATATTCTGGTGAATTCTCTGGATACGGGAACAGAGGTGCTCGGGATGTTTCACCTTCGCTGTCAGTTGCGGTGACGAACCAGCGGACCATGTCATTGTGACCGGCGGCGGAAGCGGGGATTGCAGCGGTATAAATGCCGTCCAAGGCTTTCTGGTCGTACTGGGAACCGTCATCGACCATGTCGATCTGTACTTTTGGGGCGTAATTTATGCGGTAGTGAAGCGAGACGCCAGCAATGCTGTTTTTGGTGGGGCTGACCTTTGCTGTGATAACGATGTCTTCGTCATCAGCGGGTTGGGACGGGTTTTCGGTGACATCGGTGATGCAGGGGCCTGGATTCAGTGTGCCGCTTTCGTTTACAGCTCCCGGTGTAGGCGGGGACATATAAAGCTGTGAAATGTCGGTCGAATTTCCTATGTTGGTATAAGTTGCGATCAGTTTCGGATAGATAAGCAGATCGGAGCTGCTTAGGTTGACGTTGAGCCCTTGGAAAGCGAGCACGTTCTCGCCCAGAGCCAGAAAATCCTTGTATTTTGTGATGTCGAAATCCTCGTCCTCGACGGCGATGCTGTCTGGTCTGTTCTCAAGGGCACCGGAGTTGTAGGTGAGGGTTTCGGGTGCGTTTTCGCTGAGTATTTGATGGCCGTTGAGGTAGACAGCAATTCCGTCCTCATATTTTAATCTTAAAATGAGTTTCGACAGATCGGTCAACTGATCAACGGTGAACGGGATGCGAACGTAGACCGACTGATTACTGTATCGCATGTCACTGACATCCAGATCGATCAGTGAGCCGTAATCATAGCCGATAGCGGCTTTGCCTTTTAGCCAGCCGAAGGTTTGGAATCCCGGGTTTGTCCATGAATCGCCCATCGAATCATCCATGGGAATTTTGGCAAAGGCTATATGATCGGTGTCCATTAAAATTTCGTCGTATGTGTGTGCCGATACATTGCCGAGCCCGTAGGAGATATCAAAATACTGATTAGGATATGTTTCGTATTGGTGAGCAATCGTTGTTCCGTCGGGCTTGACCAGGGCCAGGAACTCGCCTTGTGAATCGAGTGCAAAATTGGTGTGTAACTCTGCGTCCGGGTCCGATCTGTCCTTACCGGATGCGAAGATGACCGCGAAACTATCCGATGGTATTTCAAGGCTTGGCAATCGCCATTTGGTAAGGTCGGAGCTGTCGTCTGTGAGATACCATCCTTTTAGGTTAATATTTTGCGGCATGGGATTGTACAGCTCGATCCAGTCGGAGGTGTCGCCGTCAATATCGGTTATCGAGTCGCGGTTGTAGGCCATGAATTCACTTATGAGCACAGTTGCAGAATGGTCGAGCCAGCTTCCAGCAAGCAGTGCCAGATCGCTGTAGTCTGTGCTGCCATCGCCGGTGAGATCGGCCGGGCTGGGTGACGGAGAAAGCCAGTTGTCAGCCATAATGCGAAGGTCCGATATGTCTACGAAAAGGTCCCCCGTGAGGTCCGATGCGCGGGCAGTTTGCACTAGAAACAAGACAACAAATAAAGGCGTTAAAAGCCTGCAACCGGTCTGTGGTTTCAAAACTTCCTCCGTAGTTTTTTTGGTCATAAATATTGGCACTATATATTATAGCAAAGATCCATCTTAAAACCAAATCTTTGGCAGTTTGCCGCGAAAAAAACGATCCAATTGTCTCAGAGAAGAAATGAGGGCCCAAAAACCCTTTTGCGTAAGGCGCAAGTTTAGAAAGTGCTTGAATTTAGTCCTGGTAAATGGTATAATGTGTGTCTGGAATTTTTATCGCGACTTGGCATGGTGCAATAATAAAACCGGATTTTGCCTTTTTAGGGACAGTATTGTTAAATGTATTGACTTTTCAGAGCAAAACGTTAGGATTATGTTAGTGCTTTGGTCCGGCCGTCATTACTAAAAACCATCAGGCAGGAGTGGCGTGGCTGAAATTGACCGGAAAGCAGGCTTGGGCGACAATGAGAGTGTGATGCATACTGGTATTCGTAGAAAAGACAGGGTATCTACAGAACAGATAGCAAGATCCGTCCCCGTGATCAGGCAGACGGAGTCCCCGCGTTCCGCGGCTGAACACCCCAGGAGTCACAAACCAAATGAATCTCGTGACAGGACCCTTTCCTGCAGATACGAGTTGAAATACCGCATCAGTGAGTCCCAGGCTGCTGCAATTCGTGAATACATTCGACCGTATCTGCCGCTTGACAAGTACAGCAAGGATAAGCCCCGCAACGAATACAGCATTTCCAGCCTATATTTTGATTCCGAACAATTGTCCCTGTACAGGGAGACCAGGACCGGGAAAAAGAACAGGTTCAAGTTGAGGATCAGGGCGTATGCGGATGGTGAATATGAGCCGCGTTTTGCCGAGATCAAGAGGCGTATCAACGGTGTGATCATAAAGAGCAGGGCGAAAATACTGCCCGATCAAGTGCCGGATGTGATCGCGGGCAAGCGGATCGTTCTGCCTCATGAGATCGACGACGAATCACTGAAGCAGTTTCAGCTTTATTTTAAGAGTATCAATGCAAGGCCTGTCACTTTGGTCCGGTATAAAAGGCAGGCATTTGAGGGCGATGATGATAATCGCGTGCGGATCACATTTGATCGAAACCTCCAGTTCAAGTCGACCAAGCAACCGATCGTAACGGTAAACGGCGGCGGATGGCAGTCGGTCTCGATGGATTTCGTTGTTCTGGAGCTGAAGTTTACAGCGCGGTATCCGATGTGGCTAACGCATCTGGTGAAGAGTTTTGCTCTGCCGCAAAGTGCCATGAGCAAGTATGGTGCCTCGGTCGAGCAGGCCTGTGAAGATGGATTCTGTGCTCCTCAAGTGGGGGTATTTTGATGCGAGCGGATCAAATATGGCAGATGCTTGACGGATCCATGAATTCGGGCGAGCCGGTCAATGCTGTTCAGGTGCTGACGGCGGTGCTGCTGTCGCTGGTGCTGGGGCAGGTGCTGGCATGGACGTATTTTTTCACTCACAGCGGGTTGAGCTACTCCAAGTCTTTTGTGCAGTCACTGGTGCTGATAACGGTTGTGATCGCGCTCGTGATGAGCACTATTCAGAACAGCTTTGTGACGGCTGTGGGGCTGCTCGGAGCACTTTCGATCATTCGTTTTCGCAATATGATCAAGGATACACGTGATATCGCATTTATTTTCGGCGCGTTAATGATCGGTATGGCTGCGGGATCACGGCGGTATGATATATCGATCATTGGTACGATCGCATTTGCGGGTATAGCTGCATACATGCATGTAGGTGAGTTTGGGGCGCATCGGCCGCACAACGGTTTTTTGAGGTTCAGTCTCGACGGTCATATGGGTGCGGATCATCCGGTGGGTCAGGTGCTCAAGAAGTTCTGCCGTAACTTTACACTCATATCTGCACAGGACAGCGATTTCGATGCCCCGACTGTCGAATACGCATATCAGGTTATGATAAAGAATACGGGGAAGAATGCCGAGATGCTTGCGCAGTTGGAGGAGCTCGAAAGCGTTTCGAATGTTAGTTTAACGATGCAGGAACAGCTACTAGAGGTTTAGGGATGGCCCTTAGAAGTGCCAAAGGATATGTGATCAAAAGAGCGCTGCCGGCGGTTGTCTGGTTTGCTGCGCTGGCTGGTACGGTGGTGCTGTTTCAATACCGTATGCAGGATTATAAGCTGGTAGGTATTGCGCGGGACAACACCAGGAAAGTATCTCCGCTTGAAAACGGCAGAATCAAAGATGTGGGGGTGCGTTTGTATCAGCGGGTCAATCGCGGTCAGGTGGTTGCGAGAATGCAGGACGACCATATAGCAACACGTCTGCAGACCATCAGGGCGGAGATCGGCAAACTGGGGGCCGAGATGGATAAGGTCCGCGACCAGATGCTGGCCGAGGCAGAAAGGCTCGAATCAGAGAAGGCTGCGACACATCGTCGCTTCGTGCTCGATGTCGAAGCTGCCCGTCTGAAGGTTCTCGAATTGCAGGCTCAGATCGAGCCGCAGCTTATACGTCTGGGAAATCTTCAGGCGGAGGTGCAGATCGAGAAGGACCTGTTCGATGCGGGTGCGGTCACGACTGATTATGCCGTAAAGCAAGCCCAAAATGAATATGACGTAGTGGCTGAAAGTGTGGCCGAGAATCGGGAACTTCTCGCCGCCGCTGAGCAGGCTCATGACAAAGCCGTTGCGAGATATCAGCAGTACCAGGAGGCTGTAGCGGATGACCAGAATGGCTCACTGGAACTGGCAATAGCTCCGATCATCAAGGAAATAGATGTCCAGGAATCGCTGCTGGAGGAGCTTCAGGTGCAGCGATTCGCTTTGGATCTGCGAGCTCCTGCGGATGGAACGGTCCGGCAGATCCTGGCCGGCGAAGGTGAGACAGTTCTTGCGGGTCAGCCGATCGTTGTGGTCGCGCCGGAGCAGAGTACAGACGTTGTTGCTTACGTTAAGCAGAACCAGTATGTCGATCTGAGGGCAGATGCACGAGTACAACTGATACGTCAGGCTGCGGAGCCGCAGGTCGCGGATGCACGGGTTTACGAAGTCAGCCCGGCATATGAACTGATGCCTGAAAGGCTTTGGCAGGATCCGAGGGTGCCCGAGTACGGCAGAGCTGTGCTGATAGAGATCCCGCAGCAATTTGAGGTCGATCCGGGGGAAGTGGTCGGTGTTCGACTCCTGTAACCGGGCCTTGCTAAACAATCAATATGAGCCTGCGGTGTGCATGCCAAATGAAAATGTTTTCAGTTCAAATTGTAAAGACACTTTGCTGTGCGGCAATGACGGCGGTTGTTATCGGTTGTGATGGGGGCAATCTTACCGAGTATCAGCAGCAGATAGATGCAGAGGTGCATGATATCATTGACCGGAAATGGTCCGGCCGAATGGGACAAAAGGCCAGCTACTCAATGACCGAGGCGGGAACGGATCAGGCGTTGTATGAGTTGGAAGATATGCTTGGTGACAGGGGTGTTCTGGCTCTTCCACAGGCGGTTACGCTTGCTACAGAATATAATCGGCAATATCAGCAAGAGAAGGAACTGCTGTATCTCCAGGCGCTGGATCTTACGGTGGTGCGGCACGCCTACGAAGCGAATCCGTTTTCAACGGGACGGGCGGAATACGTCTATGACGAAGGTGATGAAGCCGCGGCAGCCGATCTGGCGACTGGATTCACTCGACTGCTGAGTGACGGTACGAGGATAACGACCTCTGTTGCACTGGCCTGGGCGAATCTGGCGAGCGGTTCGGACGGCATCAGCGGGGTGTTCGATGCTTCGGTTTTCAAGCCTCTGCTGCGTGGGAGCGATCCGTTGGTAGTGCTCGAGCCGTTAACACAGGCCGAGCGGGATACGATCTATCAATTGCGGTCATTCAATCGCTTTCGCAAGGAGCAGGTGGTCGCAGTTTTCACGCTGTACTTCCAGGCATTACAGCAGCTTGACAGGGTTCGAAACGCGGAAGAAAATTATAAGAAGCTCAGAAATCTGTATACGACCATGCAGAAGCGGGCGGAGGTAGGCAGATTCGAAAAGCTGGAACTGCAGCAGGCCGAGCAGGATGTCATCCAGGCAAGAGATATTCTTATCCAGGAGCGAAAAGATTACGAGGATGCTGTCGATGCCCTGAAGTTGTTCCTGAATGTTCCGCCGACTGTAGAGTTTAAACTTGATGCCGATCAGCTTGCCGCCATATCGACTGAAGAGTCCGTTACATTTACTGAGGCACAGGCGATATCGGCGGCGATGGAACTAAGGCTCGATCTGGCCAATGCCCGTGACAGGGTAGAAGACGCTCGGCGAAAAGTGGTTGTTGCTGCCGATGCTGTCAGGGCTGAGCTTAACATTGCGGCAGGCGGGCAGGCGGGAACAGAATCGCTGGCCGGACTTTCATCCGAAGAGCTGGTCTCGGTCGGTCTCGAACTTGACCTGCCGCTTGATAGAACCGATGAGAAGGCAGCCTGGCGGGCCTCGCTTATAACGCTCAATCAGCAGAAGCGTGCGCAGGCGGAGCTCGAGGATGTTATTGCCGCCCAGGTCAGGCAGGCATACAGGGATATGGTCGAAGCGGGGCAATTGTACTCGACCCAGGTTGAGAGTCTGGAGCTGGCTGACGAGCGTTTCGAGCATACATCGATGCTTCAGCAGTACGACCGGGCAAGTACTCGTGATGTGCTGGATGCACAGGAGGATTATCTGGATGCTCAGGACCGGGCCACTGAGGCCAGGGTTCAGTTCTTGCTGGCAAAACTTCGGTTCTACCGCGATGCGGGGGTGATGCAGATTCGGCCGGACGGGATGTGGCAGCTTGGTGCGGAAGGTACTGAGGCCGCTAACGATCAGCCAGACGTCGAATCTTATATAGATGAGTGGATGAGGCGGCGAAGGTCAAGTCGGCAAAAGGAACTTTGAATCGTAGAGGCTGTTTTGGCCGGGGGATGACTTTACTTGCGATCCAGTTATCCGGACAATTGCTGCGTTTGAGCAGTAGTCGCGAGCTAATTTTGCATTTTTTTTGAAAATTACCCTCCAAATTTCAATTCTGATGCAACTTACCAGTGAAATACCTGTTAAGTCCTTGTAAATCTCACCTGGAATTCTGTATCTATGAGTGGGATACTGATTCGAGGAAATTATGTCGCATATCGATGCACACAAAAATGGCGAAGTCGACAAAGGCAAGCGGTTTGTACGGCTGCTGATGGCCAGCGAAGGGAGAATATATTCCTACATTCTGACCCTCGTTGGTAACTGGTCCGATGCCGAGGATATAATGCAGGATACTGCAGAGGTGATGTGGTGCAAGTATGATCAGAGCGAGCCGATAGAGAATTTTACTGCATGGGGCATTTCCATAGCCCGCAATAAGGTACTTAACTACTATCGCAAAAAGGGCAACTATCGCGTGCTTTTCAACAGCGATGTTTTTGACAGTGTAGCCGAAGATTCCGCACGGGCCAGCAGCGATATTGACTTTCGTGTAGAGGCGCTTCGTAATTGTTTGGGAAGGCTGGGCGAGCGTGACCTGCGACTGATCGAACTTCGCTACGAAAAAGGTAATACTGTAAAGCGGATCGCAAGTTATGTCGGCAGGCCGGTGCAGGGGCTATATAAGACAATGGGTCGAATTCATGAAAACCTGCTTGAATGTATTCGCAGGGCTCTGGCCAGGGAGGATATGGCATGAGCGAAAGAAACCGCCAAAGATGTGAACTGCGATCATTGATCCAGGTCATGCTGGACGGATCGATCAGTGATGCCGACTTCGATAAGCTGCGTGAGCTGGTAAACAGTAACGCCGAGTTGCGTTATTACTATGTTGACTATATGAGTTTGTGTGCAGCACTGAAGCGTTACGGCTCAGCGAACAAAACGCACCAGCCGGAGCTGTCCGAACCTGAAATGACCGATTTGTGGCAGCAGCTTGTTCTAATGGAAAAGACTGCCCGTACGGTTGAAATCGAGCCCCCGCCGGTTAAGGCTGCGCCGGTCCGTGAGCCCATACCATCACGATGCTCAGATCGACACACAAAGACAAGCCGCATGTTGGCAATGACCGCGATACTGTCGGCGACAGCTTTTTTGTTTATGTTTGTCTATTTGTTTTTCATCCCTGAAGGCGGCCCGGTCGTGGCGACTGTGGGAAACAGCTACGAAGCTCAATGGAGTGGGTCCGGTGAAGATATGAAAGTCGGCAAGAAATTGCAGACCGGCATCTATAAACTATTGAGTGGATTTGCGGAGATCGATCTTGAAAGCGGCACTAGCGTACTGATCCATGGACCGGCAGAGGTTGAATTCGAAGGTAAAAATACTGTATTCCTATGGCAGGGATCTGTGTCATGCAAGGTGCCAAAAGAAGCTGTAGGTTTCATTGTGCGTACGCCCCGTGCAACGGTGGTTGACTATGGGACGGAATTTGGCGTCAAGGTGGGCAAGGCCGGGCAAACACAGGCACACGTCTTCGAGGGACAGGTCGAATTGCGAAAGGGAATTGATCCCGTTGTGTTTGATGGGTTTCTAAGGCTCAATAAGAATGAGTCGGGAGTCGTAAATGCTAATGACTCTCTTGCCAGACAGAACTACAGCGATAGTCTGTTTGTTCGTGACCTCGATTCGTTACTTAGCTCCCATGAGTTGATGGATAAGAACCTAATTGTGAATGGGGATTTTGAGTCAGGGCCGGTCGGGGAACCCTTCGATAACGGCGATATTACAAATATCGTAATTGAAGGGTGGATGGATGAAGCGCCCGCAACTATTTTCAGTTATAGTTCTGAGAGTCAACCATTTCCACAAAAAGGCCGGGATCCTCTGCCTCCGGACTGCGGGGACAACTTTTTTGTGGGCAGGGATGACTGTCTTATTTCACAAGAAATTGATCTGAAGCCTTTGACGTACCTTATCGATCGATCTGAAATCACATATCAGCTTTCTGCCTGGCTGGGTGGATTTAAAGATCATGGAGACTCAGCGACGATAGAGGTCGATTTTCTGGACTCATCAGGCAAGCTTGTGGGCAGTGAGAAGCTGGAACCATCGACTCCGGAGGAACGGAACAATGAAACCAGATTTATCAATCGATCCAAGGTGGGTAGGATTCCGATCGGCACTCGCAAAGCAACGGTCACAGTTAGTGTGGTGAGAACGTACGGAGTTGCCGATGCCTATGTGGATAATATCGAATTAATCGTAAGAGAGGCTGGTCGACAGTGAGGGTTGTTCGGACCAGCGTGTAAAGCAAACTAATTTTTAGGAAGGAGTATTGTGATGAAGAAGTTTTTTGGAGTTCTGCTGTGCCTGGTTTTTGTCTCTGCGGCAAATGCTTCGCTTGTGGGTCTGTGGGATTTCGATGATCCGGCTAACACTACCGAAGCGACAATAGGTGCCGATCTTACACTTGTGGGAACTGACACTGCAATGACAGGTTATTCCGGAACGGACGGCGCGGTCAGTATTGGCGTGGGCAGTTATTACGAAGCAGATCATGGTATCACGCCGGCCGCAGGAGAGGGTTACGTCAATGAGTGGTCACTGCTGATCGATTTCAAATATCCGACACTGGATTGGATATGCTTTTTCCAGACGAATCCGTCCAATACAAATGACGGTGACTGTTTTGTGCGTGGCGGCGGCGGAGTGCCCAGCAGCCTTGGTGTCAGCGCGACCGGGTATACGACGAATCCGACGGAAACGGAAACATGGTATCGAATGCTCGTGACCGTAGACAATGGCGAATTTTACAGGATCTACGTTAACGGGGAACTCTGGCTGGACGGTACGGTGCAGAGTGTCGACGGCCGGCTCAGCTTAGACCCCATCCTGCTTCTGTTCGCAGATGAGAACGGTGAAGACAATGAAATACACGTTTCCAATGTGGCGATATGGGACACTGGTCTTGACAGTGCAACTGTTCTGGAACTTGGTGGAGTTGGTGATCCGATAGGTCACGTCGTAGGGTCCACCAGCTTGTCAGAGTTGACTATGCTTGAAAATGATGCTGTCGCCTCCGAAGTTGATGTTCAGTTTACCGGTACAGCACCCACCGCTGATGTCCAAATCACGGTCGATCCCAACACGGTCCTGGGAAACGCCGATGATGTCCAGCTCATAGCACCCGGCGCAGCAACGGCTGGGCTGCCGGGCGAGCCGGTTACATTTACTATTCCTGCGGCAAACTGGCAGCAAGTTCAGACGATCGGTGTCGAGCCTGTCAATGACAGTGATGTAGAAAGTACTGAGAAGATCGGTTTGAGATTTGAACTTGCAAGTGTTGACGCTGGTTATGACGGGGGTTTGATACCTGCTGTTACGGTAACGCTCTATGACGACGACAGTGCTTATCTTTTCATTCAGCCAACCAGCCAGGAAGTGATCGAGGGCGGCTCATCGGTGACCTGTTCGGTAGAATTGACAGGTGACCCGACTAGTGATGTTGAGGTCTATGTCAGTGACGTTGCAGATCCAAATGTCGTTGCTATCGAGCCTGAAGTACTGACATTCACACCTTCTAATGCGTCGACGCCGCAGACGATCACGATCACTGCTGTTGACGATGATGTTTTGATCGCAACCGAATACTCAACTGAGATAGCCTTTGATGCTTCCAGTTCAGACCTCAGCTTTGATGGGATCCCGATCAAGACTGTAGAGGTGACAATCTTTGACAATGAATGTGGAGCATGGGGATTTGATCCTGTAGATATGAACCAGGACTGCGAAGTTGATCTTGATGATTTTGCAATACTTGCCAGCAGTTGGCTCAAATGCAGCATGCCATTTATGGAAGACTGCACCAATTATAATCAATAAACAGTAAAACGATGTTGATGTTCCCCCGTTTTTTCGGGGGAGCACCGGCATCTAAGGTGATTTGCGCCATTACATAATGTAAATTAATGTTTTTTTTGTTTAAGGAGAGGTCCGATGAAAATGAAATCAATTGCAATTTTGTGTCTGCTGGTGATCGCACCGTGTGCGAGTGCTTCAGTTGTCGGTTTGTGGGAGTTTGATGATTCCGCAGATACGACCGCTGCGACCATTGGTAATGATCTTAGCCTGGTTGGAAGTGATACAGCTATGGTAGGCTATGACGCCCAAGACGGGGCAGTCAGTATCGACGTCGGCAGCCATTACGTTGCCGATCACGGCATCTCGCCGGCCGCTGGAGAAGGTTACGTCAATGAATGGTCACTGCTGATCGACTTCAAGTATCCAGCCCTCGACTGGATAAGTCTTTACCAGACCAACTCGTCCAACACAAACGATGGCGACTGTTTTGTTCGCAACGGTGCTGCTACGCTTGGTGTCAGCGCGAGCGGGTATTCAACGAACACGACCAGTACTGACACATGGTACCGGATGGTTGTTACTGCAGACAACGATCAGTTCTATCGAATATTTGTAGATGGCCAGCTCTGGCTGGACAGCTCGGGTCAAGGGCAGGACGGCCGGTTCTCTCTGGATCCCGTACTGCTCCTGTTTGCGGACGAGAACGGCGAGGATAATGAGATCCATGTCTCAACCGCTGCGATCTGGGATTCAGCTCTTACTGCTGATGCTGTAGCTGATATGGGTGCTGTTGGAAACGCAGTTCCTGAACCAATGACTCTTTCACTGCTGGCAATTGGTGGTCTGGCTGTGATCAGAAGAAGGAAGTAGCATAAAAGTGGCCGTCTCGGAATGATCCGCGGCGGCCTTTCTTTAAATTTTAAATGCAGCAAATTATGGAGTGTTGTAATGAAGAGATTAGTCTCATTTGGAAGGTCCTTTTACAAACTAACGGGCATTGTTTTTTCTGCGTGCCTCCTCACGATCGTTGCGTCCGGCCTTGCAGATACACAGACAGGTCTGGTCGGTCTATGGGATTTCGACGATCCGGCGTATTTAACAAAAGCTGCAATTGGTAACGACCTCAGTCTGGTTGGATCGCACTCGGCTACAGTGGGCATTGACGCATCAGATGGGGCCGTGAGTATAGGTGTGGGCAGTCATTATATTGCCGATCATGATATCGCCCCCGCCGTCGGTGAAGGCTATGTAAATGAGTGGTCCTTGCTGGTCGACTTCAAGTATCCGACATTAGGATGGATATCATTTTTTCAGACAAATTCCTCTAATGGCAATGACGGTGATTGTTTTGTAAGAGGCGGTGGCGGGATTCCGGGTTCACTCGGCGTCAGCGCAACCGGCTATACTTCGATGCCGACAGCTACAGAAACCTGGTACCGAATGGTCGTCACGGTTGATAACGGCAGTTTCTATCGCATATACGTCAACGGAGATCTATGGCTGGATGGTTCGGTACAGAGTATAGACGGACGTTTTTCGCTTGATCCGGTTTTGCTGCTTTTTGCTGATGAGAACGGTGAGGATAATCAGATAGATGTATCAACGGTTGCTATTTATGATCGCCCGCTAACAGCCTCCGATGTTGCTGACTTGAAGGGGCCGCTAGGCATGGATGTCGACCAGCAGCCGACCGTGTTGACAAAGCCCTTTCTGCAGAGCGTTAAAGAAGATGGCATTACGGTGATGTGGGAGCTGTCCGGTCAGGCTGACTGCAGCGTAGATTATGGGCTGGATACAAGCTACGGCAATTCTGCGGTTTGTTCCAATGAGACGTCCGGGGCGGGTAGTTATATCTACAAGGCTGAGATCGGTGGTCTTGAGGCTGATACTACGTATCACTTCCGTGTGACCGCCGGTGAGGAAACACTGGAAGATCAAACTTTCACTACTGCGCCGATTGGTTTTGCGAACTTCAGTTTTGGTGTTTGGAGTGACAGCCAGGGCTCCAGCAGTGCTACGATTCCGATGATGCAGCATATGGCCGCGAGCGGTGTTGACTTTGGAGTTGCCTGCGGAGATATGGCTGAGAACGGAGGTAACTATGGGAGCGTTAAGGCATATTTCCTTGATCGTGTCGTGAAGTATCTTGGTTCTGTTGTGCCGTTTACTGTTGCCTGGGGCAATCATGACAATTACGGCAATGCAATGATCAAGAAATATACTGATGCAGGTCCTGGTAATTATTCGTTCGATTATGCGGGTTGTCACTTCATTTGTATCGATGATGCATATCGAAGCAACTACAGTTGGATAGAGAATGATCTGCAGGCAGCGGTTGCCGACAATGCACGATACATTTTCGTATTCGTGCACAGGCCGCCATACTGCGAGCGATGGATTGATGGTGATTCTGCTTTCAGAACCTATCTTGTACCTCTGTTTGAACAGTATGGAGTAGATGCGTGCTTTAGCGGCCACACTCATGAATACGAACGAGGCTTTTCGAACGGAGTATATTACTGCATAACCGGCGGGGGAAGTTGGCTCGATCATGGCGAACCGGTTGTTTACGACTGGAGCCATATGACAGTCGGCGGTGCTCATGATCTTGCATCGGGTATAAATGGCGGGCTAGTCAATGAGTATGTCAGGATCGATGTGGATGAATATGGCTTTACGGCCAGCATTGTACCGTTTTATTCGGACGGAACTTACCGGCCGGGCATAGACGAAACATTCAGCAAGACTGATCCGCTGGCGGACATCAATGATGACGGAAGCGTGGACTTGAGTGATATGGCTCGGTTGGCAGAAAACTGGCTTGCGCCTTGCACGGACTGTGCCGGTGCGGATGTCAACGGTGACGATTCCGTCGATATGGACGATCTTGCCATCATAGCCGGCAGTTGGATGTGGCAGCAATAGAATATTTTTTTGGAGAATTTTGGCGTCTTTAGGAAAAGTCAAGCTTTGTTGCAACTGGGCGGTGGTCAAACGATTCACCGCCCGGTTAGCAGGGCTCGAGAAAGGAGGTGTAGACAGGCTCATGTAGTAAGGCGGTTAAATGGGGGAAACGCACGGAAAAAGGAGATAGACATGAAGTGTTTAAGATTTACGTTATGTTGTGCGCTTGTAATGGCGGGGATGACTTTTGGAGCGGATCCAGCGGTGCTTGTCGGACAATGGGATTTTGACGATGCCCAAAACCTGACGCTGGCAACCCTTGGTAATGATCTGACTTTAAGCGGGCAGGATTACGCGGTAACCGGTTGTGAGGTATCGGATGGTGCCGCAAGGATTGGGGTCGGCAGTCATTATATCTGCGATCATGGGATCGCACCGGCGTCCGGCGAAACCTATGTTAATGAATTCAGCCTTGTGATGGATGTCAGCTTTCCGGACAGCAGCACGGGTTTATGGAAGGCGCTTTATCAGACAAATAACTCCAACGCAAATGACGGCGATTGCTTCATAAGTCCTGTTGGCGCAGTAGGTGTGTCGAGCACTGGTTATACTGATGATGCGTCACCGGTATTTCTTGCTCAGGCTGATGCGTGGCACCGTATTGTTATAGTCGTCGATAGTGAGAAGCAGTATGATATTTTCGTCGACGGCTCCAGGTATTTGCAGGGTACGCCCCAGCCGACGGATGGGCGGTTTACTCTCGATCCACAAGTGTTATTCTTTGCGGATGAAAATAGCGAAGACAATGCAATGGATGTCTCAACGATCTTACTTTACAAGGGCGTGCTTACGGACTCAGAAGTTGCTGCTTTGAACGGGCCTCTCGGTCAGGATCCGTCACAGACAGGCTCAATGCTCACAGATCCTTATCTGCAGAACCTTAAATCTGATAGAATCACAATTATGTGGGAACTACAGCAGCAGGAAACCTGCACCGTCGACTATGGTCCTGATGAATCATACGGCAATACAGCGAATCCTTCCAGTACAACATCCAGTGCCGGGACTGAGATTTACTCCTGTGAGCTTACTGGTCTGACGGCAGGCGCTACTTATCATTTCCGTGTAAATATTGCCCAACAGACAGGTGCTGATCGAACCTTTACTACGTCTCCTGCCGGTGAGGCAGACTTTTCGTTCGCAGTCTGGTCGGACAGCCAGGGGGCGAGCAATGCGACAATTCCGATGATGCAGCATATGGCGGGCAGCGGGGTGGATTTCGGCGTCGCCTGTGGAGACATGTGCGAGAACGGCGGTGACTACGGCAGCGTCAATGCGTACTTCCTGGATAGAGTGGCCGAACATCTGGGGCAGGTGGTGCCATTTGATATCGCATGGGGGAATCATGATGGATACGGTAACGCTATGATCAAGGAATTCAGCGATTTCGGTGCAGGTAATTATTCATTTACACGTGCAAATTGTTATTTTATCTGTATCGATAATGAATACCGGTCAGATTACAACTGGATAGAAAGCGAACTGCAGACGGCGGTAAACAACAACGCACGCCATATATTCGTATTTGTCCACAGGCCTCCTTATTGCGAACGATGGTACGACGGTGAGGCGGATTTCCGTACAAATCTTGTACCGCTTTTTGAGCAGTACGGCGTTGACGCTTGCTTCAGCGGCCACACGCACGAATATGAGCGGGGCTTTCTGAACGATGTCTATTACTGCATAACTGGCGGCGGAAGTTGGCTCGATCATTCAGAACCGCTTGTTTACGACTGGAGTCATATGACTGTTGGCGGTTACCACGATCTCGGAAGCGGCATTACTGGTGGGCTTGTCAATGAATATGTTCGCGTGGATGTCGACAGCAATGGCTGGACCGCTACGATGATCGCATTTGATCCCGACGGCAATCCACTGACCGGTGTAACGGATTCCTTCAGTGCTGTGTCTGGTGGCTGTACACCTTCTTCCACCTATGTTCATTCGATAGTTCCTGGAACGTCGAAGGGCAGCAAAGGACAGGAGTACGGTCAGGTTAATGTGACTGTTTTTGACGATTGCGGCAACCTGGTTGCTGGGGCAGACGTGACCGGTACTTTCAGCGGTGATTTCTCCGAGCAGCATGCGGCTACTACCAATGCAAGTGGAATCGCTGTAATAACAACGGCTGCACAGGTAAAGAAGCCGGCTTATATGTTCTGCGTGGACAGCATTTCACATCCTACGCTGAGTTATGACGCTTCATCTAACACGGAAACCTGTGACAATTACTGATTTGGATACTTCTCTCGTGGCTCTGTGGGCTCAGGCCTGCAGAGCCTTCTTTTTTATCAGATTGGCCATATCTCTACCTTGGGCGCGGGACATGGTTAAGGGTATCACCTAATTACCGCTAAGATGATTGCTTAATTTCACTTCCATTGTGACTGAAAGAAATTGCCGTAAGAAATTATGCTTGTTTATCTCGTTCATTTGCCTTCTTATATTGGAGGTATACTTTAATGAATTGAGTTTCAGCGGAGGGCGATCATCTTATGGCGTCTGCGCATAAAGAAGGTAATGCTTTTATAGAAACTCCCTGGGTTCAAACTGCAGAGGATTGTCTGGCCCGAGCCAAAACGGATCCGTCAAAGGGGCTTAGCGATGCCGAAGCCGATCATCGCAGACAAACGTGGGGGATGAACCGGCTCAAAGAGTCACAAAATAAGAGTACATGGCAAATCCTCGTTAATCAGTTCAAGAGCATGATCGTGGCAGTACTGATCCTGGCGGCAATTGCCTCTTTCGCATTTGGTGACTGGATCGAGGGTGTGGCCATCCTCATTGTGGTTGTGATAAACACAGTCATCGGGCTGTTTATGGAGCTTAAGGCTGTTCGTTCGATGGAAGCGCTGCGGCAGATGGAACAGATAACCACTACGGTGCTGCGAGACGGTTCGGCCCAGCGGATAGATGCTGCGCACCTGGTTCCCGGCGACATCATTATTCTGGAAGCGGGTGATATTGTATCGTCTGACATGCGGCTGCTGGAAGCGGCAAAATTGCGGGTCGACGAATCGATGCTTACGGGCGAGTCGGTTGCAGTTTACAAGTCCACGGAACCGATCGACAATGAATCAACGCCGGTCGCGGATCGAAAGAATATGCTCTTCAAGGGGACGGCCCTGGTTGGAGGGTCGGGCAAGGCGGTGGTCACTGCTACAGGTATGATGACGGAGCTGGGGCATATTTCCGAGCTTACGGAACAGTCGGACGAAGAAGAATTTACGCCGTTAGAAAAACGTCTGGGGCAATTCGGCAAGAAACTTCTGTGGATAACTTTCGGTATCGTCATTGTCGTAGGTGCGGTCGGAGTCTTCCAGGGCAGAGATATGGTGACGATGATAAAGACCGCTGTTGCACTTGCGATCGCTGCGATCCCCGAGGGCCTGCCGATCGTTGCAACGATAGCGATGGCTAGAGGTATGCTGCGTATGGCCAGACGTAATGCCATCGTAAAAAAGCTCGCGGCGGTAGAGACACTGGGCGGTACCAACGTGATCTGCACCGACAAGACGGGTACGCTTACCGAGAACAAAATGACCGTCACACAGCTCGCTTTGCCTGAGGGGAAGATCGATGTTCATGCACAGAAATCCGAGACCGGCAGTTACTTTGAAAAGGACGGAGGGTTTATCGATCCGGGCGAGGATGCTGTTTTGGCGGAGATGCTAAAAGTTTTTGTTCTTTGTAACAATGCTTCGCTGCATGAAGAGGAAGATAAGGCGGTTGGTGATCCACTGGAGGTCGCTCTGCTCGAAGCGGCGGCCAAGGCAGACATGCATCGCCCTGAGCTGGCGGACCGAATGCCTGAGGAGCGGGAGGAGGCGTTTGATCCGAGCATCCGCAAGATGGCGACGTTCAATCGTGAAGTGGACGAACTGTATGTGGCTGTCAAGGGTGCTGCCGAAGCGGTGTTGGAGGTTTCCACGCATGTCCGGGAGGACGGGGGTGCGGCGGAGCTCGATGAAGCAAAGCGTGACGAATGGCTGGATCTGAATGAGAAAATGGCCCGGGAAGGCTTGCGTGTTCTCTCGGCTGCGTACAAAACAGTATCGTCGACAGATGAAGAACCATATGAGGGACTGACGTTCTTAGGGTTGATCGGGATGATGGACCCGCCTCGCCAGGACGTCGACAAGGCCATTGAAAAATGTCACCATGCCGGCTTGCGGGTCGTTATGGTCACAGGTGATCAGAAAGAGACCGCGGGTTATATCGCGTCGGCGATCGGACTTGCGCATAACGATGGCGACGAGATTATCGAGGGCAAAGATATTCGGCCGGTGGAGGAACTTTCGGATGATGAACGCGACCGCTTTGTAAGGTCCCATGTTTTCGCCCGCGTCAGTCCCGAGCAGAAGCTGAATCTGATCGGCATTCATCGCAAGGCCGGCAGTGTCGTTGCGATGACCGGTGATGGTGTTAACGATGCGCCGAGTCTGCAGAATGCGGACATAGGGATAGCGATGGGCGGACGCGGCACACAGGTCGCGCAGGAAGCTTCGGACATGGTGCTCAAGGACGATGCGTTCTCGACGATCGTGGCGGCGATCGAGCATGGCCGCATTATCTTTGACAATATACGCAAGTTCGTTGTCTACCTGCTTTCGGGTAATGCGGGTGAGATCATGATCGTTTTTTTTGCCAGCCTGCTTGGGCTGCCAATGCCGATACTTCCGCTGCAGATACTTTTCCTGAATATTATCAGTGATGTGTTTCCCGCGTTGGCACTGGGGTTGAGCGAAGGCAGCGGCGATGAAATGAATCGGCCGCCCAGGGACTCTTCCGAGCCTGTATTGACGCTCAAGCACTGGGGGGGAGTCTTCGGCTGGGGGCTGCTGATCGCGGTGCCTGTTCTGGCGGTGTTCGTGTGGTGCCTCGAAGGCCTTGAATGGAATACGGAAAGCGCGGTTACCATATCGTTTCTGTCGCTGGCGTTCGGCAGACTTTGGCACATATTCAATATGCGGGACCAGAGATCGCATTTCATAAAGAATGAAATTGTTCGCAACAGATATGTATGGTATGCGCTTGGCCTGTGCACATTGCTGCTGCTGGGCCTGGTCTATCTGCCGGTCATTTCGGATGTGCTTCAATTAACGCAACCCGCCGTGCATGGCTGGACGCTGATCATTGCAGTCAGCCTGATCCCGTATGTGCTTGGACAGTTGTTCCGCGAGATCCCAATGGGAGAAAGCAAGTGATTCGCTCTAGCAGTACGAGTGTACTTGGCTGATCGCGTGACGGCTTTAACCAGAGTATGTGCTCACAATTTCGCTGATGTGAGTCTTCGTGAAGCCGTCTTTCTTTACCAGCGTCTTGATCATCTCTGGTACCGTCTTTTCGGAGACAGTTCCTATTTTGGTTCCGAGCCGGGTTTGGCCCTGGGTCATGTCCGAGCCGGCATACACGTCATAATGGGGCACTGCTTCTCCATCGACGCGTTTGAGGCGGCCCTGCAGGCCGAGATCCGCGATCTGGTGCTGGCCGCACGAGTTTGGGCATCCGCTAACCCGGATGGTTCTACCGGTGCCGAAAGCGGTTACGTTCGTGATAGCTTCTTCGATTTCCTGCCCCATTTCGCGCGAACGGCATATGCCGAGTCTGCATGTCGAAGCTCCTGTGCAGGCAGCGACCGTTATGTTGTGGTCCCTTCGGAGTCCGAGTTCGCCCAGCCTTGCATTTACTTTACCGATGTCATCACCCGCTACGGAAGTGATGAGCAGGTTCTGTGCTTGCGTGATCCTTACGGGAGCCGCTGAATGTTCACTCGCAAGCTGTGCCACTGCGAGCAGATCGTCCGCCTCGATGTCGCCCATAGACACATGGACCTTAACCGTGTATCCGCCGGACTGTTTGTCCGCTTTTATGTTGCCGGGCAAATCAGCGTCACTTGCGTCTTCTTCGATTGGGGCGGGTTCGGGGTATAGCTGTCGGATGTTCGGCACCTGGCCTCGAAGGCCGTCTTGAGTGACGTGTTCTCTTGCCTTTTTGTATAGCTGCACGAATTCATCATCGCCCACGCGATCGAGTACGTAACGCAGGCGGGCCTTGCGTCGATTGGTCCTGTCGCCGTGCTCTTCGAATACCAGCTTCATCGCTTCGACAACCTGCAGGAAGTCATCGGCAGATATGAATTCTTCGATGAGAATGCCTGCACGCGGTTTGGAGCCGAGTCCGCCGCCGCCATATACCTGGAAGCCTTTATTGCCGTTACGGACAGCAGCAAAGAAGCCGAGATCGTTAATACCTGCGAATGCGCAGTCGTCGGAACAGCCCGAAAAGGCGACCTTGAACTTGCGAGGCAGTGCGAAGGAACTCTCGTCCGAAAGCAGAAATTCACCGGCTGCGACAGCATAAGGAGCGACGTCAAACTTTTCGTTCGGGCAGACGCCGCTACGAGGGCACGCGGTCACGTTGCGTACGGTGTTGCCGCCGCCTCCGCCGCTGGCCAGGCCAACTTCGAGCAGGCTTTCCATGATCGCGGGCGTATCCTCAATCGAAACGCCGTGGATCTGAAAGTCCTGTCGTGTGGTTACATGCACAACACTGTTGCCAAATTCTTTGCTCAGAGCGGCGATCCGTTCGAGCTGTTCGCTCCAGACCTGTCCGGCACCAATACGCACTCGCACCATATATTTGCCGTCCTTTCTAAGTTCATAGATGCCCATCGACTTAAACTCGTTCTTTGAGATATCACCCGCAAGATATCCCTGCACTTGCGAGCCGTGTCCGCGGGCGCGCCTTATCAGAGGTTCGGACAATCTCAAAATTGATCTGGCTTTAGATCCGTCAGGTATCATAATTTTAATCCGTCTAATTGTAATAATCAAAGATAGTATTCGATCAGGTATTTGTGTTCTGTCAGGTATTCACGAATAGTGTTGATCACTTCGTTGTGTTTGCTCGCATCGGGAACATGCAGGTCGGACTTTTCAGTATTGAGCCGGTGTTCGCCTATGGTGACCACCACGCAGTCATTCGGTGAATTCAGTTTTTTGATCGCATTGACCTCATAATCATCGATATCGCTCGCTGTTGCAATAAGTATTAGTCCTGCGTCATTGAAAAGATGCGATATTTCGCCAAGTCTTCGGATATGTTCGTCTTTGCTGCCGGCGTTCAGGTCCGAATCGATACCAAGCATTGTGTTTGCGATGCCGAGGTAGTATACCATTCTGCCCGAGTCGAACAGACTTGCTTCAAGCTGCTTTGCCAGCTTACTCTTGCCTGCGTCTGCGGGTCCGGTGATCAGTACCAGCGCGGACCTCTGGTTGTACCTGGCGGTTCGTCTGTCCTTTGCGATATCTGATCGCTGCCAAGCGTTGTCGCGATGTTCGACATGTTCGGTAAGCCTGTCCTTGCCCTCGGGTTCGTTTTCAAGAACGATCCCGCCGCCGGATATCTCGTAATTGTCGATGATCACGAACCGGCCGGTCTCGGCGATCTCGGTCGCTATGTCGAATGCCAGCGGCTTGATCGTCTCCAGCACGCATTCAGCGACATCCAGCCGTTCGATCTGCTCACGCTTATCGCTAGCGGAAAGACTTGAAGCGTCCAGCACGGTGTTCACCTCTCTCAGCCAGACAGACTCGCGTGCCCCGGCGAGCTTGATCTTATAACGCTTGTCCTTGATCATGGGGTGTCTGCCAAGCCAGAAGATGTTCGCCTTAAAGCGAGTTCCGGTCCGGCAGGGCGGGTCGGATTCTTTCACCATAACCTCACCCGGACGAATGTATATCTGATTTTCGAGTGTAAAGCCTGTGGACTGGCCGGTGTAAGCCCGCGTTGGCTTATCGGATACATTGAAGGCTTCTACGGATGCGATCCTGCTTTTTTTGCCGCTGGGCAGGAACATGACGTCTTCGCCGGTCTTTACTTCGCCGGTCTCGATTCGGCCGGCTACGATACGCCGGTCGTCACCCTCTTTCGTGAACCGATAAATGTCCTGCACGGGGAAACGCAGCGGTTTATCTATTTTTTTAGCGGGCTGTTCGAAACTGTCGAATACTTCAAGCACGTCCGGGCCCTTGTACCAGGACATGTTTTCTGAAAAACTGGTTATGCCCTCGCCGTCGCGTGCACTGGCAGGCACGAATACGCGAGGATGCAGATTGATCTTTTCGAGGAACTCGCGATATTCGGTGACGATGGATTCGTACACGGCCTGATCGTAGTCGACCAGGTCCATTTTATTAACACACACTGCGATCGAATTGATGCCCAGCATCGACAGCAGATAGCCGTGCCTGCGGCTGTTTTCCTGCACGCCTTCTTTGGCGTCTATCACCAGCAGACCGGCCTGGGCGCGAGCTGCACCGGTGACCATGTTCTTGACGAACTCTACGTGGCCCGGCGCGTCGATGATGATGTAGTCACGTTTCCGGGAGCTGAAGAAGCAGCGGGCGGAATCGATTGTGATGCCCTGCGACTGTTCGTCTTTCAGTGCGTCCAGCAGGAACGCATATTCGAAAGGCTTTGAATTTATGCGGCAGTTTTCACGCACCTGTTCCAGCTTGCCTTCCGGCAGCGATCCTGTGTCCGCCAGCAACCTGCCGATAACCGTACTCTTGCCGTGATCCACGTGGCCGATAACTACTACGTTCATTTGATCACGTTCAACCGATCTATCTGTTTGTGTTAAAGTCTGATACATTATCCTGATTCCCATAGAAAAATCACTGCGTATGTTCGATTATCTAGCCGGACTACATATACCCGTCACGTCTAAGTGACTCGAGGCTGTTGCCGTCTTCCTTGTCCTGTTCTCGCCCGGACCGCTCAGCGATATTGGCGAACTTGCCGCTGGTGAGCTCCTCGACAATTTCGTGCACATTGCTCGCGGTCGATTCGACGGGCTTTGTGCAGGGGCCGCAACCGAGCGACCTGTATCGTGTGCCGTCTCCCTGATCGAAGTACAGATCAATGATCGGGATGTTCTCGCGTTCGATGTACTGCCAGATGTTCAGCTCGGTCCAGTCCAGCAGAGGGTGCACCCGGACATGCGTACCTGGTGCGAAATCGGTCTTGAACTGATTCCATAGCTCGGGCGGCTGATCGCCGACATCCCAGTCGTTCTCTTTGTCACGCGGACTGAAGTATCGCTCCTTGCTCCGCGAGCCTTCCTCGTCTGAACGCACACCGGCGATCACACCGGTATAGGGTTTTGAATCTTTTTCCTGCACGTACTTGCCGGTTTCGTGATCGAGCACCCACCGCGGCCAACTGCCTTCGAGGGTGTTCTTCAGTGCCATGCTCTTGAGTTTGCGGCAGCAGTCCATCCGGCTAACTCCGCCGTCCGGGAATGTCTGTCGTTTCTTGACAGCTTCTGTGTTCTGACCGACGACCATGTTCAGGTTCCACCGCATCGCCAGTTCGTCACGGTACTCGATCATTGCCGGTATCTTGAAACTGGTATCGATGTGCACCAGCGGGATCGGTACGTGGCCGAAGAACGCTTTGCGGGCAAGCCACAGAAGCACGGTGCTGTCCTTGCCGATCGACCACAGCATTGCCAGGTCCTTGAATTCTCTATATGCTTCACGCAATATAAATACGCTCTGAGCTTCGAGTCTTTCCAGATGATCCATTTTAGCTTTCCTTTTATGTCTGTATCGTTTAGCTACACCTTTTCGGTCTCGGTTTTCTTCGGGCCCAGGTGCAGTCCGCATTCTTTATGTTCAGGATTTTCCCACCACCATCTGCCCGCACGAATGTCCTCTCCGGGTTTTATCGCGCGAGTACACGGTGCACAGCCGATGCTTTCATATCCCATATCGTGCAGCTTATTGTACGGTACATCATTCTGCCGGACGTAGTCCCAGACCATTTCGGTCGACCAACCCGCCAGTGGGCTGATCTTGACAAGGCCGTTGCCCGCGTCCCATTCGACGGTCTGCAGATCTGTACGCGTAGGTGATTGTTCGGCACGCAGGCCGCAAATCCAGGCGTCCAACCGGGCGAGTTTTCGCTTCAGTGGTTCGACCTTGCGTATCGCACAGCAGGCCTTGCGTTTTTCGACGCTGTCGTAAAAACTGTTCGGTCCGTTCTTGCTGACGAATTCGCTGAGCTTGTCTCCGTCGGGAGCGAGCACCTCGATATCGATGCCGTACCTTCTTCGGGTTGCATCGATGACTTTGTATGTTTCTTCGGGAAGCCGTCCCGTGTCCAAAGTAAATATTTCGATCGCGAGACCGGCTTTGGCAATCTTTTCTGTTATGATCTGATCCTCCGCGCTGAAACTGGAAGCGAGTGCGATCCTGCCGTCAAACATTTTGCCCGCAACTGCAAGCAGTTCATCCGCGTCGTGTATATTCTGCAGCTTTTCGATCAGTTCATTTGTCATTTTTTGCTCCTCATACATGTTCGGAACCAGCTCTGCTAAATCTGCCAAAGTCGATTTTGGTCCACAGTCGTTCGTGATAATAGTAGATCGCGAATTTGATTACCGTGTCAGCCACACCGATACTTGCAGCTTTGTCGACTTCACCGATCAGAAATAATGCAACTGAAAACGTTATCATCGTGGCCAATACTCTCCAGCTCAACGATTTGAATATGCTTCTCCAATGACTTTCCATTCTTACCTCAGCATTCCCATGTTTTTAGTAGGGTATATTTGTAAAAAAACTATCAAGCTATATCACATAATTTCCGACGTATTCGCTTCGCCTTTTTTCTTCATTTCGCACAAGATCGCCAAGGCTGGTGCCTTCGAAGACGTTCGCGACCGCATCGTGCGCCTCTCGCCAGAGGTCCGAAAACGCCGCCTGACCGGGGACATCTTTATCAGGGCCAACCTCAACAGCCGCTCCGCCCTGCATGAACTGCAGGACCTCACCGACGGAGATGTCGTTCGCATTGCGGGCCAGCAAATAACCTCCGCCGCTGCCTCTGCGAGACTCGACAAAGCCGCCCTGACGCAACTGAGCAAGAATTACCTCCAGAAACCGCACCGGCAGTTTCTGAGACTCCGCTATGGACCTGACCTTCACAGGTCCGGCCTTGGCTCGGGCAGCCAACTCATAGAGTGACCTTAGTGCATACTCAGACTTTTTGGGAAGTCTGCCAAAATTTTCAAGCTCAAATGCCATTCAATCCTCATCAAACCAATCAACTTACTGATATTTAACAGTTTTGCCTTAGCGTGTCCAGAGATTTCTAGAAAAAGACAAAAAATTCCGTACGAACAAAGCCGGATATTCCTGGTAGTGTTTCCGTGAGGCCCGGCACAAAAGCTGACAAATATTCCTGTATCGACCTCAACTTGCGAGAATGCTATCTTTTAGTATATTGCTGGAACCTTTCAGCCGGCTTGAGAGTTTATAATAGTGCACAGAGTGATTCTTATGAAAAACAGGGACAGCTTCCAGAAAACTGCATTGATTCACCTGACCCAGGTATACCGGGCCGCTTTTGCGCTGTCGGGTTCGCATGACCTTGCAGAGGATTTGACCCAGACAACTTTTGCAAAGGCTTATCAGAGGTACAGGACGTTCAAGAAGGGTTCTAATTGCAAGGCCTGGTTAATGACTATTCTTCGAAATACCTGGATTGACGAATTAAGGCGCAAGAAGCTGGAGACGTGCTCTTTGGATGCAGGGGAGTATGAATTGCCGCATCCTGTCGAGAAAGAAGAAACATCGTGGACGGATTCCGATGATCTGCTGGAAAATTTCGGCGACGAACAGATAATTTCAGCCCTGGGGCAGCTTCCGGATGACCAGAGGCTCACGATCTACCTCACCGATGTAGAGGAGATGAGTCATGAAGAAGTCGCACAAATTCTGGATGTTGCGGTCGGAACGGTTAAGAGCCGGACCAGCCGGGCAAGATCGGCACTCAGGAATCTGCTGCAGGATTATTCACGAACAGAGAAAAGTAACTTTGCGGAGGCTGAGAATGAGCCACCTGAACAAAGAGCAATTTGAAGACATTATTGCGGGCAAAACAAAGCCCGACAGTCATCTGGAGAACTGCCCTCGCTGCCGCAGTCGTCTCAGTGACCATGTGCGAATCAAGGACGGCCTAAAAGCGGCGTTTGACAACGTCGAGCCCCCCGCAGAGCTCTCGCGCAGACTCAGAATGAGTTTTCCGGACACGGTCAAACACAAGTTTGCAACCGCTAAAACCGCCGGCAGTGCCCTGGCAGTCGCTGCGTCTCTGCTGCTTGTCGTTATACTTTTTGCCAATTCTATGGCGCCTTCCACCGTCCAGGCATCACCGGAGGATCTGTCCAGAATTCATGATATGAATATTACCGGACATGACAAATTTTACTCCCAGTCGGATCCGGCCAAACTTTCGGCCTATTTCCGTACCGAGCTGGGGTTCAATCCTCATCTGCCCAGGCCGGATATGGGTCTGGAATTGCGAGGCTGCTGTGTGTCCCATTTTGGCGAATCCGTCAAGGGAAGCTATGTAGTGGATACTCCGCAGGGCTATATAAGCGTTGTAGTTGTGAACGATACCCCCCGGGATATGGTTATGCACAAGATTCCGTCATCTGGCGGACAGACAGTTTGGTGCAGCAAATTTGCCGGCAACAGAATGGCTGCTGTGCAGCTCGGCGAGTACACTTATTGCGCTGTTGGGCAGGCGGACTACGAAGTTCTTGGAGAGCTTCTGGATAACCTGACCAGCGATTAAGCGTCAAATTTGCATTTCTTTTCTACTTCGATGACTTGCGTTTCATCTCGTAGGCAGTATGCAGTGCAACCAGCCGCGCGATGAATATGGCGATGAAGAGCTGGCCGGCGACGGCTTCGCACTGGGCGAGTACCATTACGCCGCGGCTGGCGGGGACGATGTCTCCATAGCCAAGCGTCGTAATAGTTACAAAACTAAAGTAGAAAAAAGATATATCTCCGGAATACGAAATGGCTTCAGGAGAGCTCTTCAGTGAGAGATCGTAGAATATGGCCCATAATATGCCTATGAGCAGGTAGATGCATATGCCTCCAACGATCATGTCGGAAGTGAACCTTTTTGTAGTGAACATGTGGTGCATGAGTACTACTATCGTCAATGCAAGGAAACAGCAATCGACTATTCTGCTGCCGAAGTAGAGTATGTTTGTGATGCGTGTGCTTTCAGGCATCAAAGCCAGGTATTGCAGGGCTCCCGCGGCGACCGCGAGTATGACCGATATCCAGAACAAGATGGGATTATCCACCGCAGCCCTTATGCACACGATAACTGCCGCAAGCAGCAAGAGCGTCAGCAATTTCATCGGGGGCATTATCCGCCCCTGTTCAATGAACGGTGACAATGTCATAACTACAATAAGTATGACCAGCAGATGGTTATATCGGTTTGAAGCAATGTTTTTAAGGCTGTAGATTGCCATCTCATTGTCCGTCTAATGCGCTCTGATTTTGTAAAAGCATGCGTACAGCACGGGCACCACGATAAGCGTCAGGACTGTCGCGAACGCCAGGCCGAACATGATAGTCACTGCCATGGCTACAAAAAAAGCGTCAGTTAGAAGCGGGATCATACCGAGCACCGTTGTCAATGCTGCCATCGATACTGGTCTGACGCGACTGACGCCAGCATCCAAAATGGCATTGAAGTGGTTTTCTTGTTGCTGCTGCTGCAGCCCGATCTCATCGACCAGCACTATAGAGTTTTTGATCAGCATGCCTGAAAGGCTTAAAAAACCGAGAAGTGCCATAAATCCAAATGGCTGATTCGTTGTCAGCAGGCCGACGGTTACTCCGATCACAGCGAGCGGGACCGTCAGAAAGATCACCAGGGGCTTGCGGAAAGAATTGAATAGTAGTATGACGACAACGATCATCAAAATGGCTGTCAACGGCAGCTTTCCCATAAGAGCAGCCTGTGCGTCGCCCGAGTCCTCATATTCGCCTCCCCATTGAAGTTCGTAGCCGATCGGCAGGGGGATGGCCTCGATTTTAGGCCTGATTTTTTCGAAGACCGGGCTTGCGGGACCTTCGCGTGGATCACATTTGACAGTCAATGTCGGTACCCTGTTACGTCGTCTAACGATGGTATTTTCCCAGCTTGTTCTGAAATCCAGCACTACCTGGTTCAGCGGTATGTATTGTTTTGCGACAGGGCTGTATATCTGGGCGTATCGCAGGTCCTCGATATCTTCTCTTTCGCTTTGCGGAGATCGTGCGATGATCGGCAGCAGGTCATCGCCTTCGCGATAGACCCCCATCGTGGTCCCGTCGCTGGCGACCTCCAGGGCATTGGTAATCTCGCGACGGGTTATACCGGCATTCCTTGCCTGTACTTCTGCGGTTACCGGCCTGAGCAAGGGGACCGGTTGCCGCCAGTCTATCTGAATGTCAGTCACTTTCGGATCTTTGCGGAGAAGCGTGACCGCCTGTTGCGCCAGATCTCTAAGCACGCCGGGATCCGGGCCGCGGAATCGGGCCTGTATTTTTGAAGGATCGCCTGGGCCGAGCACGAAGCGTCTGCAGAAGGTAAGTGCACCAGGAAAAGACTCTCTGGCATGCTCGTTGACCTGTTCGATCAATCCGTCGATCTTCTTGTAATCGTCAACCTCAACCAGCAGCAATCCGTATGAATCGTTCGCTTCTTCCGGCGTGTAAGTCAGCAGAAATCTCGGAGCTCCCTGGCCTGTGATGGAGCAAGCATCGGTTACGCCATCCAGGTCCATAACATATTTTTCCAGAGCGGTGAGGTCCTTGCCCGTCTCCTTAATATCGGTACCTTGGATTCGCCAGTAATGAACAAGAAATTGGGGACGGGTAGAATCAGGGAAGAAGCTCTTATCTATGAATTTGGAGCCATATATTGCTATGAAAAGCAGGGCGAGCATTATAATCACCGTAAGCCATTTACGTTTTACCGCGAAGCTCAGAGAACTCCTGTAGGATCGGAATAATTTGCCTGCGTACGGATCTGCTTGTTCTCCGCCAGCTTTGACCTTGATGAATTTGACTCCAAGAAAGGGCGTAATAGTAATTGCAAGAAGCCAGCTCAGGCCCAGCGAATAAAGAATGACCTGGAATAGAGATCTGCAGTATTCGCCCGTCGAATCCTGCGAGACACCTATAGCTGCAAATGCAAGGATTGCAACGATGGTCGCCCCGAAAAGAGGCCACATTGTCTGGCCTACGGTTTTCGAAGCCGCATCGACAGGCCGGTCGCCTTTTTGCATATTTACTATAATGCCTTCGACCACCACTATAGCATTGTCGACGAGCATGCCCAGTGCAATGATCAAGGCTCCAAGGCTTATGCGTTCGAGCATGACGCCGTTCATGTACATAAGAATGAATGTACCAAGTACGGTCAGCACCAGTATCAGGCCAATGAGCACGCCGCTGCGAAGTCCCATTGCAACCATGAGCACGCCGATCACTATCGCAACCGCTTCGACGAGACTTATGACGAACCCGCTTATCGACACGTTTACCGAGTCTGCCTGATGAGCTATTTTGCCGATCTCCATCCCGATCGGTGTTTGCACCTGCAAATTTCTGAGACGCAGATCCAGCGCCTCGCCCATTTCGACGACGTTTCCGCCTTCGACTGTGGAAATGCCAAGACCTATTGCCTGATGTCCGTTAAAATGCATGATTACATCAGGCGGTTCCTGGTAGCCCCGGTATATTTTTGCGATGTCTTTGAGATATAGCTTGGTTTCGGAAGCATCTTCCTGCAGAACAAGCAACTCGCCGATATCCTCAACCGAATCGAACTCGCCCGTCGGTTGAATGTTTATATACTTACTGCCCACATTGATTTTGCCGGAAGGCGATACAAGGTTCTGACCGGAAAGCGATGCATAAATGGTCTGCGGTGATATGCCAAGCTGAGCCAGTCGAGCCCGTGAAATCTCGACGTAGACCACCTCCGGCCTTATGCCGAAAAGCAGTACATCGCCAACCCCCTCTACAGTCAGTATCTCCCGACGGAGCATTTCAACATAGTCCTTGAGCTCAGCGTAGGTGAATCCGTCGCCATAGACGGCGTAGAATATGCCGTAAACATCTCCGAAGTCGTCATATACAATTGATGGTTTCGTGCCAGGCGGCAGGTTCCTCTGAGCATCATTGACCTTGCGTCTGAGTTCATCCCAGACTTGCGGCAGGGTGTGTCTGTCATACTTGTCCTTTATTTCAACGTCAACACTCGAAAAGCCCGGCGTCGAAAGACTTGTCACCAGTTCGAGCTGGCCCATCTGCTGAACGGCTGTTTCTATCTCATCCGTGACCTCCTCAGCAACCTGCATAGCGGTCGCACCGGGATAACTCGTATATATCTTTGCGTTTTTTATTGTGAACTCAGGGTCCTCGAGTCTGCCGAGCTTGCTGTAGCTGAACAACCCGCCCGCGATTATAAGTACCGTGAATGTGATACTTATGGCCTGCTTTTCGATGGAAAAACTGGCGACGTTCATTCTTGGCCTCCCTGTTTGCCCATCAGTCTTACAGTTTGCCCGTCCTCGATCAGATGCACTCCCGCGGTTACGATTTTTTGCCCGGCCTCGAGTCCTCTCTGGATTATCACGCTGTCTTCAACCATGTCGCCGGCCTGCACCGTTGTTTGTTTGCAGGAGAACAGATCTTCTTTATACGGCTCCAGACTCCAGGTATAATACTTTCCCTCTTCTGAGATGACCATTGCTTCAATTGGAACCAGAAAAGCCTGAGCCTTATCAGCCTTCTTTTCAGGCGGAAATTCCATTACTGTTGCGGTCATGCCCGGCAGGATCATGATATCTTCTGGATTGGGCATTGTGAAGCGTGCTTCGTAAGTCTGCGTCAGCGGGTCGGCCTCTGTGGAAAACTCCTTTAGTGTGACATCAAAACGGCGTCCAGGGGCATATTCAAAAGTAGCAGCATATCTTATGTCCTGACCTTCCTTTGCGACAATTACTCGCTCTTCTGTAACGTTGATAAGTATCTCGACCTCGGAAATGTCCTGCAGGCTCAGTATAGGTTCTTTTGCTTTGACGTTCTGAAAGTTCTCTACGAACGTATCTGCTACTATTCCATCGAATTTTGCGACCAGAATAGTGTCGTCCAGAGCTTTCTCAGCGGTTTTGAGGTTCGCCTTTGCCACATCGAAGGCTGCCTGGGCGTTGGTGAGTTCTGTTCGGGATACTGCTCCTGTTTTTACTGCTTTTTCGATGCGTTCGAGATAAGTCTTGCTTTTGTCATATTCGGCCTGTGCGGATTCGACTGAGTTTAAATAATCGCGCGGATCCAGACGGGCCAGAAACTGGCCTTCTTCAACACGGTCGCCGCTTTTAACAGGAAATTTGATGATAGGCCCGTCCACCTGAAATGCCAGCTCAACCTCTATGCTGGCCTTGACCCTGCCGGGGTATTTTCTGCGCCAGGCAACGAACGGTTCCTGGACCACAGTGTATTTTACAGGGCGTATCAGCTCGGGAGGCTCTTCATGGCCGCGTCTTTTTGATATGAAAGCTACAGCCAGGATGCCGCCAATCAACAGAATGCTGCCCAGCAGAATGCCAAGTCTTTTAGAGCTCAGTATCTTTTTCATTTCTGCAG
The DNA here is from genome assembly GCF_002007645.1 of Anaerohalosphaera lusitana. Lineage (GTDB taxonomy): Bacteria > Planctomycetota > Phycisphaerae > Sedimentisphaerales > Anaerohalosphaeraceae > Anaerohalosphaera > Anaerohalosphaera lusitana. The sequence continues at coordinate 1,196,468 of NZ_CP019791.1, forward strand.
GCTCCTAAAGGTATTTTTAGTCTGCACCGTCTGCGGTTATTGCTTGCGAGTCCTGAGCTTTCTGCACATCTTTATCCCACCATCCGCCCAATGCTTTGTAAATGCGTGCCGAATTTATAGCGACTTGACCACTGCTTTGGGCCAACTGGTCCTGCTGTTCAAAAAGAGTTCGCTGCATGTCCAGCACATTCTGGAAATCCGTCAGACCATTGCGGTAAAGTTCGCTGACCAGTTCAACTGATCTTCGGGCAGCGGTTACACTTCGTTGAAGCGCGTCACTTCGCTCCCGTTCCTGTACGTAAGCAACCATCGCATTTTCGACATCTTCCAATGCCAGCAGCAGGGTCTGCTCATATCCGACCAAGGCCTGATCTGCCTGGCTTTTCTGTATGTCTATGTTATTTCTGATGCGGTTGCCGTCAAAGATGTTCCACACAAACGCAGGACCGAATCCATATGTCCGGCTGCCCCAGTTATCCAGCGTGGACAGATCAAGTGACTGGAAAGCGAAGAAGCCGTCGAGGGAGAACTGTGGATACAATTCGGAAGTCGCTATGCCTATCTCGGCAACCTGCCGGGCAAGTTCGCGTTCGGCACTGCGAATGTCCGGACGATGTCTGATCAGCTCGACCGGAAGGCCGACCAGGATGTCATCCGGCAAAGCAGGAAGCTCGGTTCGATCTGTAAGAAGCTTGTCTATCTGTCCCGGGTTCTTACCAAGCAGCACCGCAAGGCGGTTTAACGCTGCGGTTTCAAGGATGCGAAGAGTCGGCAGTATGGACTCGGTGTTAGCAAGATTCAGCTCAGCTTGCTCGACGTCGAGTTCGGGTGCTATTTCAGCATCAAAGCGATTTTTTGTGAGTTCCCTCATCTCCTTTTGAAGGATGATGTTCTGCTCAGCAAAGTTTATTCTCTTCCGGGTCGCTAGGAGTTCGAAGTAGTTGAATGCGACATCGGCAGTGAGTATGACCAGCACGTCATGAAAATCTTCGATGGTTGCCTCATATGCAGCTCTGGAAGCTTCCACCGACCGCCTGATATCACCGAATACGTCGATTTCCCAGCTCGCATCGAAACCCAGATTATGGATGTTGTACTGATCACCTGATGTTCCGGCCGCTTCGATCGCGGTAATGTTTTCGCTGTTCCTGAACCTTGTATAATAGCCCGAGGCATTGATGTCCGGGTAGTAACGTCCCATGGTTGCTGCCAGTGCTGATCGCGCCTCTGCAATACGCACAAAGGCCTGCTGCACATCGAGGTTCTTCGATCTTGCTGTTTCCACAAGTTCGATAAGTGTAGGATCGCTATATCTCTGCCACCACCCGGCCACATCGAGTTCATCGGCATTCAGCCCCCGTTGAAGTTCAGCCTGCCATTTGTCCGGCACCAACAGCCCGGGATGGCTGTAATCTGGCCCCACAGTGCATCCTTGTCCCAGAAGGATGGTAAGAACAAGAATAATCAACCTTATACCGATTGAATTCATTAATGCACGACTGGTCATCATATTCAGGCCTCTCTTTGTGCTTCTTTGACACACTTGTGTATGATACATTTTTACAGCGACCTGACCAGTCAGGGTGGTTCATGAATTTGTCATAAAGTTTTGAATAAATGATGGTTAGCTTAGAGGGCGTAAAAATGTTCATAAATCGGCCACAGAAGTTCTGGAAAGATCAGTGGTTCTAAAGCTCTTGGTCAAATAGAAGAAAGGCTGCAATGAAACGAGCTCGCTCTATGGATTCAGGTGGTCTTCCTCCGCTGTGGGGCTTGCCTATTGCCCATGCCGAATTAAATACCCGACAAGTCTGGATATGGGCGAAATGCGGGTGCGAAAAAATACCTCTGTTAATCAAATTGGCCGAAATACAGGTGTGAGCATGTCCGGTAAATGTTCTGATTACAAAGCAGGGGTGGTTCGTAAGTGCTTGCCCAACAATAGCTTGTAAACGCAAAAAGCCCGCCGGAGTCTTCCAGCGGGCCTTTGCTCTATCCGTTAACTGAACAGGCCAATTTTTCCGAGCCTGATTGTTTTTGGCTCCGCACAGAATTAATTATTTGGAAAAGAGAGCTGAGTTAACTAATTCGGCCGGCCCATGATAACTGAAGGGGCCGGATTCGGAAGACCAATTGGCTGTGATGGTCGAAAAAAATGCAACTCTTACTTTTATATGCCTGTGGCTGTTAACCAGGTTTCAAACCAGTCGTTCTCTATCATGGAATGTGCCTTTGGCTCCTAATATTGTCTTCGGGAATCGGTCAGCTTCAGTCGCATGTAGTCGCATTGATTCTCGGGTTCCCGGAGAATACGGTTTCACTCCACTCAGTAGTCCGGTGACTTGTGCAAATTAATAAGGTGTTCTGAACCATCTTGTTCGACAAGCCTGTAGTTAGTATTGTGAAATAACGCGGCATGTAGCCTTTTAGGCCTTCTAGTGTCGCAACATTGCATTTTTCAGGCGATATTTACTGGCAAAATACTTCCACAAATTATATAATTACTAACGATCAATGTAGACGCAGCCGGAAACATATATCTGAATGTGTTAGCGCCTGCTGCTATGTACGTCGTACCGACGGTTCAAATCGGTATTTGCTCCTTAGAAGTTTTTTGCCGAACATATTTACCCCGTTATTTAGATTTACTAACTATGCGCCAGATCAGACGAGTTCTTAAAGATCGCGTGGATTTTCGCGACAACAGAGCTATATTCAGAGGGAGTGTAGGGCCTCGCGTTCAGCGTTACTTCCAGTTTTTTGTCAATGACATTAACCGGAGAGGTTACGATTTAATTGAACTGGATTTTAGTCGCGCCACCAAGGCTTATCCGAACTCGATGGTCCCAATCATAGCAACAGTTCAACGCTTGATTCATTTAGGCGTAACCGTACATTGCAACCTGCCATCCAATGCCAATCTTCGCACGCTTTTTTTACGAGCCAACTGGGCATACTTTTTGGATCCGGAGAGATTTCGGCCATCTGATGTCACGCATGACAGACACTTATCAACGAGACTGTTTCGGGACAGCGGTGAGCAGCAACGGGTTGTCAATGAATTGATCGATATCTTGATGCGTACACTAGAAGTCAAGCGATCTTTTTTTTCTGGTCTCGAATGGGCAATTAATGAAATTACAGACAACGTTCTAACTCACTCGCAGGCTGATGTCGGTGGATTCATTCAACTTACGACGTACAAGGATACCAAGCGGCTGGCCTTCTGTGTCGCAGATCCTGGGCAGGGAATTTTAAATTCTCTTCGCGAAGCTGAACCTACGCTTCGTGGTGATGCTGATGCTATTGCCGATGCAGTACGTGCTGGCGTTACACGTAACAAAGACGTTGGTCAAGGAAACGGTTTGAGCGGCACCATGAAGATAGCTATGATAGCAAACGGGAGATTTTTGGTTGCGTCTGGCAGAGCATGGATTGCATGGCAAGGGGGACAACCTGATACTCTTAGCATGGCACCAGGCCAAGCTTATCAAGGGACCTATGTAGATGTGCAGTTACCTCTTGGCGAAGGCATTGATTTGGCAGAAGCCTTGTCATTTGGTAGCGGTGCCAAAGCTACTCTTCCAGCTGATATTATTGAAATAAAGTATCTCTCCGATGATGCTAGAAAGCTCAAAATTAAGATGGGCGAAGAGACTTCTGGGTTTGGGTCACGCCATGCTGGAAAGCAGATTAGAACTAAGGCCAAGAATCTACTCCGATCGGAACCATCATGTCTTCTGGAAATTGATTGGGACGGAATTCAGATGGTCTCCAGCAGCTATGCAGATGAATTTATTGGCAAGCTCTTCGTAGACTTACAGCCGATTCGTTTCATGAATCGTGTCCGACAAGTTAACATAATACCGGTGGTAGAGCAACTCATTAACAAGGCGATAATGCAGCGGGTCGGACAAGTAGCCACCGAAATAGAAGGGCAACAAGGGGGCAATGGCCCATAGGTGACGAAGCAATGACACTATTAGGCATAGGCGGTCCTTGCATCTATAAACGGGTGCTTGCCGCCACTGTGTCTGCTGATGTTGAGTTATAGCGGAAAACACAAGAGCTCTGCTATTACAAGCGGACTTTGGGGACTACCTGTAATGTGTTCGCCCATCAGTGGAGAATGCACTTTGCTGCCAATTGCATTAGTTGATTCGCTTACAGGAACTGAACTCGCCTTTGCTGTTTTCAGGATGTACTAGTAATTGTTGATCAGTCGCCTTGCTCGATCATAACACGAACATTATTCCTCCTCGAGTAGGACTCGAATCTACAAGCCTGGCGGCTAATAAACCCGAGTCCCATTCGCTATACTTTTTAAAAGCTAGTACATTAGTTTTGTGGCACATCTTGACCTGTTGCAAATAATTTAACTCGCGGTTATGTACCATATCTTGCTAGCTATGTGCTTTCAGTTTCTACCATAAGGCTCGAGTGAAAGCTTGCCGCTTTTCCAATTGCCGCAGACGCGATGTACTCGGAAAAAAGGTACTACATTTCGCCTCGCGATAATCTGTTTGCCCATTTGCTTCGCCCCTGAGATCGACAAACTTAGGTTTGGGTCCGCGATATTGAACCCAAGTTGCGTAATTGGAATATTTGTTCTTACAGAAGCCATACCGCCACTGGAACTGCCGACGAGAAGTGAAAATGCTGAGGCGACGAATACCTCTGTGACAACCACCCATTTTTTGTTCCATTTTAGACTTCCATTATTTATGCCTTTTACTATCTGCTGCTCAAGTGAGTCAATGTCTAAGGCTTTCGATTCGGTGCCAATAGCTTGGGCCGCAACAGCGTATTTTTTTCTGAAAAGAAAATCTGCTGTGCCAAATTTCTCTTCAGTCACGCGAAATTGCGTTTCCACACCGCCATATGATGTGTACAGCTCGTCACAAATTGGAAATTTGTCGTCCCGAGGTTCCTCAGAAATAAATAAGTTAAGTCGGTCCAATGATGTCTTCCAATTAAAGAATGCGCGTCGATTATCGAAAAAACCAACTTTCCCCAACTTAACCGTTTCCGAAACATCCAAATTAGGGAATCTAGCAAATTCCCTACGCATTTTCCGGAAAATAATCTTATTTACATGTGGCATTTTGGGTCTCCTTATAAAATATGACAGACTGTTTAGCTGTATATCGAACCAGTAAGGACTGGCGACTACCTGTTTGCCAAATTGCCGCTAACGCTGACATTGCCACTTGCTACCAATCGCATTGAACCTCGCCTTCTTATGCCACTGTCTTCGGGGGCTGACAGCCGATAAGTCCATGCTGACTGGGATATGCATATTATATCTGTATATGCGTATTTGACAAGAATAAAAGCAGTACATGCTGAATATATGTGTTTTTTCTGGATTTATATGCGGCCTTAAGCGGGAGATAGCACTAGACAGTCAAGGCTGATGCGAGTATAATGTGCATTATTCTGACGTTGGTATTGATATTCTGATGGATGCGAACTATGTCAAGACAAGACAATTACAATACACTGGGGCAGGCGGTTAAAGAATATCGAGGTGCGATGACGCAGGGTGACCTTGCCAGACGCATGACAGAAGATGCCGAGCAACGCCATTATCCTACAAGGCCTGATGGGAAGGCCGACACAGTGAGTCAGTCCTGGATATCAAGACTTGAGGATGGCAAGCTGAAGCGTGATGTTAGCGAAGACCGTCGACGGTGGATCGCTCGTGTTCTTGGAGCCGATGAGGATTTGTTCCTCAGACTTCCGATTGCCAAGCAGCGAGCTGGAGATGAACATGCTAGGACTGCGGGCCAAACAAGCTACGTTATTGATTTTGCTAAAAAACTTCTGAGTAATCTAGAACCTGGGAGCGACGTTTGGTTCGACAGCCCTCTTCAGGAAGAACCGCTGTCGGCACGGAAACCAGAAGCCCTTTGGTGTCATACCCAGATTATTACTGAAGGAAAATCGCGAGTTTTTGTTTTCTCCAGCGAACGCGAGCGAAAATCTGTGCTTAAGATGCCCCTATTATTAGCCATGGTTCTTGGTAAGCTGGAAAATGATGAGGATGTCGAGACAGACGAGATCATCGCCGGTAATGGGCCATTTGACGACTCTTTGGAAATATGCCGCGAGGTGGTGACCTCATTTCAGCGATGGCGATCAGACCCAATCACACTATCGGGACAGCTTTTTTCATTTTTACAGGAAAGGCTGGTTCTCTACCATCGTACACGCTTCAGCGATGTGCCAGAACGCCCAAATCCTCTTACATTGATAGTCGTACGATCAGACGCTTCACCAACGCGTCGCGATTCAGTTCCGACCAGTCTTGCCATTCTTGCTTATGGCTTAGGTTGGGCCGACTACTATGATAAATCAGAGGAGTGGGTTAGCTACTTTGAGCGGGCGATTGAGGATGGTGCATTTACTCCAGTCACATATTCGAAGGCCGATATTGCTGAATTAGCCGAGAACAAGAGAATTCCATTGACAATAACTGAATAACATAACTGGATTTAAAAGGGTTTAAATTCATGAAGATACATCGTGAAACTGATTGCCAACTTTCTCCTGAGCAGTATGCTCATCTCCGCGCCACCAGCCCCGGGCTTTGTAGACGCATACTCGAACGGCTGCAGTTACCAGCTGGAGGCATTCTTTGCGATGTTGGTTGTGGTCCAGGCCTTCACACAGTCGTGCTTGCAGAAATGTATCGTGGCAGCGTTATTGGCATTGATAAGGATGCCGCACGCATATTACATGCTAAAGCAGGACTCTCTTCTTGCACTTGGAAAGTGGCAGACTCGGTTGATTTACCTCTAGCCTCTAAGTCGATTGATGGGTTAACTGTTATGTTTGCTTTTCATAGATTTTCACAACCGCACAAGGCTCTGTATGAGTTTGCCCGCGTTCTTCGCTCCGGTTCAAGGCTGGCAATCGTTACACTTTCACATCAACAACTGAAGTCTCGCCCTGAGCTTAATGGCTTTCCAGAGGCTCTGCTGGCGGAACTAGCCCGATTCCCAAGAATTAACCAGATTGAAACGATCTTAATGGACGTGGGATATAGCGACATTCAAACCGAGCAGTATAAAGAAGTGGTTTCATATTCGGGCTATAGCTTCTTGGAGTGGGTTCGAATGCGCCCTTACTCATCGCACCGCTTCATGCCCAAACGTAGATTTTGCGAATGTATGAAGCGATTGTCTGACCAGTTTTCGACATTGCCTCAAGTTGAAATCGCAAATGAAGCTACCATCATCACCGCCGAGCATGCGGGTTAGGAGGCATTATGTCAGGAAAGGCTTGTAAATCTATCTGGAACCCTCAAGTCGTGGCATGGGTTCTCTACGATTTCTCAAATTCGGCATACATTTTATTAGTACCGGCCGTGGCATTCGCAGTGTACTACAGGCAGGTCGTAGCAGGTGGACACGCCGGTGCAGATCTCCAGTGGTCTTTTCTAGTGTCTTTGTCGCTTGCGATTGCTGGCTTTCTCGCTCCATTCATCGGCAGCCTAGCGGATGTTGGTGGATTACGTCACAGACTTTTTACTTTATGCACGGTAATTTGCTGTCTGTTAACAGGTCTCCTCTGGTTTATAACGGACGGTATGGTCGTAGTTGGTGGAATACTATTTATTGTAGCGAATGTGACTTACGCCATAGCTATTTCGCTCTATGACTCTTACCTTAGATCAATAGTAGATAATTCTCGGTCGGCTAGGCTATCTTCTATCGGATGGGGGGTGGGTTACTTGGGAGGCATCCTTTGTTTTATCCTCTGCTACCCCTTGCTGAAGGGAGGGCTGGCCACAGATAACCTGGTCCAGTATCGAACTAGTTTTACGATTACAGCAGGATTTTACCTTGTGTTTTCAATTCCGGCATTCATCATGTTGCGTGGTATTGTTCCAAGGGAGAATAGTAGAAGCCAATTCAGCCCCTCAATTGTTATGAAAGCGTATGCTGAAGTCATAAAAACCGTTCGCCAATGGCGTGCCCATAAGGAGATATTTAAGTTCCTGTTGGCTTTCTACTTCATAAGCGATGCAATTGTCACAGTTATTTACTTTACCGCGATATTCCTTCAGACTAATTTCGGCATGCCAGTTACTGAAATACTGATACTGACGCTTATTGTACAGTTGATAGGCATACCATGTACGATAATTGCCGGGGTCCTTGGAGACCGAATTGGGAAGAAAATTGTTGTACTCGCGACTTTAGTGGTTTGGGTCGGTGTGGTTCTTTTAATGGTCTTTGGCAGGCATCCTGTTGTTCCGTACTTGATGGCTGGTACAATGGGACTTGTGCTCGGTTCTACGCAGGCAGTTTTGCGGAGTATGTTTTCTGACATGCTAACTGAGAATCATGCCGCGGAGTTTTTCGGCTTTAATGCGTTGGCAGGCAAGGTCTCGTCAGTTTTAGGTCCGCTCACATTCGGTCTTATAGCAACAGCCACTGGTAGTCAGCGGTTGGGACTAGCCTCTCTGCTTCTATTCTTTGGTACAGGAGCAGTCATTTTGACAACTGTGAAGCCAAGTAGGTCTGCCAAGCATGTTAGCAAGTGGTAAAACAAAAAAAATGTTGTAAGGAATGTGGATTAAAAAGCATTATGCAAAGAGGAGGTACAGCCAAGTAGGCTATTAAATCGTTTTGAAAGCCCATCAGGCAAATTGTTCGCACCATAATGTCAATTATGGGACCAAGGCAGCTGCATTGAAGGTAGTGAAGTGTGAAAACCGTCAGAAGTGGAGCGGAAAATCTTTGACAAATGCTTTCTGAAAACTATTCTGGTCGTATATGGCAAGTTTTTGTGCGATGAGAAAGGAAGTGGATGGGTTTCAGAGATCAAGAAAAGCAAAGATATGCACAGCTAAAAAGCAGTCTGTTTTCAGAAGCAGCGCAACCTGAGGGTGTCTACCGAAACATACCGCGTACTTTTTGCCTGCCTGAAGAGTGCTCATCGGAAAATCTTCATATGTCTATCAGAAAAGATGCTCTTGACTACTTCAGGAGACGCAACATTCCCTGGCATGATGGGTTTGCAGATACAGAAGGCAAACAGAAGGCCTTGCCCAGCAATCATCTGTGTTGTTCACAGTCAATGTGTGTAAATTCATTATTTCCAATGACGCGAGACAAACGTCTGTTTGAGCGTGTATTTAGGGTGTTTTTCCCAGAACTTAAAGAAGCTCTGACTTTTGAAGCTGACCAGGAGGATGGTGAAAATGCTGTCCCCTACCTTTGCTTTGAGTTTGTTGGAGAAAAAACGCATTTTGAAGGAGAACGGTCTTGGCCTCAGCGGGGCGCAAATTGCACAAGTCTGGATTTTGCGTTCCTGTTCGAGCAGTTCGACGGCAAAAGGCACTTGGTGCTCGGTGAGTGGAAGTATACAGAGGAATATCTGCGCTGCAAGCTTCCTACCGCTGGAGACTACAACAAGACCCGGCTGGCGACATATAAGGAAGATTTCCACAAGTCCCAACTGAACCACGGTAAGTTGCCAAACTACACAGACTATTTTGTAGAACCCTTCTACCAACTCATGCGGCAAAGTTTGCTGGCTAGCAAAATGCAGGCAGCTGGAGAGCTTGGTGCCGATATTGTGACTCATTTGCATGTATCTCCTAAGGCCAATCGTCAGCTTGCATATACCTTTACATCGCCTGAATTTGCCGCTCATGGAGCCACCGTATTTGATGCATGGAAAAAACTGGTCGGCCCGGATACTTTCTGCAATATCCATTCAGAGAATTTGCTCACTGCAATTGAGCAATGCTGCTCAAACGATTGGTCTCACTGGCTGCTTAAGCGGTATGGCTGGTGGAGATAGATATGAGGTGCTAAACAGATGACAAGGTGACAATTTGTTCTCTAGGAGGAACTTGTGTCAAGAAACTGTCAATTATACCTTCCCTTACGCGAAGCCAACCGCAGGAAAATTGGCGGCAATACTGTAATTCAAGTTGCAGAGCCAGCCCAAATTTGCGATCTTACTTTCCAGAAGACGGCTAAAAGTGCGTACTTATACAACGACTCATTGGGCCGCGAATTTGCGATTTACCCGCCTAGGACAAAGCAGAGTCATTCAGAGGTGCCGTGCCAATTACGCATCTGCCAGGATGCGATAGGCCCAGAGGACCTTACCTGTGACACAAAATTAAAGTGGTTGCAGCATCCAGCAGATGATTGGGTTGCAGATCCAAAGTCAATTGTTAAAGAATGGCAGGGACATTTTCGCTTTATACAAGAGGATGAGAAAAGTGGCACGGTGGGGCTGCGGGAACCACAGATTGGCGCAATTCATGCTACTGCCGCCCATTGGACGTTAAGAAGTAATCCAGTGACAGTTGTAATGCCGACGGGCACAGGCAAAACTGAGACAATGCTGTCGCTGCTGGTTTATGCTCAATGTCCTAGGCTGCTTGTAGTGGTCCCCTCCGATGCATTAAGATCGCAGCTATTTACCAAGTTTCAGTCACTTGGTTGCTTGCGAAAAATACAGGCAATACCGCATGGCATCCCGAATCCTTGTACAGGATTGCTTAAAAGAGGGATTCATGACGAGCAAGAAGCCAGAGATTTTGCTAATTGCTGCAATGTTATTGTTGCTACAGCTAGCATTCTAAATAGTTGTGACGAGGCGTCTCGCAAAGCCTTAGCTGGAGAATGTACTCATCTTTTTGTTGACGAGGCACATCATCTAGGGGCCAAAACTTGGCAGCACATTAAAGACTTGTTCGAAGAAAAACATGTGGTGCAATTCACAGCTACTCCTTTCAGGCGTGATGGTAAGCGTTTCAGTGGCAAACTGGTCTACAATTATCCGCTTGGGCGGGCGCAGAAAGCAGGCTACTTCAAGTATGTAGATTTATGCCCTGTTGATGAAATAGATGAAGCTGCATCAGATAGGAAGATCGCCGAAAGAACCATTGCCAAACTTCGAGAAGATTTGGAGAAGACGTTAGACCACCTTGTTCTTGCCCGTGTAAAAAATATAAGTGATGTCGAAAACGTGGTCAGCATTTACAATGAAATTGCACCTGAGTTTAATGCTATTGGAATTCACTCACAAGTATCACAAACAGAAAAGTTGAAGTGTCTTGAAAAACTTGAGAACCGGAAGTCACGAATTCTAGTTTGTGTTGACATGTTTGGCGAAGGGTTCGATCTTCCGAATTTAAAAATAGCAGCTATGCACGAAATTCACAGGAGTTTGCCAATCACATTGCAGTTTGTGGGTAGATTTACCCGTAAAGCATCTTCCGTTGGGGATGCTTCTGTGGTTGTAAATGTAGCAAATCCTAGTGTAGATAAGGAATTGCAAGCACTGTATGCTGAGGATGCCAATTGGAATGAACTCTTACGGCGACAAAGTGAATCAAAGATAGAAGAAGAAGTTCGTCTCCAGGAACTTATAGACAGTTTTGAAGGCACTCTACCCGATGAGCTTCCTCTCTGGAATTTGCGGCCAACGATGTCGGCACTTATGTTTACTGCCGAAGAAGCAAAATGGCAGCCGGAGAAACTTCTTGAGGTTCTTCCGTCGACCGAAGTCCAGTGGCATGCAATAAATCCAAGCGAAAAGATCATTGTCGTCGTGTTCGCAAAAAAGGATGATGTGAAATGGGGACGGTATAAAGACATTAGGGATTGGACGTGGCATCTTATAGTGGCTAACTGGAATGACGAACTCGGCTTACTATTCCTTCATGCTAGCAATTATGGTGTACTAAATACCCGAAGAGCAGCATGTGCCATAATTGGAGATGACGCTAAGCTGGTGAATGGATTACGTGTCTGTCGAGCTTTCAGTAACATTGAGAGGCCTATGGTGAAGAATCTTGGTGCGTCCAGGACAGGCACAGTTCGTTACACAATGTATTTTGGTCCTGACGTGTCTGCAGGGCTTTCTCTAATTGAAAAGTCTGAAGCTAGTCTAAATAATCTATTTGGATGGGGATACGAAAATGGCAGTCGAATAACTCAGGGGTGTTCTTTCAAAAAAGGAAAACTGTGGTCTGTTACTGGAGGCACAATTAATGATTGGCAACAGTGGTGTTGCGGTGTAGGAAGTAAAGTTATCGATGAAAATATTGATGAAAATGAAATTACATCTGGTTTTTTAAAACCTCAAGAATTAGAAGCTAGGCCGCGAAAAGTGCCAGTAGAAGTAGAATGGGGTGAGGATATTTTGCGATCTGCTGAAGATCGAGTAATTATCCGCCAAGGAGAAGATGAATTCCGGTTAAATGAAGTTGATATTGTAATTGATAGCCACTCTGATGAGGGGCCATATAAATTTAAAATTATAAGTCCAAAGTCTGAAAGTGTATATAATTTTCAAATCGGTGGGTCACAAGGTTTTAGCTATTCTTTAATTGCAGGTTTAGAAATAGAAATCAAAAAATCTAGTGGAGAATTCAATTCACTTGCTGATTGGTGCATGCGTGATCCACTATTGTTTATGTATGCTGACGGTGCTTTTTCATATAATAATTTTCTTGTAGAAGCTGAATGCCAGGGTGAATTTGATGCAGACTCTATTGAGACGTTAGATTGGGCGACTGTAGATATTAAAAGGGAGTCAGAAGGACAAGACAAAAGAAAAGATTCAATACAGTACAAAATGATTGAGAACATATGGGACGATTATGATGTGATCTTCAATGACGATGATTCAGGAGAAGCGGCTGATATCATTGCTATAAGACGTGAAAGTAATGACCAAGTGACTTTGTGCTTAGTCCATTGCAAATATTCGTTGCACGATCAAATTGGTGCGAGAGTGGATGACTTCTACCAGCTCTGCGGTCAAGCCCAGAAATGCATCAAATGGAAGCACGGTGGAATGAAAGCATTGCTTGAGCACATGAAAAGTCGTCATAACAAGTGGAGACAACAAGGGTATAGCAGGTTTAGAAAAGGTGCTTATGGGGATGCGAGCAAACTTGAGCAATTAACGCGTCGCTCTAAATTACAGTTTGAGGTTATGGTTGTGCTGACCTGCCCCCGAATTATGTACCAGCTTCTGTTAGAGAGTTATCCTTCTCATCTGTCGTGTATTGCTGTAGCTGAGCCGTAGGCGAAGCGGAAGCAATGCACGAGGCGGCGAACTCGGCCGGGGTCGCGTAGTCCAGCCCGCTGTGCGGCCGATGGTTATTATATTCCATCCGCCACTGTTCGACAATCACTTTCGCTTCCTTAACCGAGTAAAACAATTCACGATTGAGCACCTCATCTCTGAACTTGCCGTTGAACGATTCTATAAAGCCGTTTTCCCACGGCTGACCCTTCTCGATATAAAGCGTTTCGACGTTCTTTTTGCCGAGCGTCTTCTTGATCGCATGGGCCACAAATTCCGGCCCATTGTCGCTGCGTATAAATCCAGGCACGCCTCGGACCGCAAACAAGTATTCCAGCGTTTCAACCACATCGCCCGACTTGATCGACCTGCCTACTTCTATCGTAAGCGACTCACGCGTGAACTCATCGAGCACCGTGAGAAACTTCAGGCTGCGCCCGTCCTCGCTCTGGTCGCTGACGAAATCATACGTCCAGACATGGTCCTTGTACTCGGCCTTTTGCACGCTGCAGCTGTTGTCGCTGTTGCCTTTCGATTTTCGCCCTTTGCGTCTGTGATGCACTTGTAACGCTTCCTTTCGCCATATTCGTTGAACTCGTTTGTGATTCACACGCCAGCCATGCTGACGAAGCTTGGCCGTTATAAACCTGTAGCCGTAGCACTGGTGTTCCTTTGCCAGCTCGATTATCTTGCTAGTCAGTGCCGTGTTCGTTGGCTGTTGCTGAGGTTTATACCGCTGGCTCGCTCGCGGCTGACCTATCACCTTGCATGCCCGACGCTCGGATACGGCCAGACTCTTTTGAACATGCCTGGCCGATTTGCGTCTCCGGGCCGGGCTCAGTAATTTCCCGAAAGCGCCTCCTTGAGGATGGCGTTGTCCAGTGCCTGGTCGGCAACGAGCTTTTTGAGCTGAGCGTTCTCTTTTTGCAGGGCCTTGAGCTGCTTGACCTGGTCGAGCTTCATGCGGCCGTACTGCTTGCGCCAGTTGTAGTAGGTCGCCTCGCTGATGCCCAGCTCACGGCAGGCCTGCTGGACCGTACCGCCGGAGCCGATTACAGCATCCGCCTGACGGAGCATCTTTACGATCTGTTCGGGACTGTGATTCTTGCGTTTCATAAGAGCATCCTTTCCATAAAAACTAACAAATTATAACGGATACTCTCTAATCAGCAACGGTACAGTTTTTCGGGGTCAAGCCAGTGCAGCCTGGTTTATCGAAAAGCCAAGTGTCACATTCCATTCTTAACTTACTTGGTACCACGGAGTTGTATCTCAAAAAAACAGCAGATGCAAGATTTCGTGTTATTGCTTCAGCTTAAGCTAAATATCTTCCTCGAGAATTTGTCCGTTTTCCTTCAGCCACGATCTTGCCTTTTCCATTTTTGGTGTGTGGGTGCGAACTATGCTCCAGAAATTGGCCGTGTGATTAGCTTCGAGTAAGTGCGCAAGTTCATGGACAATCACGTAGTCTACTGTGAACATCGGAGCCTTGATCAACCGCCAGTTTAGATTGACATTGTTTCTTGGAGTGCACGAACCCCACCTGTAGCGATTGTCGACTATCTTTATGTGATTGAAATTGACGCCAAGTTCTTTAGCGTGTCCGACAGCTTTAGGAAGAAGTTTTTCTTTGGCTTTAGCAATATACCAGTTCTTCAAAACCGTTTTGCGTTGATGTTGTTGCGAGCTCGGGATTAAAAATCGATTCGAAAAGCAAATTTCTTCTAGCTGCTCCACCAATTCTATACGGTACAGTTTGCCCAAATATAATGCTGATTCACCATTAACTAGCTCCTTGCCAGGTGGGTGTGGGAGATCAGAATATTTCTGACTGTGTGTTAATTTTTCAAAAACCCAAGCTTTCTTCGACTCGAGTATTTCTCCAATCCTGTCATCTGGAAGTTCAAATGGCGCGTGCACAACTACAGATTTGTCGCGTTCAACCGTGATTGTCAGCTTTTTTCGCTTCCGAGATCTTTTTACTGTGTACGCAAACTCCATCGAACTCTATTCCGCATAAAGAATGGTATCGTTTTTGTTCTCAGCGATTTCCATGGTTCTGCTTATCAGACGGTTTCTATTTTGGACTAAGCCAGGGATAGTTTGGAACTTTCTTGAAAGCAGCGTCTTTTTGATTTCAGCACGCAGTCGATTTCGGGCAGGTATGCTTTCCCAGAATCCTGTAAGTTGCAGCTCACGTTCCACAAGATTATAAATGTGTTGAGTAAGGTCGACCAATTGGCTGACCTGATCCTCATTCATTTGTCCATCAAGGTGAATTTCTCGTTTAAGCATTCGAAAGAAAGGCATCTGTTTCTTTCTATGCAGTCCATATGTTGGCTCTTTGCTTGCATTGACAATTCGCGATCTTAGCTTTTCGAGTTCCTCATAAATTTTTTGCCAATTGTCCCGGAACTCTTCAAAGATCTTTGTCAGAGCCTCTGCAAAAGAAGCTTGCAAGTCAGGATCATCATCCAACTCAATCTCCAGATGGTGGCGGATTGCATGCTCAACCTCGGCTGCTTTAGTCTTGGTTCGACTGCGATTGGCAACATCTTTTTGAAAATCTTCGTCAAGTATGGAGATCGGCTTGATTTTAACGTCAATGCCTTTGGATTCTAAATGCTCGTCTGCAATCGCCCTAAGCTTTGGGGGTACCCCTTTCATACTCAGCCGTTTGTCACGAAAATGTTTGCCCGCTAGGACATTAATCTCTGTTAATGCTTGATAGTCATTCATGTAATCTAATGCCTGACGAGCTGGGAACACGAGGTTGAGGCACTTAGTTAACTTCTTAAATGCCTGAATAAACCTGTACCGTAAATCTTCGTCATAGAAAACATCGAAGAACGCGTCATGATCGGTCAAATCAGTCAGACCATTTTCGTTCAACAGTGACATGATTTCAGCGTGGCTTTCTTTCAGATCGCGAAGTTCCTGTTCAGGGAAACTCAGTGTGTCGACAATCTCTTTCTGCTCACGTTCATCATATGCATCTATCGCTTTTTTAAGATGATGACCAATCCCCACGTAGTCTACGACGAACCCTTTTTCCTTTGTTTCATCGCTTACGCGGTTAACGCGAGCAATGGCCTGTAAAAGATTATGAGCTACGACCACTTTGTCGAGATACATGACCTGCTCAACGGGTGCATCAAAACCTGTTAATAGCATATTATTGACGATGAGAATTCCGATATCGCCTTTTATGCCTTCATCCTCATTGCCAAAAGCCAGTTTAAAGCTCTTTATGCTGGCGTCATGCTTAGACTTATCGCTATATGCCTTCAGATGTGGTAAGTCGTTATGTCCGCCAGAAATAACAACGTCTGTCTTCAGTCTTCGCAACTGATCCAAATCCAGCTTGTTCGGATTTGATTGCTCTAGACATGAGACTGCTTCAGATAATGCTGTGTCAATAGCGTCCTTGTATCTTACAGCTGCTTCACGAGATGTTGCCACTACCTGGGCTTTGTATCCGTTAGGGTAAACATGCGTTAAGTAGTGTGTCACCATGTCTTTGGCTTTGGCTACTATTGTATCCTTAGCTTCAAGATAAGCCTGCCGTGATCCATAGCCCAGAACCTTTAGCCTTTCCTGCAGATTATAGTCACTGAAAACATCTTGAAACTGGGAATCCATAGCCTGCTGATCGGCCACTTCAGCGTTGTGAGTGCGTCCTTCATATACGATTTCAAGTGTCACGCCATCATCTATAGATTGACGCATAGTGTACTTATCAATGTAGTCACCGAAGACCCGTTCGGTCTTATCGATTGGTGTCCCTGTATAGCCGATCTTGGCTGCGTTAGGGATACCTTTATCGAGATTAGCTGCGAGTAGTTTGTATTGAGAGCGATGAGCTTCATCCGTCATCACTAAGATATTTGGGCTTGTATTCAGCTCCGGAAAAGTTTCGACCAGATCTACTTCCCTGAACTTATGAATCATAGCCATCACCAAGTCCGAAGTATCGGTTCTCAGTAACTCCTTTAATCGCCTTATCCTATCTGCGACTTTTACAGTGAAACCGATGCTCTGGCTTGTCTCAGTAAGTTGTTCTTCCAGCTGAGTTCGGTCGGTAACAAAAACAACTTTCCAGTGTGACAGATTGGCATGCCTATACATCTCGCGTACCATAAACATCATGGTGAGAGACTTTCCTGATCCTTGTGTGTGCCAGACAATGCCGCTGCGCTCGCGGGGACTTTTTCCGGCTAGGAGTCGCTTAACTGCAAGCTTCACAGCTCTAAATTGCTGATACCGCCCGACAATTTTGATAGCCTGCCCTTTGTCGTTTGTAGAAAACAATGTAAACGTGCGTATAAGGCTCAGTAAATTTTCATGGTCAAGCATTCCGGCCACAAGTCGTTGCTGGTCATTCGGACCGCTGGTTCCATGTTCCAGTTCATCCACACTGCGGGGATAAGGATCAGCCCAGCGATAGAAATATTTTTCACTGTGCGTTGTTATGGTGCCGAACTTGGCCTCCTGGCGACATGTGACTACAACAAACTGATTGTAATAGAATAAAGGTTTGCTTCCTTCGCCATTTGCCCCTCGCTGTTCACTGTAACGAAGTAGCTGATCGATTGCTTCAGGTATTGCGTCATTTACCTTTGGCGACTTACACTCGATGACGACTACCGGCAGGCCATTGAGAAACAGGACGACATCAGGAACAATGTGATGCTCCGTTCCCAAAACACGAACCTTGTATTGGCATACAGCAATGAAACGGTTATTCTTCTTTTCCTTAGAGTCAATGAACTTGACAGTTGGACTTTGGTCTCCGGTCTGTCGATTTTCGCTGACACTCGTATTCTCTAGAAGCAATTGCAAAAGGTGTTTGTTATTTTCAAGCAGGTTAGTTCCCGGGAAGTTAGCTGTTAGTTGCTTTACGACTTCTTCAACCTGATCGTCTTCAAGCCAGGGATTGATAACCTTCAGTTGTTCCCGCAATACTGGGGGCATAACCACTTCGGCGAAGCTTTCTCGTCCGGTATCACCAGGCTTTTGTTTTTT